>NZ_JAPSKN010000210.1 GCF_031181705.1 Streptomyces sp.
GACTTGATCCCGGTCCGCGACAGCAAGACCCCCGACGGCCCGGTACTCGTGTTCGGCACAAGCCCTTGGGCGTCGTTCCTCACCTTCGTCACGCGGTAGCCGTCGGTGCTTCCGGGGGAGGCACCGACGCCCCCGGTAGCCGGATCGTCGCGACCGTGCCGCCGTCCTCCGCCGGGGACAGGGACACGTCCCCGCCCGCCTGCTGCACCGTCCGGGCCACGATCGACAGGCCCAGGCCCGAGCCCGGCAGGGCCCGTGCGCTCGGGGAGCGCCAGAAGCGATCGAAGACGTAGGGGAGTTCGTCCGCGGGGATGCCCGGGCCGTGGTCGCGGACGGTGAGGGTGCCGCCGGTGAGGCGTACCTCGACCGTGCCGCCGTCCGGGCTGAACTTCACCGCGTTGTCGAGGATGTTCACCACCGCCCGTTCCAGCGCGGACGGCTCAGCGCGGACGAACCACGGCTCGACGTCCGCCGTGATCGTCAGTTCCGGGCCGCGCAGCCGGGCCCGCCGCAGCGCCGACTCGACCGTGTCGTGCCAGGCGACGATCTGGGTCCGGCCGGCGTGCTGGCCGGTGTCCGGGCGGGACAGTTCCTGCAGGTCGCCGATGAGCGCGGCCAGTTCCGTCATCTGGGCCTTCACCGACGCGAGCAGCGCCTTGCGGTCCGCCTCCGGGATGGGGCGGCCGGTCTCCTCGCTGCGGGTGAGGAGTTCGACGTTGGTGCGCAGCGAGGTGAGGGGGGTGCGCAGTTCGTGGCCGGCGTCCGCGATGAGCTGCTGCTGGAGCTCGCGGGAGCTGGCCAGGGCGGAGGTCATGGAGTTGAAGGAGCGGGAGAGGCGGGCCACCTCGTCGTCGCTGTCCTCGTCCAGCGGGATACGGACGTCCAGATCCTCCGTGCGGGCCACGTGCTCGACCGCCTCCGTCAGCCGGTCGACCGGGCGCAGTCCCGCCCGGGCCACCGCGAGACCGGCGGCTCCCGCGCCGATCACGCCGATGCCCGACACCAGCAGCAGGATCAGCGCCAGTTCGTTGAGCGTGGACTCGGTGCCCTTGAGGGGGACGGCGATGACCAGCGCGTAGTCGGCGGCGACGGCCTTGTCGAGCGGGCTCTGCTGGACGATGACCGCCGTGGTCAGCACCCGCACCGAGTTGCCGTCGCCGTCCGTGCCGTTGCGGAGCCGGGCCGTCCTGGGGTCGGGGTCCTCCGCCACGGCCTTGTCGGCGCTCGTGACCTTCACCTGCGGCATGCTGTTGTTGAACAGGCAGACCCTGCCGTCCACCCGCACCAGCTGCGCGTACGTCTGCGGGCGGGGACCGCCGCCGAGCGTGCTGGAGGGCGTCTGGGGGCACGCCGAGACCACTGCCTTGAACTCGTCCTCCTGGATGGTCCGGTAGGACGACTTCAGGTCCCCGTCCACCTGGTCGTACAACTTGCCCTGGACGATGAACCAGCACGTCACCGACACCGCCGCCACCGCGAACGCCACCGCCGCCGCCACCAGCAGCGCCAGGCGCGAGCGGATCGGCAGCGAGCGGAAGCGGCGGACGAGCCTGGTCACTCGGCGCCGCCCTGCCGCAGCACGTAGCCGACCCCGCGCACCGTGTGGACCAGGCGCGGCTCCCCGCCCGCCTCGGTCTTGCGCCGCAGGTACATGACGTACACGTCGAGGGAGTTGGACGACGGCTCGAAGTCGAAGCCCCACACCGCCTTGAGGATCTGCTCCCGCGTGAGGACCTGGCGCGGGTGGGCCATGAACATCTCCAGGAGCGTGAACTCCGTGCGCGTCAGCTCCACCGGGCGACCGCCCCGGGTGACCTCCCGGGTGGCGAGGTCCATGCGCAGGTCGGCGAAGGTGAGCGCGTCCTCGTCGGCCGGGTCGCCCGCGCCCACGGCCGCCGCGTAGGAACTGCGGCGCAGCAGCGCGCGGATGCGGGCGAAGAGCTCGTCGAGTTCGAAGGGCTTGACCAGGTAGTCGTCGGCGCCCGCGTCGAGGCCGGTGACCCGGTCGCCGACCGTGTCGCGGGCCGTGAGCATGAGGATCGGTGTCGTGTCGCCGGTGGCGCGGAAGCGGCGCGCCGCCGTCAGGCCGTCCATGCGCGGCATCTGGATGTCGAGGACGACCAGGTCGGGACGGTACGCCGCCGCCTTCTCCAGGGCGTCCGCGCCGTCGACCGCGACCTGGGTGCCGTACCCCTCGAAGGCGAGGCTGCGCTGGAGTGCTTCGCGCACCGCCGGCTCGTCGTCGACGATCAGGATGCGCTGGGGGTCACGGTCGCCGTCTGCGGGGCTCATGGTCCGGGGTCCTCGGGGGTGATGGGGACGGGGGTGCGTCTGACGCTCTCAGCGTCGCACGCCGCGGGGAGGTGCCGGGAGGAGCGCCGGCCCCGGACCGCGCGCCGCCGGGCCGGTGCCGGCCGGCCCGGTGGACTCAGTCGGTCGCACCGGCCCGCAGCTTCGCGAGGTCGGCCTTGACGGTGTTGATCGGAATGGCGAAGCCCAGGCCCACGCTGCCCGCGTCGGAGGACGAGGAGGCGCTGCCCGCCGGAGAGTACATCGCGGAGTTGATCCCGATGATGTTGCCGTTCATGTCGATCAGCGCGCCGCCGGAGTTGCCCGGGTTGAGGGACGCGTCGGTCTGCAGCGCCTTGTACGTCGTGGTGTCGTCGCCGGTGTCGCCGTTGAACTGCCGCCCGCCGTACTCGAACGGCCACCCGTCACCCTGCTGGGACTGCTGCCGGCCCTGGTCCTCCTCGGTCGGGACGGTCACGTCCCGGTCGAGCGCGGAGATGATGCCGCTGGTGACGGTGCCGGACAGCCCCTCGGGGGAGCCGATCGCGACGACCTGGTCGCCGACCTGGACCCCGGCGGAGTCGCCGAGCGTGGCCGCCTTCAGGCCGGAGGCGTTCTCCAGCTTGATCAGGGCCAGGTCCTTCTCGCTGTCGGTGCCGACGACCTTCGCGGTGTAGGACTTGCCGTCGCTGGTCGTCACCTTGATCTGCGAGGCGCCGGAGACGACGTGGTTGTTGGTGATGATCTCGCCGTCGCTCGTGATGATCACACCGGAGCCGGTGGAGGACCCGGCGTTCGACGCGGCGCTGATCTCGACGATGCTGGGGCTGACCGCCTTCGCGACCCCGGCGACCGTGCCCTTCTGGCTGGAGGGCACCACGGTGGTGCTGGTGGAGCTGGAGGCGACCGTGTCGCTGCCCGTCAGCTCCTGGATGCCGTAGGCCGTGCCGCCGCCTATCGCCGCGGCGGCGATCGCCACGGCGGCGATCAGGGCGACGGGGCCGCGCTTGCGCTTCTTCGGCTGCGGAGCATGTGCCGGGGTGTACGCCGGCGGGGGCGGCCACTCGGGGGTCACCGGGGCCTGCTGCTGACCCTCGTGAGGGTTCTCGTACTCGCCACTGCGGTGGAAGCTCTCGGTCATGGCAACGAGCTTGTCGCCCGACCATGAGAGCTTCCTGAGCGCCGGCTGAGAAGCCCGACAGAACCTCGTATGCCCGATATAAAGGCGCCCCGGCCGGGAGCCCCGGCGGGCTACGGGCAGCCGCAGGACTGGCGTACCACCAGCCGCGACGGGAAGACCTTCAGCCGCTCGCGCCGGGAACCCGCGACCCGCAGACCGTCGTCCAGGACGAGGTCCACCGCTGCCCTGGCCATCGCCGAGCGGTCGGAGGCGATCGTCGTCAGGGGCGGGTCGGCCAGCGCCGCCTCCTTGATGTCGTCGAAGCCGGCCACGGCCAGCTCGCCGGGGACGTCGATGCGCAGCTCGCGTGCCGCCCGCAGCAGGCCGATCGCCTGGTCGTCGGTGGAGCAGAAGATCGCCGGCGGCCGCTCGGGTCCGGAGAGGATCTTGAGGGCGGCCTGGTAGGCGTCGTAGCGGTTGTAGAGGGCCTCGAAGAGGCGGCCCTCCGTGGAGATCCCCGCCTCGTCCATCGCGCGGCGCCAGCCCTCGACGTGGTCGGAGACCGGGTCGCCGACCGCGGGGGTCTCGGCTATGCCGCCCATACAGGCGACGTACTCGTAGCCGTGCTCCAGCAGGTGCCGCACGGCCAGCTCGGCGCCGCCCAGGTCGTCCGTGGTGACGGCGACGTCGTCGATGGCCTCGGGGCGCTCGTGCAGCAGCACCACCCGGGCGTCCCAGGCGTCGATCTCGGCGGCGGCCAGGTCGTTGAGCGCGTGGCTGACCAGGATCAGCCCGGAGACCCGCATTCCGAGGAACGCGCGCAGGTAGTGGACCTCGCGCTCGCCCACGTAGTCCGTGTTGCCGACGAGGACCATCTTCCCGCGCTCGGAGGCGGCCTGCTCGACCGCGTGCGCCATCTCCCCGAAGAAGGGCTGGCGGGCGTCCGGGATGATCAGGCCTATGAGGTCGGTGCGCCGGGAGGCCATCGCCTGGGCGACCCGGTCCGGCCGGTACCCCAGTTCCTTGATCGCGGCGAGGACACGCTCGCGCGTGGCCGGGGCGACCGGCCGGGGTCCGTTGTTGATGACATAGCTGACCACGGCAGTGGAAGTCCCTGCCAGCCGCGCCACATCATCCCGAGTCACCTTGGCCACGCGCGGAGTCTACGCGGATATACCCGCTCCGGGCAGGGCGTAAAGGAGGTTCCGTACGATATCCCGACTGCCGTCCGGGGCGCCCCGGTGTGAAGAGGGATGCCCAGGTCGGCGGCGGGATACGCCTCCTACGCCTCGGCGCGGACCTCGGTGGCGTCCAGGGCGGCCGACTCGTCCGCGTTGTCCGGCTTTGCCTTGGCCGTCTCGGCCTTCTTCTCCCCGGCGGCGCGCTCCATCTTCTCGGGCTTCTCCGGCGTAACGAATCGATAACCGACGTTCCGCACGGTGCCGATCAGCGACTCGTGCTCGGGGCCGAGCTTGGCGCGCAGCCGCCGCACGTGCACGTCGACCGTGCGCGTGCCGCCGAAGTAGTCGTAGCCCCACACCTCCTGCAGCAGCTGGGCGCGCGTGAAGACGCGGCCCGGGTGCTGCGCGAGGTACTTCAGCAGCTCGAACTCCTTGAAGGTCAGGTCCAGGACCCGGCCCTTGAGCTTGGCGGAGTAGGTGGCCTCGTCGACCGACAGGTCGCCGTTGCGGATCTCCATCGGGGAGTCGTCGCCGACGATCTGCTGCCGTCCCATGGCCAGGCGCAGGCGTGCCTCGACCTCCGCGGGTCCGGCGGTGTCGAGCAGGACGTCGTCGATGCCCCAGTCCGCGGTGACGGCCGCCAGACCGCCCTCGGTGACGACGAGGATCAGCGGGCAGCCCGGCCCGGTGGAGCGCAGGAGCTGGCACAGGCTGCGCACCTGCGGCAGGTCGCGCCGGCCGTCGACCAGGATGACGTCGGCACCGGGGGTGTCGACCAGGGCGGGGCCCTCCGCGGGGGCCACGCGCACGTTGTGCAGGAGCAGTCCGAGGGCGGGGAGCACCTCCGTGGACGGCTGGAGGGCATTGGTCAGGAGCAGCAGAGAACTCATATGTCTGGTTCCTCCTCGGTCCCTGCGAGGACGCTTGTTGGCACAGCACGCTCTGCGATCCCGAAGGCCCCGTACACCTGCGGTTTCCCGCTTCGTATACAACGCTTCCGAAAGCACAAAAGGACCCGGGGGCTTCGCTGCCCGAGTCCTCTGCCCAGCACAATAGCCCACATGAGCTCTGGTCCGGCAGGTCATGTGGCGCGTTCCACCGATCGTCCGCACTCCGAGACGGCCGGGAGAACGGCCCCTCGGGTGCTGGTGAGGACGTTTCTCCGCACGTCCGACGGGGTGGCGATCGACGCCGTATACGAGCCGGGCGCGGCCGTATACGACGCCCCGGAGACACCCTCCGCTCACCCCGCGTTCGTCGTCGCCCACGGCTTCACCGGTGCGGTGGACCGCCCGCACGTGCGACGCATCGCACGGGCGTTCGCCCGCCATGGCGCGGTGGTCACCTTCTCCTTCCGCGGGCACGGACTGTCCGGCGGGCGCTCCACCGTCGGCGACCGCGAGGTGCTCGACCTGGCGGCGGCGGTGGAGTGGGCCCGGGAGCGCGGTCACGCGCGCGTGGTGACGGTCGGCTTCTCCATGGGCGGCTCGGTGGTGCTGCGGCACGCCGCACTGCACCCGGGCCGGACCGACGCGGTCGTCGCGGTGAGCGCGCCGGCCCGCTGGTACTACCGGGGGACCGCGCCGATGCGGCGGCTGCACTGGCTGGTCACGCGGCCCGAGGGGCGGGTGGTGGGCCGGTACGGGTTCGGCACCCGCATCCACCACCGGGACTGGGACCCGGTCCCGCTCTCCCCGGTGGAGGCGGTGCCGAGGATCGCCCCGACCCCGCTGCTGATCGTGCACGGCGACTGCGACGGCTACTTCCCCCTCGACCATCCCCGGATGCTGGCCGCGGCCGCCGGTGACCAGGGCGAACTCTGGCTGGAGCCGGGCATGGGGCATGCCGAGCACGCGGCGGGCGACGGGCTGCTGGCCCGCATCGGGGAGTGGGGCCTCGCCCGGGCGGGCTAGCCTGACGGGGTTCACCGTCGGGTGAGCCCGTGAGAGTCCCGAGTGAGGAAGCAGATGCCAGAGGTCACGGTGCGCTACTGGGCCGCCGCCAAGGCCGCGGCCGGGGTGGCCGAGGAGGCGTACGAGGCGACCACGCTCGCCGAGGCGCTCGACGCGGTGCGCGAGCGGCATGCCGGCGAACTGGAGCGGGTGCTGCGGCGGTGCTCGTTCCTCGTGGACGGTGACCCGGTGGGCACCCGCGCCCATGAGACGGTACGGCTGGCCGACGGCGGCACGGTCGAGGTGCTCCCGCCGTTCGCAGGAGGGTGAGCGATGACCAACCAGCCGTATGACGGCTACCACGA
>NZ_JAPSKN010000064.1 GCF_031181705.1 Streptomyces sp.
CCCGCCGCGCCGACGGCAAGGTCCTCAAGGGGGAGCACTACGAGGCACCGGACGTGCGCGGGGTGCTGCGGAAGCAGGGGTGGGAGCCGGGCGGGGGTGAGTGACCTCGGCGCCGGCCGGGGGGGGGCCGGGCGCCGGACCAGTCCTCCGCCCCCCCGGCCCCTCAGTCGGCCACCGGTGCCTCCGTCTCCGTGGCCCGGGGCGTCGGCCCCGGCTCCGGCTCTGGCCCCGGCTCCGGCCGGCCCCGCTCGCGGCGCCGCCCCCACCAGGTCGCCACCGGCTCCGTGTACCGCGCGGTGAGCGGCCCCAGGACGACCAGGATCAGGACGTACGCCGTGGCCAGCGGGCCGAGGGACGGCTCGATGCCGGCGGCGACCGCGAGGCCCGCGATGACGATCGAGAACTCGCCGCGGGCGACCAGTGCGCCCCCCGCCCGCCAGCGGCCCTTGACGGAGATCCCGGCTCGCCGGGCCGCCCAGTAGCCCGTGGCGATCTTCGTCAGCGCGGTGACGACGGCCAGGCCCAGCGCCGGCAGCAGGACCGGCGGGATGCTCGACGGGTCGGTGTGCAGGCCGAAGAAGACGAAGAAGACCGCGGCGAACAGGTCGCGCAGCGGACTCAGCAGCGTGTGCGCCCCCTCCGCCACCTCCCCGGACAGCGCGATGCCGACCAGGAAGGCGCCCACCGCCGCCGACACCTGCAACTGCTGGGCCACGCCCGCGACCAGGATCGTCAGGCCCAGCACGACCAGCAGCAGCTTCTCCGGGTCGTCGCTGGAGACGAACCGCGAGATGACCCGCCCGTAGCGCAGGGCCAGGAACAGCACGAGGCCCGCCGCGCCCAGCGCGATCGCCAGGGTCACGCTGCCGGCCAGCAGCCCGGCGCCCGCCACCAGCGCCGTGACGATCGGCAGGTACACGGCCATCGCCAGATCCTCCAGCACCAGCACGCTGAGGATCACCGGCGTCTCCCGGTTGCCGACCCGGCCCAGGTCACCGAGCACCTTCGCGATCACGCCGGACGAGGAGATCCAGGTGACACCGGCCAGGACGACCGCGGCCACCGGCCCCCAGCCGAGCAGCAGCGCCACCGCCGCCCCGGGCAGGGCGTTGAGCGCGCAGTCGACCAGACCGGACGGATAGTGCGTCTTGAGGTTGGAGACCAGATCGCTCGCCGTGTACTCCAGGCCCAGCATCAGCAGCAGCAGGATGACGCCGATCTCCGCGCCCGTGGCGATGAACTCCTCGCTCGCGCCCAGCGGCAGCAGACCGCCCTCGCCGAAGGCCAGCCCGGCGAGGAGGTACAGGGGTATCGGCGAGAGCTGGAAGCGGGCGGCGAACCGCCCGAGCAGGCCGAGGCCGAGGATGATGGAACCGAACTCGATGAGCAGGACCGCGGAGTGCACCGGTTCACTCCCGCCCGAGTATCGTCGCGGCCGCGTCGACGCCCTCGCGCGTGCCGACGACGATCAGGGTGTCACCGCCCGCCAGCCGGAAGTCCGGCGCCGGCGACGGGATGGCCTCGGCCCGGCGCAGCACCGCCACCACCGACGCGCCCGTGTCGGTCCGCATCCGGGTGTCGCCCAGGACCCGTCCGTTCCAGCGCGAGGTCGCGGCCACCTCGATCCGCTCGGCGACGAGTCCCAGGTCCGTGGTGTACAGCAGACTGGGGCTGTGGTGGGACGGCATCAGCGCGTCGATCAGCGAACCAGCCTCGGAGCTGGTCAGCCGCAGGGACTGCGCACAGGAGTCGGGGTCGTCGGAGCGGTACACGTTCACCGTGCGCGTCCCGTCGCGGTGCGCGACCACCGACAGATGGCGGTGTTCGCGGGTCTCCAGGTCGTACTGGACCCCGATGCCCGGCAGCGGCGTCGCCCTCAGGCGCGGAGCTGACACGTTGCTTCCCCTTGTTCGTCCGGTCGGTCTTGCCTGTGTCCGTGCCCTGAGCGGTGCCGTGAACGGTGTCGATACAGCGGACGGGCCACGTCCGCATGCTGCCATCCGGCCGTACCGTGGCGACATGGGTGTCGTGACGGATATACGCAGCCGCCGGTCGCCGGAGAGACTGGCCGGGGAGGCGTTGGACGCCAGCGCCGGAAGGGGCGGAACCAGGAACGTGTCGCTGTTCTGGCGGATCTTCTCGCTCAACGCGGCCGGCCTGGTCGTGGCCACCGCACTGCTGCTCGGCCCGGTCACCGTCTCCACTCCCGTCCTGGCCGGCGAGGCGCTGGTGCTGCTCGGCGGCCTGGCGCTGCTGCTGGCGGGGAACGCGCTCGTGCTGCGCTTCGGCCTGGCGCCCCTGCAGCGGCTGGACCGGGCCATGGCCACCGCGGACCTGCTGCGCCCCGGCTCCCGCCCGGTGGTCGGCGGCCCGGCGGAGACGGCCGGGCTGATCACGACGTACAACACGATGCTCGACCGGCTGGAGGCCGAGCGGGCCGCGGGCGCCGCCCGTGCGCTGTCCGCGCAGGAGAGCGAACGGCACCGCATCGCGCGGGAACTCCACGACGAGGTCGGGCAGACCCTGACCGCCGTCCTGCTCCAGCTCAAGCGCGTCGCCGACCGGGCCCCCGGAGACCTGCGCGACGAGGTCGGCCAGGCGCAGGAAGCGACCCGGGCCGGTCTGGACGAGATCCGCAGGATCGCCCGGCGGCTGCGCCCGGGCGTCCTGGAGGAACTGGGTCTGGCCAGCGCCCTGCGCTCGCTCGCCGGCGAGTTCACGACGCACGGGCTGACCGTGCGCCACCACGTCACCGGCGACCTCCCCGCCCTGACCCCGGAAGCGGAACTCGTCGTCTACCGGGTGGCCCAGGAAGGCCTGACCAACACCGCCCGGCACGCCGGCGCCGACCGCGCCGAACTCACGCTCCGGCCCGTCCCGGACGGCGTCGAACTCCTCGTCCGCGACAACGGGGCGGGACTCGGCACCGCCGCCGAGGGCGCCGGCATCACCGGCATGCGCGAACGTGCCCTGCTGATCGGGGCCGCCCTGACCGTCGGACCGGCCCCGGTCGGCGGCACCGACGTGCGGCTGCGCCTGCCGGTGACGGAGGGAGCACGCTGATGCCCGCCCCGATCCGCGTCCTGCTCGCCGACGACCACACCCTGGTGCGCCGGGGCGTGCGCCTCATCCTGGACGGCGAGCCGGACCTGACGGTCGTCGCCGAGGCCGGAGACGGCGCCGAGGCCGTCGCGAAGGCCCGGGAGACCCCCGTCGACCTGGCCGTCCTCGACGTGGCCATGCCCCGCATGACCGGCCTCCAGGCCGCCCGCGAACTCTCCCGCCGACTGCCCGGCCTGCACATCCTCATCCTGACGATGTACGACAACGAGGAGTACTTCTTCGAGGCACTCAGGGCCGGGGCCAGCGGCTACGTCCTCAAGTCGGTCGCCGATCGCGACCTGGTCGAGGCGTGCCGGGCGGCCGTACGGGACGAGCCGTTCATCTACCCGGGCGCCGAACGGGCCCTCGTCCGCTCCTACCTGGAGCGCCTGCACCGCGGCGACGGCCTGCCGGAACGGGCCATCACCGAACGCGAGGAGGAGATTCTCAAACTGGTCGCCGAGGGCCACACCTCCAAGGAGATCGGCGAACTCCTCTTCATCAGCGCCAAGACCGTGGAACGCCACCGCGCCAACCTCCTGCAGAAGCTCGGCATGCGTGACCGCCTGGAGCTGACCCGGTACGCCATCCGGGCCGGGCTCATAGAGCCGTGAGCCCCGGGCGGGGTTGTCCACAGGCGGCCGACCCATGTGCGCCGACCGCCTACCCTTGTCCCCATGAGCAGCATCGACCGGAGCCAGTCAGTGGGCGGCACGCGCACGTATGAGGTACGCACCTACGGGTGCCAGATGAACGTCCACGACTCCGAGCGATTGGCCGGCCTGCTGGAGGACGCGGGCTACGTCCGCGCCCCCGAGGGCTCCGACGGCGAGGCGGACGTCGTCGTCTTCAACACGTGCGCGGTGCGTGAGAACGCCGACAACAAGCTGTACGGCAACCTCGGCCACCTCGCGCCGAAGAAGGCCGCCCGCCCCGGCATGCAGATCGCGGTCGGCGGCTGCCTGGCGCAGAAGGACCGCGACACCATCGTGAAGAAGGCGCCCTGGGTGGACGTCGTCTTCGGCACGCACAACATCGGCAAGCTCCCGGTCCTGCTGGAGCGCGCCCGCGTGCAGGAGGAGGCGCAGGTCGAGATCGCCGAGTCGCTGGAGGCGTTCCCCTCGACGCTGCCCACGCGCCGCGAGAGCGCCTACGCGGCCTGGGTCTCCATCTCCGTCGGCTGCAACAACACCTGCACGTTCTGCATCGTCCCGGCCCTGCGCGGCAAGGAGAAGGACCGCCGCCCCGGCGACATCCTCGCCGAGATCGAGGCCCTGGTCGCCGAGGGCGTCTCCGAGATCACCCTGCTCGGGCAGAACGTCAACGCGTACGGCTCGGACATCGGCGACCGCGAGGCCTTCAGCAAGCTGCTGCGGGCCTGCGGGAGGATCGAGGGCCTGGAGCGCGTCCGCTTCACCTCGCCTCACCCGCGCGACTTCACCGACGACGTCATCGCCGCCATGGCCGAGACGCCGAACGTGATGCCGCAGCTGCACATGCCGCTGCAGTCCGGCTCCGACCCGATCCTGAAGGCGATGCGCCGCTCCTACCGCCAGGAGCGCTTCCTCGGCATCATCGAGAAGGTCCGCGCCGCCATCCCGCACGCCGCGATCAGCACGGACATCATCGTGGGCTTCCCCGGCGAGACCGAGGAGGACTTCGAGCAGACGCTGCACGTCGTCCGCGAGGCCCGCTTCGCCCAGGCCTTCACCTTCCAGTACTCCAAGCGGCCCGGCACCCCGGCCGCCGAGATGGACGGCCAGATCCCCAAGAAGGTCGTCCAGGAGCGCTACGAGCGGCTGGTCGCCCTCCAGGAGGAGATCTCCTGGGAGGAGAACAAGAAGCAGGTCGGCCGCACGCTGGAGCTGATGGTCGCCGAGGGCGAGGGCCGCAAGGACGACACCACCCACCGCCTGTCCGGCCGCGCCCCCGACAACCGCCTCGTCCACTTCACCAAGCCGGACCAGGAGGTCCGCCCGGGCGACGTCGTCACGGTCGAGATCACCTACGCCGCCCCGCACCACCTGCTCGCCGAGGGCCCCGTCCTCGCCGTGCGCCGCACACGCGCGGGCGACGCCTGGGAGAAGCGCAACGCCGAGAAGGCGTCGAAGGCGTCCCAGCCGACGGGTGTCCTGCTCGGCCTGCCCAGGATCGGCGTCCCGGAGCCGCTGCCGGTGGCGGCGAGCGGGTGCGGCTGCGACTGAGCGAGGTCGTGGCCGCAGACGGGGTGGGTGTGGGTCCTGCCCGCCCCGTGCGGCATCGCGTCCGCTGAGGGTTACCCTGCCGATCATGCTTGTCGCCGCCGCTGTCTGTCCCTGCCCGCCCCTGCTGGTTCCCGAGGTCGCCGCGGGTGCCGCTCCGGAGCTGGACGCCGCGCGTGCCGCCTGCACGGACGCGCTGGGCGTGCTCGCCGCCGCCCGTCCGGACCGGCTGGTGGTCGTCGGCCCGGTGGACGCCCCCGGGCCCGAGACGTACCCGGAGGGCAGCCGGGGGTCGTTCCGCGGCTTCGGGGTCGATCTCGACGTCCGGCTGGGACGAGCCGGGGACGCAGGGGCGGAGCGGCTGCTGCCGTACTCGCTGGCGGTGGCCGCCTGGCTGCTGGCGCGGAACGGGTGGTCCGACGGCCCAGTGGAAGGACTCGGCGTGGGGGAGCGGCTCGCGCCCGGCGACTGCGCCCGGGCCGGACGGCAGCTCGTCACCGGCGCGGGGCGGGTCGCGCTGCTGGTGATGGGTGACGCCAGTGCGTGCCGGACGCTCAAGGCCCCGGGGTATCTCGACGAGCGGGCGGCCCCCTTCGACGCGGAGGTGGGACGCGCGCTCGGCGCGGCGGACCTGCCCGCCCTCCTGGCGCTGGACAGCGGGCTCGCCCGGGAGCTGAAGGTGTCCGGCCGGGCGCCGTGGCAGGTGCTGGCCGGCGCTGCCGAGGGTGCCGGCCTCGGGGGATCACTGCTGTTCGAGGACGCGCCGTACGGCGTGGGATACGCCGTCGCCACGTGGTCGTAGCCGCGTCGCGGACCGGACGGCGGACACGGGAACGCCGGACGGCCGGGAGCTCGTGCTCCACGGCCGTCCGGCGATGTGCCCTTCGGTGTGCCGACGCGCGGGTCAGGAAACCGGCGGTGGCGCGTCGTCCGGCGACGCGGGGCCACCCGCCTCCCGCGGAGGCTCCGCACGGCCCGCGTCCGGCGGCGGGGCGGCGGTGTCCCCACCCGCAGGCCGGGGCGACCCACTCGACGACTCCCCACCCGGCGACTGATCCGCCTCACTCGGCGGCTGGGTCATCCCATCCGGCGGCGGAGTCGCTCCACTCGGCGGTTGGGTTACCCCACGCGGCTGCTGGGTCGCCCCGCCCGGCGAAGGCGCCCCACGCGGCTGCTGGGTCGCCCCGCCCGCCGGTGGGGTCGCTCCGCCCGCCGGCGGGGTGGCCGTGCCCGGCGGCGGGGTGGTGCCGCCCCCGTCCGGTACGGCGCCGCCCTGGTGCGCGAATCGGACCATGGCGCCCTTGGCCTTGCCCGTGCCCGACTGGATCCTGTCGCTGTACCGGCCCTTGGTCCTCTTGTCGACGACCTGTGCGGCCTTGTCGAGACCGTGCTGGATCTTGTCCTCGTGCCGCTGCGCGAGGTGCGAGACCTTGCCCTTCGCCGGGCCCAGCTTGGCCTTCACGTTGGCCAGAAGACCCATGGTTCACCTTCCCTCGCGCGGGGCGGTCACGTACGGGCGCCCTCACCGGCCTCGTTGTCGGCCGCCTTGTCGGTGGACTGCTGCTTGGGGATGTCGACGCCTTCGCCGTCGGCGCCCTCGGCGCCCTTGGCCGCCGGCTCGGCGGCCTCCGATGCTCCCTCGGCCGTCTTGGCCTCGGCGGTCGCCGCCGCCTCCTCCTTCTCGGATCCGGTCTTCGCCGCGTCGTTGCCGGCCTCGGCGGCAGGCGCCTCCTCCGTGGCCTTGGACCGCCGAAGAATGCGTGCAAAAACGCCCATATCCACTCCATACGTTACTCGTGCGGGCGAAATCCCGCGTCGCCCGGTGCGTCCGTTTGCGCGGCCCGGGTCGCCGCCTCTGCGATCCGGCGGCAGGAACCTCGCAACGGGCAACGACCCCGGGGCGGTGGCGTCACGTAACTCGTTCGAGAGTGGGGTCCGAGGTTTGCGAGACTGGGGCGGTGAGCAGTGCACCCCCCGCCCCCCGCGTCATCGCCGTCGTCGGTCCAACTGCGGCCGGAAAGTCCGATCTGGGCGTCTTCCTGGCCCAGCGGCTCGGCGGTGAGGTCGTCAACGCCGACTCCATGCAGCTCTACCGAGGGATGGACATCGGCACCGCCAAGCTGACGCCCGAGGAGCGCGGCGGAGTCCCGCACCACCTCCTGGACATCTGGGACGTCACCGTCACCGCGTCCGTCGCCGAGTACCAGCGCCTTGCCCGTGAGCGGATCGACGCGCTGCTCGCCGAGGGCCGCTGGCCGATCCTGGTCGGCGGTTCGGGGCTGTACGTCCGGGGAGCCGTCGACAACCTGGAGTTCCCCGGCACCGACCCCGAGGTCCGGGCCCGGCTGGAGGAGGAGCTCACCCTGCGCGGCTCGGGCGCGCTGCACGCCCGGCTGGCCGCCGCCGACCCCGAGGCGGCCCGCGCCATCCTGCCGAGCAACGGACGCCGGGTCGTGCGGGCACTTGAGGTCATCGAGATCACCGGCAAGCCCTTCACCGCCAACCTCCCCGGCCACGACTCGGTCTACGACACCCTCCAGATCGGCGTCGACGTGGCCCGCCCCGAGTTGGACGAGCGCATCGCGCGCCGGGTCGACCGGATGTGGGACGCCGGACTCGTGGACGAGGTGCGGGCACTGGAGGCGCAGGGGTTGCGCGAAGGGCGTACGGCCTCGCGCGCGCTCGGCTACCAGCAGGTCCTCGCGGCGCTCGCCGGGGAGTGCACGATGGAGCAGGCGCGGACCGAGACCGTCCGTGCCACCAAGCGCTTCGCGCGCCGTCAGGATTCATGGTTCAGGCGCGATCCACGGGTGCACTGGTTGAGTGGGGCTGCGGCCGATCTCACGGAACTTCCGCAGCTCGCACTGTCCTTGGTCGAACGACCGGTTACAGCCTGATCACGTCATGGCATCGGGACGCCCAGGCCGTCATCCGGCCCTTCGGCGGCGTGCCATCATCGAGCTTCGATCGACCGAGTTGAGTCCTAGTTGGGAGGGCGCGTGGCGATGGAGGCCGGCCCTCGCGACACCGCACAAAGCACCGATCACATCACCGCCGAGCGGGACGTGCCGGAGCACGAGGACGGACCGGAGGAGGAGTCGGACCGCCTCAGCTCCGACGGCCCCGACGAGACGCCGAGTGTGACGGACGACGGCCCCGAGCCCGACGAGATGTTCGCGGGCGAGGTCGAGGTCGAGCTGCGCCCGCAGCGCCGGCTGCGCATCTGGCAGCTCGCGCCCATCGTCGGACTCGCGGCACTCGGTTCCCTGATGTTCGCGTTCCCGCTCGCCTTCGACTTCGGCGACAGCGGGGCCGTCATCGCCATGCTCGGCCTGCTGATCTGCTCCTGCGCGGCCGGCTGGGGAATGATGGCGGCCCGCCGCGTCGGCTACACCTGGCCCGGCCTCCCGGCCAGGGGCTCCGGCCGCAGAGGGGACTGGCGGGTCGTCCTCGCGTACGCGGTGATGGTGGCCGCAGTGGTCGTCCTGGCCGTGTGGCGGGTGGCCCGGCTCCGCTGAAGGTGCCCGTCAGGAGCGCGGGGAGCCGCGCGGCAAGCCCCGAAGCACCCCGCGCCGCGAAGCGCCCCACTCCACGAGGCGCCCCACTCCACGACGCACCCACTCCGCAAGGCACCCCCACACCCACGACGAATCCGCCCCGCCCTCCCCGCGGCGCGCGCCGTACGATCGGGGCATGAGCACGCGGATCGCCTTCCTCAAGGGGCACGGCACCGAGAACGACTTCGTGATCGTCCCGGACCCGGAGAACACCATCGACCTGCCCCCGGCCGCCGTCGCCGCCCTGTGCGACCGCCGCGCGGGCATCGGCGGTGACGGACTGCTGCACGTGGTGCGCTCCGCCGCGCACCCCGAGGCCAGGAGCATGGCGGCCGAGGCGGAGTGGTTCATGGACTACCGCAACGGCGACGGCTCGGTCGCGGAGATGTGCGGCAACGGCGTGCGGGTCTTCGCACGCTACCTCCAGCGCGCCGGCCACGTGACCGAGGGGGACCTCGCGGTCGCCACCCGCGGAGGCGTGAAGACGGTGCACCTCGCCAAGGACGGCGACATCACCGTCGGCATGGGCAAGGCGCTGCTCCCCGGCGACGAGGTCACCGTGAGCGTCGGCGAGCGCAGCTGGCCCGCGCGGAACGTGAACATGGGCAACCCGCACGCGGTCGCCTTCGTCGACGACCTGGCGCACGCCGGCGACCTGTACGCCCCGCCGCCCGTCAGCCCGGCCTCCGTCTACCCGGACGGGGTGAACGTCGAGTTCGTCGTCGACCGCGGCCCCCGGCACGTCGCGCTGCGCGTGCACGAGCGCGGCTCCGGCGAGACCCGCTCGTGCGGCACGGGCGCGTGCGCCGTCGCCGTGGCCACCGCCCGCCGCGACGGCGCCGACCCCGCGGTCACCGGCACGCCGGTGACGTACACCGTGGACGTCCCCGGCGGCACCCTCGTGATCACCGAGCGCCCCGACGGCGAGATCGAGATGACCGGCCCGGCGGTGATCGTGGCCGAGGGCGAGATCGACGCGGACTGGCTGCAGGCCGTCCCGCAAGGGTGAGGCGGCGCCACTGTCCGGCGGACCATCCGACCCGAAAACGCCGTACGGAACAAGCCACTTGGCGGGAACATGAGCACTCTGGTCACCTTGCACTCGGGTGCAAACCTCACATTCGTCCCTCGAATGGGTGATCAGTTTCACGCTCGGCGAGAGGCGGTCAGCCACGCGTGGTGGGCTCGATAGCATCAAGCACCGGCCCGGACGGGGGACCGAAGCCGCCCCTGAGCCGTGTCCGCCCTGGGGCACCCCGTCCGCCGGTTGACGCAGCCGGAGGTGCCCATGAGTGCGGAGGCCACGAATCCCGTGACCCCAGGCCCGATGCCGGGCGCGGTGTCGGGGCCGGTGACGCCGACAGCGCCGCGCAGAAAGGCCCGCCCCCGGATCGACCTGCGCCGCCTCGGCAGAGCCGCGCTGCTCGGCCCCGCCGCCCGGGGCCGGCTGCCCGACGCCATCAGCCACGTCGTCGAGGCCCACCGCGCGCACCACCCCGACGCGGACCTCGAACCGCTGCGCCGCGCCTACATCCTGGCCGAGTCCTCGCACCGCGGCCAGATGCGCAAGAGCGGCGAGCCGTACATCACGCACCCGCTCGCCGTGACCCTGATCCTCGCCGAACTCGGCGCGGAGACCACGACGTTGACCGCATCCCTGCTCCACGACACGGTCGAGGACACGGACGTGACGCTCGACCAGGTGCGCGAGCAGTTCGGCGAGGAGGTCCGCTACCTGGTCGACGGCGTCACCAAGCTGGAGAAGGTCGACTACGGCGCCGCCGCCGAGCCGGAGACGTTCCGCAAGATGCTCGTCGCCACCGGCAACGACGTCCGCGTCATGTCGATCAAACTCGCCGACCGGCTGCACAACATGCGCACCCTCGGCGTCATGCGCCCCGAGAAACAGGAGCGCATCGCCAAGGTGACACGTGACGTGCTCATCCCGCTCGCCGAACGGCTCGGTGTCCAGGCGCTCAAGACCGAACTCGAGGACCTGGTGTTCGCGATCCTGCACCCCGAGGAGTACGCGCACACCAGGGAGCTGATCGTCCGCAACGCCGACCGCGCCGACGACCCGCTCGCCGAGGTCGCCGACGAGGTGCGCGCCGTGCTGCGCGAGGCGGGCATCACAGCCGAAGTCCTCATCCGCCCACGCCACTTCGTCTCCGTGCACCGCGTCTCCCGCAAGCGCGGCCGGCTGCGCGGCTCCGACTTCGGCCGCCTGCTCGTCCTGGTGAACGAGGACGCCGACTGCTACGGCGTCCTGGGCGAGCTGCACACCTGTATGACGCCGGTGGTCTCCGAGTTCAAGGACTTCATCGCCGTACCGAAGTTCAACCTCTACCAGTCGCTGCACACGGCAGTCGCCCGCGCGGACGGCCAGGTCGTCGAAGTCCTCATCCGCACCCACCAGATGCACAAGGTCGCCGAGGCCGGCGTCGTCGCCCTCGGCAACCCCTACGCCCCCGCCCCCGACGACCCGGCCGACGGTGAGCGCGTCGACCCCACCCGCCCCGGCTGGCTCTCCCGGCTCCTCGACTGGCAGGAGGCCGCACCCGACCCCGACCACTTCTGGTCGACCCTGCGCGAGGACCTCGCCCAGGACCGCGAGATCACCGTCTTCCGGCCCGACGGCGGCACGCTCGGCCTGCCCGAGGGCGCGACCTGCGTGGACGCCGCCTACGCGCAGTACGGGGAGGACGCGCACGCCTGCATCGGCGCCCGCGTCAACGGCCGGCTGGCGACGCTCTCCACCGTGCTGAGGGACGGCGACACCGTCCAGCTCCTCATGGGCCAGGACCCCGCCTCCGAGCCCTCCCGGGAGTGGCTGGAGCACGCCCACACGCCCGCGGCCCGAATCGCCATCCAGCGGTGGCTGGCCGCCCACCCGGACCAGGCCGAGGCCCAGGAGCACGAGGCCCGGACCGTCGAGACCGACCGGCCCTCGGGGGATCGGTTGAGCCGTTCAGCGCGAGGACGGCTGCCCGCCGCGCCACGGCCCGCCACGGATCGAGCGACCCAGTCCCGACCCGCCGACCCGTCCGGTACGGACACACCGGCCGCCTCGGGCCCCGAGCAGCCCGGCACCCGCGCCGCCGGCGGCGACGTCCTCACGGACGACCTGCCGGACGCGACCGTACGGCTCGCCCGGTGCTGTACGCCCGTGCCGCCCGACGAGATCACCGGATTCGCGGTACGCGGGGGAGCGGTCACGGTGCACCGCGTGGAGTGCGCGGCGGTGGCGCGCATGAAAGACGGGGGGCGTGCGGAGGTCGGCGTGCGCTGGGGTGAGGCCACCGAGTGCCGGGTCACGCTGGTCGCCGAATCGTTCGTCCGTCCCCATCTGCTCGCCGACCTCACCGAGGCCATGGCCCTCGAAGGAGCCGAGATCGTCTCCGCGACCGTCGAACCCCCGACCCAGCAGCAGGTCCGGCACACCTACACCGTGCAGCTCCCGGACGCGGCCCACCTCCCGGTCCTGATGCGCGCGATGCGGAACGTGGCCGGGGTGTACGACGTGAGCCGGGCCCAGCCGCAGACGCAGAGCAGCTGAGACGGCAGGCGGCGCAGGCCCCGGTCCCCGGTTCGGGTGGGCCGGACGCGCGTCGCCCGTGCCGCGCACGCGGGCGCTGATAGCCGTGAGGCATGCCCCTCACGCCCTCTTCCCCCACACACCGGCGGACGTCCGCCGCCCTGCTCGCCTCGGCCGTCTCCGTGTGCCTCGTCGCCGCCAGCGCCCCCGCAGTCCCGCTCGGCGTCGGCGACCGCCTCTTCCCGTATCTGGGCAACCCCGGCTACGACGTCGCCTCCTACGACCTGTCCTTCACCTACCCCGGCACGAACAGCGAGCCGCTGCGGGCCGTCACCACCATCGACGCCTGGACCACCGCTGACCTGGACCGGATCAACCTGGACTTCGCGCACGGCAAGGTCGAGTCGGTCGAGGTCGACGGGGACCCCGCGCGGTTCCGCAGCGCCGGCGAGGACCTGGTGATCACGCCCGAGGACTCCGTGTCGGACGACAACTGGATGCGCATCACCGTGCGCCACACCAGCGACCCCGTGCCCGCCGAGGGCCGCGAGGGCGGCTGGGTGCGCACCGGTGACGGCCTCGCCATGGCCAACCAGGCCGACGCCGCCCACCTGGTGTTCCCCTGCAACGACCACCCCTCCGACAAGGCCATGTTCACCATCCGGGTCACCGCGCCCGACGGCCACACGGCCGTGGCCAACGGTCTGCCCGCCGGGGTGGACCGGTCCGGCGGGCAGACCACGTGGACGTACCGCACCCGGCACCCCATGGCCACCGAGCTCACCCAGGTCTCCATCGGCCGCTCCACGGTGCTGCACCGCACCGGCCCGCACGGACTGCCCGTGCGGGACGTCGTCCCCACCCGGTACCGCGAGGCGCTGGAGCCCTGGCTGGAGAAGACCCCCGCGCAGATCGCCTGGATGGAGAACAAGGTCGGCCGCTACCCCTTCGAGACCTACGGCGTCCTCGCGGCCGACGCCTCCACCGGCTTCGAACTGGAGACCCAGACACTCTCCCTCTTCGAACGGGAACTGTTCACCGAGCCCGTCTACCCCGCCTGGTACGTCGAGTCGATCATGGTCCACGAACTGGCCCACCAGTGGTTCGGCGACAGCGTCACCCCCCGCACCTGGTCCGACCTGTGGCTCAACGAGGGGCACGCCACCTGGTACGAGGCGCTCTACGCCGAGGAACAGGCCGGAAAGCCGATGCGGGACCGGATGAAACTCGCCTACGGCGCCTCCGACCGCTGGCGCGAGGCCGGCGGACCGCCCGCCGCCCCCAAGGCACCCGAGCCCGGCCACAAGACCGACATCTTCCGTCCCAACGTCTACGACGGCGCCGCGCTCGTCCTCTACGCCCTGCGCCAGGAGATCGGCCGCCCGGCGTTCGAAAGTCTCCAGCGCGCGTGGGTGAGCCGCCACCGGGACGGCACGGCCGGCACGCAGGACTTCGTCCGGCTCGCCACCGAGATCTCCGGACGTGACCTGGACGCCTTCTTCCAGGGCTGGCTGTACGGCGAGAAGACGCCGCCGATGCCCGGGCACCCGGACTGGAAGCCGGAGGAGCCCGGAAAGCCCGCCGCGTCTGCCGAGCCCGCCGCGTCCGTCGTTTCCGCCGGGGGAGGCGCGCGATAACACGGTGACGAGACGCCCCGTGCCGTGCGACCATCTTCAGGTCGGCGCGGCGCGGGGCGGGGCGCCGGGAATCTCCCGGAGTGCCCATGCGTTGTGCACAGTGACGGACCAGCCCCCGGCTCTCCGTCGCCGACATCGGTTTCCCAGCTACGTAAGGATCCAATGACCTCCTCTTCTTCCCCTTCCCAGGACACCAAGCGCTTCGCGCACAGCCACCCCGAGGGTCTTCGGGCCGATGCCCTGATGGAAGAGGACGTCGCCTGGAGCCACGAGATCGACGGAGAGCGGGACGGCGACCAGTTCGACCGCTCCGAGCGCGCGGCCCTGCGCCGCGTGGCGGGCCTGTCCACCGAGCTCGAGGACGTCACCGAGGTCGAGTACCGCCAGCTCCGCCTGGAGCGGGTCGTGCTCGTCGGCGTCTGGACCTCCGGAACCGCCCAGGACGCGGAGAACTCCCTCGCGGAGCTCGCCGCCCTCGCCGAGACGGCGGGCGCGCTGGTGCTCGACGGCGTGATCCAGCGCCGCGACAAGCCCGACGCGGCCACGTACATCGGCTCCGGCAAGGCCGAGGAGCTGCGGGACATCGTCCTCGAGTCCGGCGCGGACACCGTCATCTGCGACGGTGAGCTCAGCCCGGGCCAGCTCATCCACCTCGAAGACGTCGTCAAGGTCAAGGTCATCGACCGTACGGCCCTGATCCTGGACATCTTCGCCCAGCACGCCAAGTCCCGAGAGGGCAAGGCGCAGGTCGCGCTCGCGCAGATGCAGTACATGCTGCCGAGGCTCCGCGGCTGGGGTCAGTCGCTGTCCCGGCAGATGGGCGGCGGCAAGGGCGGCGGCCTCGCCACCCGTGGTCCCGGTGAGACCAAGATCGAGACGGACCGGCGGCGGATCCGCGAGAAGATGGCGAAGATGCGCCGTGAGATCGCGGAGATGAAGACCGGCCGCGAGATCAAGCGTCAGGAGCGCAAGCGCCACAAGGTGCCGTCCGTGGCCATCGCGGGCTACACCAACGCCGGAAAGTCCTCCCTGCTCAACCGCCTCACGGGCGCGGGCGTGCTGGTCGAGAACGCCCTGTTCGCGACCCTCGACCCGACCGTGCGCCGGGCCGAGACCCCGAGCGGACGGCTCTACACCCTCGCCGACACGGTCGGGTTCGTACGCCACCTGCCGCACCACCTGGTCGAGGCGTTCCGCTCCACGATGGAGGAGGTCGGCGAGTCCGACCTGATCCTGCACGTGGTCGACGGCTCCCACCCGAACCCGGAGGAGCAGCTGGCCGCCGTGCGCGAGGTGATCAGGGACGTCGGCGCCACCGACGTGCCCGAGATCGTCGTGATCAACAAGGCGGACGCGGCCGACCCGCTGACGCTGCAGCGGCTGCTGCGCGTCGAGAAGCGGTCCATGGCCGTCTCGGCCCGCACCGGCCAGGGCATCGAGGAACTGCTCGCGCTCATCGACAACGAGCTGCCGCGTCCCTCGGTCGAGATCGAGGCGCTCGTGCCGTACACGCACGGCAAGCTCGTCGCCCGCGCCCACGACGAGGGCGACGTGATCTCCGAGGAGCACACCCCGGAGGGCACGCTGCTCAAGGTGCGGGTGCACGAGGAACTGGCGGCGGAGCTCACGCCGTACGTCCCGGCGCCGCTCGCCTGACCGGCCGGCGCGTAGAAGAGGCCCGCCCCCGGACTGTCGGGGACGGGCCTTCTCCACGGGTGGGTGCGGGTCAGCGGCCGCCGTAGGTGCTGCTCATGTTCCGGTAGAGCGCCTCGGCGTCCCGGCCCAGCTGCGGGCCCGCCAGCCAGGTGTTGTCGGCCGGGCCGATCGAGGTGTTGGAGACCAGCACCGACTTGCCGTTGAGCACCCGGAACCAGCCGCCGCCGGACGAACCGCCGGTCATGGTGCAGCCGATGCGGTACATCGTCGGCAGGCTCGGGCTGAGCGAGAACCGGCCGGGGACGTCGACGCACTTGAACATCTTCAGGCCGTTGTAGGGCGGCGCGGCCGGGTAGCCCCAGGCGCCCATCTTGGCGGCCTCCGCCGCGGACGGGGCGGAGAAGTCCACGTCCAGCGCGGCACCGACCGTCTCCTCCAGGGACTTCGCTCCCTGCTCGGGCTTCACGTGCAGCACGGCGTAGTCGTACGCGGCGCCGTCACCGCCCGTCTCCGAGCCGCCCTGGATCCACTGGTTCGACGTCGAGGCCCAGTCCGCCCACCAGTTGCCGTACGGGGCGATCTGCGTCGGGTCGGCGTTGCTCAGCTCCGCCTCGGACTTGCCGAGGTCGTTGTAGGCCGGGACGAACACGATGTTCCGGTACCAGCCGCCGTTGCCGCCCGCGTGCACGCAGTGGCCCGCCGTCCACACCAGGTTGGACCTGCCCGGGTGGTTGACGTCCTTGACCACCGTCCCGGAGCAGACCGCCGGGCCGTCGGGGGAGTCGAAGAAGACCTTGCCGACCGGCGCCGCGTTGCGGTGGTACGGCGTCTTCTCGGCCTGCGCGGCGACGGGCGACGGTTCCGGATCGCTGATGCCCTGCCCGGCCGACGCGTCCTTCGTCGTGACCGTCTTGTTGGCCTCCTCGGCGGACTGCATCCGCTCCGGCTTCCACAGACCCTCGATCACCGGGTTGACGAAGTCCTTGGCCTCACTGAGCCACTGGTCCCTGTCCCAGTCCTTCCAGCCGCCGTTCTTCCACTTGTCGACGTCGATCCCGTGCTCCTTGAGCTTGCCCGCGAGATCGGCCGGGATCTCGACCTTGCCGCCGGCCTCCGGCGCCTGCGAGGTGGTGGCGTCGGGCTTGTCACTCGCCGAGTCCGCCGACCCGCCACAGGCGGTAGCGGTGAGCGCCAGGGCGGCGACGAGCCCGGTGGCGGCGAGAACGGTGCGCCGCCCGCGCCTCGGTGCGGGCGTACGTGTGGAACGCATGGTGCGATGACCCCCGTTGATGCGTACGTGTGTGGTGCTGAGTGCTGAGTGCTGAGCGCTCAGGGATGGGTCTTGTGGGCTGTCTGGTGCTGTGTGGGCAGTGAAGGTTTCCGTGGGCCGGTGAGCCGGTGAGCCGCTGAGGCGGTGGGGCCCGTGCGCCGGTCCTACGTCGGTCCGCCGGGGCGGCCCGCCCCCTCCGGGCTGGGCCGGTCCTGGCCTACCGGTCCGCGAACTTCTCGCTGACCGAGTCGAACACGCCCTTCGCCGCGTCGCCCAAGCGCGGTCCGGCCAGCCAGCCCGACGTCACCGGGCCGATCGAGGTGTTGGACACCAGGGCAGGCTTGCCGTCCGATCCGGTCGCCACCCAGCCCCCGCCCGACGAACCGCCGGTCATGGTGCAGCCGATCCGGTACATCGTCGGGTCCGATGCCGTGAGCGACAGCCGTCCCGGCCGGTCCTGGCACCGGTACAGCTTCTGCCCGTCGTACGGAGGCGCCGCCGGGTAGCCGATCGCCGTGACGCTCTCGACCTGCGCTACAGCGGGAGCGTTGAAGTCGACCGGCAGCGCCGAACCGACCGTCTCCTCCAGCGACTTGCCGCCGCTGCCCTTCTCCGGCGTCACGTGGATGACGGCGAAGTCGTACGGTGCGCCGTCACCGCCCGTCGAACCGCCCTGCTCGATCCACTGGTCCGAGGTCTGCGCCCAGTCGCCCCACCAGACACCGTAGGGAGCGACGTCCTCGCGGGTGGCGTTCTCCAGTTCCTGGACGGACTCGCCGTCGTCGTTGTACGACGGCACGAACGCGATGTTGCGGTACCAGCCGCCCTTCTTGCCCGCGTGCACACAGTGGCCCGCCGTCCACACCAGGTTGGACTTGCCCGGGTGCGCAGGGTCCTTCACCACCGTCGCCGAGCAGACGGCCGAACCCTTGGGGGAGTCGAAGAAGACCTTCCCGGCCGTGGGCACGGCGGCGTGGTACGACGGCGGCACGGCCTGCGCCCGGACCGGCCTCGGCGTGGGATCCGTGACGCCCTGGTCACCGGAGAGGTCGCTCTCGTCGACGCCCTGGTCGGGCTCCTCCGCCTCCCGCATCCGGTCCGGGTTCCACAGCCCTTCGATGATCGGGTTGACGTACTCGTGGGCCTCGCGCAGCCAGTCGTCCCGGTCCCAGTTCTTCCAGGCGCCGTTCTTCCACTTGTCGATGTCGATCCCGTGCTCGCGGAGCCGGTCCCTGATGTCGTCCGGGATCCGGAGCTTGCCGTCGTCGGAGGCGGTGGCGGACGCGGAGGCCTCCCCGCCCGCCGCGGCGTCACCCGACTCGCAGGCGGTGGCGGTGAGCGCGAGTGCCGAGGCGAGGGCTATGGCGAACAGCACGGGGGAGTTCCTGCGGTGCGCCCTCCCCCCTCGGCGTGTGGTGGACGACGGCCGGATGGATCGCATGATGTGACTCCCCCTGATGGTGACGAACGTGGACGAAACCGGTGCCTCGGCCGCGGTTCTCCGCTCTGCTGCGCGGGGACTTCGAGCCGACACGCCGCGTCCGGGAACGGCACCACACACTATGCGGTGGCTGTGGGGGAGGCCCGACGGAACAGCAACAGTTCCGTCACGGAAAGGATCTTGAGGCAACCCGTAACCGGGTGAGCGGTCCGGGGTTGGTAGCGGTGCGGGGTCTGCTGCCTGTGCGCGGTCCCTGGTGGCCGGTGCGCAGTGGGAGGTCAGGGAAGTCGTGACGGAATCCACCCTTGGGGGTTGTGCGTCGGAGGAGGCCGCTGTGGGGCAAGCGCCGGTGAAGACCGTCTCCGGTGGTCTCGTCGACGGCACGGCACCGGGTAGGGGCGACGGCGGCCCGCGAGTGGAGGGCACCGGCCCGGAGGTGGGTGGCTCTGCCACGGGGGCGGGTGGCTCTGCCCCGGGGGCGGACGCCCCGGTCCTGGACGACGACATCCCGGGAGGGTGCACTGCGAGGGAAGGATTCTCGCGCCGCCAGTCCGTCCGTGAGTCCGCCGCCCGGACGTACGCCCGGGCCCTGCCCATCGTGCCGGTGCGGGCGCGAGGCATGACGGTCGAGGGCGCGGACGGCCGCCGCTACCTGGACTGCCTCTCCGGCGCGGGAGCCCTCGCTCTCGGGCACAACCACCCCGTCGTCCTCGAAGCCATCCGCAAGGTCCTCGACTCCGGCGCCCCTCTCAACGCCCTCGACCTCGCGACCCCCGTCAAGGACACCTTCGTCGCCGAGCTCTTCCGCACCCTGCCCCCTGGACTCGCCGCTCGGGCACGCGTGCGCTTCTGCGGCCCCACCGGCAGCGACGCGTTGCGGACGGCCAGCGAACTGGTCCGTGCGGCGACCGGGCGGAACGACCTCGGCGGTCGTGACGCGGACGTCGTCTGTCTCCCTCTTGCGCAGGACCGCCCCGACCTGTTCAGCGCCGACGCTTCTGCACTGCCCGCCGGCGTGATCGTCGAGCCCGTCCAGGGCGGCAGTGTGTTCCCCGCGCCGGACGGCTGGTTGCGACGAGTACGGCAGTTGACGGCAGACCGGTCCGTCCCGCTGATCGTCGATGAGATCCAAACAGGCGTTGGTCGCACCGGCACCTACTGGGCGGTGGAGCACAGCGGCGTGACTCCAGACGTCATGGTCCTCTCCGAGGCCATCGGCGGCAGCCTGCCGCTGGCCGTCGTGGTCTATCGCGACGACCTCGACTCCGGAGAACCCTCTCCTCACGCCGGCACCTTCCGAGGCAACCAACTCGCCATGGCAGCAGGCACGGCGACCCTCGCCCACGTCCGAGAGAACCGCCTCGCCGAGCGCGCGTCGGCCCTCGGCGCGCGGATGTTGCACCAACTGCGGTCACTCTCCGATGACTTCGCGTGTGTGGGTGAAGTGCGGGGGAGAGGGCTGATGATCGGGGTGGAACTGGTGAACGCGGCGGGGGAGACGGAGCCGGGGCCGCCAAAGGCATCGGAGCGTCCCGTCGCCGTAGAACCGGCTGCAGAAGGGCCCACTGCAGAAGGGCCGGCTGCAGTGGGGTTGACGGCGCAAGGGCCGACTGCCGAAGAACAGGCTGTCGGGGAACTGGCGTCCGTGGTCCAGCAGGAGTGCCTGCGCCGCGGCCTCATCGTCGGACTCGGCGGCCCTCACGCGAACGTCGTGCGGCTGCTGCCGCCCCTGACGATCACCGACGAACAGGCGGCCGCAGTTCTCGACCGCTTGACCGACGCGATCCGGGCGGCGGCGATGCAGTGCCAGCAGAGCGGGGCACGGCAGCGGGGCCGAACTTCGCCGCGTGGCGCGCCTTGACGCCGTTCGCCGGTCTCGCTCTTGCCCGTTCGTCCGAGGGAACACCCCCCGCCACCCCCGCCCCGCTCCACACGGCCCGCACCCCCCGAGGTACTCCCCTTTGAACGCCACCCCCGCCCCCGAGGACCCCGTCACGACGTGGACAGGAGCCTCCGGCGACACCCAACTGCCCGGGACGTCGGTGACATCGGAGCTGCCTCGTCAACGTCTCGGGGCAGCAGGGCCCGTCCAGGAGAGTCACGGCGGCAGGCCTGCCACCGACCTCCTGAGCCATCCCGACCCCCGCCTCGTCGCCCACTCGGCATCCGTGGAAACCCTGCTGCGCTGCTGGGTTCGTGAGACCGGCCAACCTGCCCCCTCCGACGGCGTCCTCCGCATTCCCCTCCCCGCGAGCGGCACTGCCCTCCTCGTCCCGGTTCGCTACTGGTCCCCGACGGGATGGCACCGTTTCGGCCTCCCACGCCTGGCCTACGCGCCCGTTGACGCCCCAGTGGTCGACGCCGTGACGGTCGCCGCCCTGCTCACCAGGGAGTATCCGACTGGCGGCTCGTCCCCGAGCGGCATCCCTCACACCAACACCGGCGCTGTCGCCTCGGTCGGCGACGACGGCATCGGTCTTGTCGCCGGTGTCGCCGACTCCCTCCGCAGGGTCACCACCTTCGTCAGCGAACGCCGGGAACAGCCGGCCGACACCCCCGATCTCTTCCTGGCCGCGGAACAAGCACTCGTCCTCGGACATCCCCTGCACCCGACACCCAAGAGCCGTGAGGGCCTCTCCGAGGCCGAGGCTCGGCAGTACTCACCCGAACTGCGCGGGTCCTTCTCCCTGCACTGGATGGCAGTCGCCCCCTCCGTTCTCGCCACCGGCTCCTGCTGGACCGAACGCGGCCGCCCTGTCCCGGCCCCCTCCCTCACCGCCCGCCTGGCCGGCCCCGGACTGCCACTGCCGGACGGCCACGCCCTGCTGCCCCTGCACCCCTGGCAGGCACGCGACGTCCGACACCGCCCGGAGACCGCCGCCCTGCTGGACAACGGACAGCTTCGTGACCTCGGTCCGCACGGATCGCCCTGGCACCCCACCTCCTCCGTGCGCACCGTCTACCGGTCCGGCGCCCCCGCGATGCTCAAACTGTCTCTGGGCCTGCGCATCACCAACTCCCGTAGAGAGAACCTGCGTAAAGAACTCCACCGCGGCGTCGAGGTCCATCGCCTGCTCCGCAGTGGCCTCGGGCAGCAGTGGCGGACCGGGCATCCAGGCTTCGACATCGTGCGCGACCCCGCCTGGCTCGCCGTGGACGGGCCGGACGGCACCCCGCTGCCCGGACTGGACGTGGTCATCCGCCACAACCCGTTCAGCCCTTCGGACGACGTGTCCTGCGTAGCCGGACTCGTCTCACCGCGCCCGTGTTCACCGAACCGCCCGGGCACCGCTGCGAACCGCTCGGAGGGCGAACGCCCGGGGATGAGCTCCCGGCTGTCCGAGCTCGTCACCGGCATCGCCCGCCGCACCGGCCGGCCTTGCGGAGCCGTCGCCGCCGAGTGGTTCCTGCGCTACCTGGAGCACGTGGTGCGTCCCGTCCTGTGGCTGGACGGTGAGGCCGGCATCGCCCTGGAGGCGCACCAGCAGAACACCCTGCTCCTGCTCGACGCCGACGGCTGGCCCACCGGCGGCCGCTACCGTGACAACCAGGGCTACTACTTCCGCGAGTCCCGGCGCGCGCAACTCGACGCCCGGCTGCCCGGCATCGGGGAACGGAGCGACACCTTCGTCCGCGACGAGGTCGCCGACGAACGCCTCGCGTACTACCTGGGCGTCAACAACGTGCTCGGTCTCGTCGGCGCGTTCGGCTCCCAGGGACTGGCCGACGAGCGACTGCTCCTCGCCGCCTTCCGTCGCTTCCTGAAGACCGTCGCCTCCGGCCCGGCCCGACTCCGTACCTCGCTGCCCGTCCGGCTGCTCGACTCACCCGTGCTGCGCTGCAAGGCGAACCTGCTCACGCGGCTGCACGGCCTCGACGAACTCGTCGGCCCGGTGGACACCCAGTCCGTATACGTCACCATCGCCAACCCTCTCCACTGCTGATCACCTGACCCCTTCCGGCCATGACCGACCTCCTTCATCGCCGAGGACACGCCCCATCCGCCTTTCTGAGAGGAGCGTTTGGTGCCTTCTGCCGACCCGTCCGCCCCGACGGCGACCCCTGTTTCCGCCGGAGCGGCTTTCCCCGCTGAACCCGATGCCGACGTCGGCAGTGAGCCCGCAGCGGGGGGTGACCCAGGTCGCGGTTCCGCGCCCGGTACCGCTGGCGACGGAGGTCGCAGTACGGACCCAGGTGCGGGCTCCGCCGACGGCAGGTCCGGCGAGGACACGAGGGCCGACGAGGACACCGAGACCGGCGAGAGCGCTGAGGACCCCGAGGACCCCGAGGACACCATGGATCTTCGGCTCCCGGGCGAACTCCTCGCCCTGATCGCGGAGGAGACGACCGAGCCCAGGGGGTCAGGGCCGAGTTTCGACCAGGACCCGGCGTCGTCCCCCGCACCCCTCACCGCGACCTCCCGGTTCGGCTCCCGCATGCTGTACGACGACCTGCTCGACGGCGTGGCCGAATGGGGCCCGGCCGGTACACCCGCGGGCCTGTTCCACCTCGTCCCCGTCCGCGTCGAACGTGACCTTCCGCTCATCAGCCGGTGGATGAACGATCCCGCTGCCGCTGAGTTCTGGCAGTTGTCGGGACCGCCGAGTGTGACCGAGGACCACGTGCGGGCCCAGCTCGCCGGTGACGGGCGCAGCGTGCCGTGCGTCGGCGTGCTGGACGGAACTCCGATGAGCTACTGGGAGATCTACCGGGCGGACCTGGACCCGCTGGCCCGCCACTACCCTGTCCGGCCCCATGACACGGGCGTCCACCTCCTGGTCGGTGCCGTTGCCGACCGCGGGCGTGGTCTGGGCGGCACGCTGCTCAGGGCCGTGGCCGATCTCGTTCTCGCGCGGCGCCCCTTCTGCGCGCGCGTCATCGCGGAACCCGACATTCGCAACACCCCCTCCATCGCCGCTTTCCTGACCGCCGGCTTCCGGTTCTCCGCCGAGGTCGACCTGCCCACCAAGCGGGCCGCTCTCATGGTCCGAGACCGCTCCGTCCGGCACCTGCTGTAGCGCTGTGTCACCGCGCCATCACTCATTGAACGCACCGTGCCTCGCCCCGGTTCCCGCCGATCGCGGGAACTTCCCGAGCCGCCCGCCGAGCCGCACTGCTCGTGCCTGCCGCCGCGCCGGTGCCTGCGGCACCGGTGGTGCCAGCCGTACCGGTGGCGCCAGCCGTACCGGTGGCGCCAGCCGTACCGGTGGTGCCAGCCGTACCGGTGGTGCCTGCGGCACCGCTGGTGCCTCTGGCACTGCTCGGGCCTGTCACACGCTGGAGTCACCCACCAGCGACCCCCGGCACCCTGCTCCCATACCCGGCCCATCCGCCTCACCCCGCCCCGAGGAGTCCACGGCCTTGATCCCGCCCCCCGCCCTCGCCTTGATCACCCGTTTGTCAGTGCTGGGTCGTAGGGTGGTCGCGCTATGACGAAGCCCTCACTCCCCGAACTCCTGCACGCTGCCGTCACTGCCGTCGGCGGTACGGAGCGTCCCGGCCAGGTGGCCATGGCCGAAGCCGTCGCGGAAGCGATCGACGACGGTTCCCACCTGCTGGTTCAGGCCGGCACCGGCACCGGTAAATCGCTGGGCTACCTGGTGCCCGCGCTCGCACACGGGGAGCGCGTGGTCGTCGCGACCGCCACCCTGGCCCTGCAGCGCCAGCTCGTGGAGCGCGACCTGCCGAGAACGGTCGAGTCGCTGCACCCGCTGCTGCGCCGCCGCCCGGAGTTCGCCATGCTCAAGGGCCGGTCGAACTACCTCTGTCTGCACCGCCTGCACGAGGGCGTCCCGCAGGACGAGGAGGACGGCCTCTTCGACCAGTTCGAGGCGGCCGCGCCCACCAGCAAGCTGGGACAGGACCTGCTGCGGGTCCGCGACTGGGCCGACGAGACCGAGACCGGCGACCGTGACAACCTCACCCCCGGCATCTCCGACCGCGCCTGGGCGCAGGTTTCGGTGTCGTCGAGGGAGTGCCTGGGCGCCTCGAAGTGCGCCTATGGGGCGGAGTGCTTCGCCGAGATGGCCCGGGAGCGGGCCAAACTCTCCGATGTCGTCGTCACCAACCACGCCCTGCTCGCCATCGACGCCATCGAGGGCGCCCCGGTCCTCCCGCAGCATGAGGTGCTGATCGTCGACGAGGCGCACGAACTGGTGTCGAGGGTCACCGGCGTCGCCACCGGCGAACTCACCCCCGGCCAGGTCAACCGCGCGGTGCGCCGTGCCGCGAAGCTCGTCAACGAGAAGGCCGCAGACCAGCTCCAGACCGCTGCCGAGGGTTTCGAGCGGCTCATGGAGCTGGCGCTGCCGGGCCGCCTGGAGGAGATTCCCGAGGACCTGGGGTACGCGCTGATGGCGCTGCGCGACGCGTGCCGCACCGTCATCTCCGCGATCGGTACGACCCGGGACAAGTCCGTCCAGGACGAGGACGCGGTACGCAAGCAGGCCCTGGCCGCCGTGGAGAACGTGCACGACGTCGCGGAGCGGATCACCAACGGCTCCGAATGGGACGTGGTCTGGTACGAGCGCCATGACCGGTTCGGTGCCTCCCTGCGCGTGGCACCCATGTCGGTCTCGGGGCTGCTGCGGGAGAAGCTCTTCGCGGACCGTTCCGTGGTCCTGACGTCGGCGACGCTGAAGCTCGGTGGCGACTTCAACGGCGTGGGAGCCTCCCTGGGCCTCGCCCCGGAGGGCACCGAGGGCGACGATCTCCCGCAGTGGAAGGGCATCGACGTAGGCTCGCCCTTCGACTACCGCAAGCAGGGCATCCTCTACGTCGCCAAGCATCTCGCGCGTCCCGCCCGGGACGGCGACCGCGCGGACATGCTCGACGAGCTCACGGAGCTGATCCAGGCGGCCGGCGGTCGCACCCTGGGCCTGTTCTCGTCCATGAGGGGCGCCCAGCTGGCTGCCGAGGAGCTGCGTTCACGGATCCCCGAGTTCCCGATCCTGCTCCAGGGCGAGGAGACGCTCGGCGAGCTCATCAAGAACTTCGCGGCCGACCCCAGGACCTGTCTCTTCGGCACGCTGTCCCTGTGGCAGGGCGTGGACGTTCCCGGGCCCAGCTGCCAGTTGGTCGTCATGGACAAGATCCCGTTCCCGCGCCCGGACGACCCCCTGATGAGCGCCCGCCAGAAGGCCGTGGAGGAAGCCGGCGGCAATGGCTTCATGGCGGTCGCCGCCACGCACGCCGCCCTCCTCATGGCGCAGGGAGCCGGCCGTCTCGTACGGGCTTCGGGCGACCGCGGCGTGGTCGCGGTGCTCGACCAGAGGCTGGCCACGGCACGCTACGGCGGGTACCTGAAGGCGTCGATGCCCGACTTCTGGTACACGACGGACCGCAACCAGGTGCGGAAGTCGCTGGCGGCGATCGACGCGGCGGCGAAACAGACGGAAGCAGCCGGATGACCCGGATCGGTCCGCGGTCAAGGAGCCGTGGGCCGACCTCTGGCCGGGTGAATCGTCGAGCTGTGCGCCGACCGGTCCCGGACAGCGCAGGACCCCGGAACCGGCGCAGGGGTTCCGGGGCCCGGTCTGAGGGTGGGCCTGCCGGCCCGCCCGACGTGGTGCGCGCGGTCAGACGCGGCGCAGTACCGCCACCACCTTGCCGAGGATGGTCGCGTCGTCGCCGGGGATGGGCTCGTAGGCCGCGTTGTGCGGCAGGAGCCAGACATGGCCGTCCTCGCGCTTGAAGCGCTTGACCGTGGCCTCCCCGTCGAGCATGGCGGCCACGATGTCGCCGTTCTCGGCGACCGGCTGGCGGCGGACCGTGACCCAGTCGCCGTCGCAGATCGCGGCCTCGATCATCGAGTCGCCGACGACCTTCAGGACGAACAGCTCACCGTCGCCGACGAGCTGGCGGGGCAGGGGGAAGACGTCCTCGACGGACTCCTCGGCGAGGATCGGGCCGCCGGCGGCGATACGGCCGACCAGCGGGACGTACGACGCGGCCGGCTTGCCCGCCGTGTCCGTGGGCTGCACCGAGGCGGCCTGGTCCGAACCGCGCACCTCGTAGGCGCGCGGGCGGTGCGGGTCCCGGCGCAGGAAGCCCTTGCGCTCCAGCGCCATCAGCTGGTGAGCGACGGAGGAGGTGCTGGAGAGGCCGACGGCCTGGCCGATCTCCCGCATCGACGGCGGGTAGCCGCGGCGCTGCACCGAGTCCCTGATGACCTCGATCACGCGGCGCTGCCGGTCGGTGAGGCCCGAGCTGTCCGCCCGGATGCCGGGAGGTCGGCCCGGCAGGGAGCGCTTGTGCCCCTCAGGGTTCGTGGCTTCGTTCATCGCATGTACCGGCTCCGGTCGGCTCTGGGAGCGGTCCTGGGCAGTGATGGTGGCACTGTCTGCGGTGGTGGTCACGTCGGCCCCTCTCGATGGTCTCCCTGCTAGCCAACGGTAGTTGCTTTCGAAAGGTTGCGCCAAACACACGTTCGAGTGAAAAAACGCGAATTGCCGGACGCGGTCATGTGTCCGGGTGTATTGGCGGCCGGGCCACCTGGCGGACAAAAGGGCCCATTGCTGTACTCTTCACCGCCGGGGTGATCGCCTCGTGGACTGTTGCCCCAGTCTGCCATCCGGCATTCCCCTGCCTCGGGGGCAGCCCGCATCTGTGCGGGAGTCCCACGTCCCCTCCTCGCGGCGCCCACCGTATCTCCGCATGTGCCGTAGCGATACGGCCGCGCGCGAATGGATGGGGCCCGTGTTGCGGCGGGTGGGCGTGCCGCGGTGCGAGCGCCGGTGCCGTGGTGACCCACGAGGCTCGTGTGGAACTGGCCTTCGCACCACCTGCGACTACGCGCGCGACACGCGCGTACAGGCTCGATGTATGAGCCAATCCCCACATCTAGTGGTTGGATTGCAGCAGCAGCCCACAAGTTGTGGTCCCCCCGGTCTTGGCGGCCATGGTCATCGCCTATGCTGGGGGCTGCTTCGTGGGGCGCGAGACGTCTGGCGAGGCTATTGAGTCTGCTGTGAGGAGGGTTCGGAGATCATGCACTGTCCCTTCTGCAGGCACCCCGACAGCCGGGTCGTCGACAGTCGTACGACCGACGACGGCACGTCGATCCGCAGGCGCCGCCAGTGTCCTGACTGCTCCCGTCGTTTCACGACCGTGGAGACGTGCTCGCTCATGGTGGTCAAGCGGTCCGGCGTCACCGAACCCTTCAGTCGCACGAAGATCATCAATGGGGTGCGCAAGGCGTGCCAGGGACGGCCCGTCACCGAGGACGCGCTCGCCCAGCTCGGGCAGCGGGTCGAGGAGGCGGTGCGGGCCACCGGAAGCGCCGAGCTGACCACCCACGACGTGGGGCTGGCCATACTCGGCCCGTTGCAGGAACTCGATCTCGTCGCCTACCTGCGCTTCGCCTCCGTCTACCGGGCCTTCGACTCGCTCGAGGACTTCGAGGCGGCCATCGCGGAGCTCAGGGAGGGCGCGGGACGTCCCGACGCGGACGACGGCGACCGCGCGGACACGGGTGTGGGGAGCCAGGAAGACGACCGCGGGCCCGGAGGGACGGCACAGGTCCCCGAGCCCGCAGGCGCCGCCGACTGACCGGCGGGCCGGACCCGGACGGCAGCTCCGGACCGGCCGGACGGCGGCGATGTGAAGACCTGTTGCGGGCGACGTGAGTGGGTGCCCGCAGCACCAGACAGAACACCGTGCACCGGGAACAACGGGGCACTTCAGGGCGTTTTCGCCCGTACAGGGAGGCGGCATGACAGAGACGGCGAGCGGTCCGGCACGGAGTTCCCGCGCCAAGAGCCCCAAGGCGAGCAAGGGCCTGCGTATCGAACGCATCCACACCACCCCTGGGGTTCACCCCTACGACGAGGTGGCCTGGGAGAGCCGTGACGTCGTCATGACCAACTGGCGCGACGGCTCGGTCAACTTCGAGCAGCGCGGCGTAGAGTTCCCCGACTTCTGGTCGGTGAACGCGGTCAACATCGTCACCAGCAAGTACTTCCGCGGTGCCGTCGGCACCCCGCAGCGCGAGACCAGCCTCAGGCAGCTGATCGACCGCATCGTGAAGACGTACCGGAAGGCCGGTGAGGATCACAAGTACTTCGCCTCGCCCGCCGACGCCGAGATCTTCGAGCACGAGCTGGCGTACGCCCTCCTGCACCAGATCTTCAGCTTCAACAGCCCGGTCTGGTTCAACGTCGGCACCAAGCAGCCCCAGCAGGTATCCGCCTGCTTCATCCTGTCCGTCGACGACTCCATGGAGTCGATCCTCGACTGGTACAAGGAAGAGGGCATGATCTTCAAGGGCGGCTCCGGCGCCGGCCTGAACCTCTCGCGCATCCGCTCCTCCAAGGAGCTGCTGTCCTCCGGCGGCAACGCCTCCGGCCCGGTCTCCTTCATGCGCGGCGCCGACGCCTCCGCAGGAACGATCAAGTCCGGTGGCGCCACCCGCCGTGCCGCCAAGATGGTCGTCCTCGACGTCGACCACCCGGACATCGAGGACTTCATCGAGACCAAGGTCAAGGAAGAGGAGAAGATCCGCGTCCTGCGCGACGCCGGCTTCGACATGGACCTGGGCGGCGACGACATCACGTCCGTCCAGTACCAGAACGCCAACAACTCGGTCCGCGTGAACGACGAGTTCATGAAGGCGGTCGAGGAGGGCGGTCAGTTCGGCCTGCGCGCCCGCATGACCGGCGAGGTCATCGAGGAGGTCGACGCCAAGCAGCTGTTCCGCAAGATCGCGGAGGCCGCCTGGGCGTGCGCCGACCCCGGCATCCAGTACGACGACACCATCAACGCCTGGCACACCTGCCCCGAGTCCGGCCGGATCACCGCGTCGAACCCGTGCAGCGAGTACATGCACCTGGACAACACGTCCTGCAACCTGGCCTCGCTGAACCTGATGAAGTTCCTCAAGGACGACGGCAAGGGCAACCAGTCCTTCGAGGCCGAGCGCTTCCAAAAGGTCGTCGAGCTGGTCATCACCGCGATGGACATCTCGATCTGCTTCGCGGACTTCCCGACCCAGAAGATCGGCGAGAACACGCGCGCGTTCCGCCAGCTCGGCATCGGCTACGCCAACCTCGGCGCCCTGCTGATGGCCACCGGCCACGCCTACGACTCCGACGGCGGCCGCGCCCTCGCCGGTGCCATCACCTCCCTGATGACCGGCACGGCCTACCGCCGCTCCGCCGAGCTCGCCTCGGTGGTCGGCCCGTACGACGGCTACGCCCGCAACGCGGACGCCCACAAGCGCGTCATGAAGCAGCACTCCGACGCCAACGACAAGGCCGTCCGCATGGACGACCTGGACACCCCGGTGTGGGCCGCCGCCAGCGAGGCCTGGGGCGACGTCCTGCGCCTCGGCGAGAAGAACGGTTTCCGTAACTCGCAGGCGTCCGTGCTGGCCCCGACCGGCACCATCGGTCTCGCGATGTCCTGCGACACCACCGGTGTCGAGCCCGACCTGGCGCTGGTCAAGTTCAAGAAGCTCGTCGGCGGCGGCTCGATGCAGATCGTCAACGGCACCGTGCCGCAGGCCCTGCGCCGCCTCGGCTACCTCGAGGAGCAGATCGAGGCGATCGTCGCCCACATCGCCGAGAACGGCAACGTGATCGACGCCCCGGGCCTCAAGCCCGAGCACTACGAGGTGTTCGACTGCGCCATGGGCGAGCGGGCCATCTCCCCGATGGGCCACGTCCGCATGATGGCCGCGATCCAGCCGTGGATCTCCGGCGCCATCTCCAAGACGGTCAACATGCCGGAGACGGCGACCGTCGAGGAGGTCGAGGAGATCTACTTCGAGGCCTGGAAGCTCGGCGTCAAGGCGCTCGCGATCTACCGCGACAACTGCAAGGTCGGCCAGCCCCTCTCCGCCAAGACCAAGGAGAAGGAGAAGGCGGAGATCACGGAGAAGACCGAGGAGACGATCCGGACCGCGGTCGAGAAGGTCGTCGAGTACCGCCCGGTCCGCAAGCGCCTCCCGAAGGGACGTCCCGGCATCACCACGTCCTTCACCGTCGGCGGCGCCGAGGGCTACATGACGGCCAACTCCTACCCGGACGACGGTCTCGGTGAGGTCTTCCTGAAGATGTCCAAGCAGGGCTCGACCCTCGCGGGCATGATGGACGCCTTCTCCATCGCCGTCTCGGTCGGCCTCCAGTACGGCGTGCCGCTGGAGACGTACGTCTCGAAGTTCACCAACATGC
>NZ_JAPSKN010000065.1:0-3836 GCF_031181705.1 Streptomyces sp.
GGTCCGCAGGTCCAGTCCGTGCCGCCGCAGGGCCTCCGACGGCACCGCACGGCCTTCGGCCCGACCCCGTGCAGGGCCCGGGTGGCGGGCTCGCCGATCCCGGCGGGCTAGGTTTCCCTCCGGGCACGTCGGCCGCGGCCTCCGCCGCCGCCCGTGCCGCGGCGAGCCGCTTCGGGGCGCGGTCGAACCAGGACGCCCGCGTCAGAGCGTTCGACTCCTTGCCGGAGACACCCGCCAGCGGGACTCGGAATCCGGCCGGCGCCCCCTCGCGCAGCGGCGGCTCACCGGCGGCTCACCGGCGGGATGCGCGGCAGCCTGGGCCGCCGCCTCCTGTGGCGGCGGGCACCACCGAACCGGACCGTCCTGCCTGACCGAGGTGAAGCGCCTGCCCCCCCGGCACGGCGCAGGCCGCCACCGCCCCGGCCTGCGTCACCTCCCCGGTCTCCGGCAGGAGAGCGCGGCCCTGCGCGGCCGGCGCAGGTGGTCATGGCCGGAGTCCGGCGCAAGGGCCGCACCGCAGCGAGGAGTTGAGGGAGCGCTCCCACAGCATGCACGATGCCGCCATGACCACGTCTTCGATCATCCGCCCCTACCGCCCGGAGGACCGTCCGGCCCTGGACGACATCTGCGTCCGCACCGCGCACAACGGCGGGGACAGCCGCCCCCACTACGCGGACCCGGGAATCTTTCCGGCCACCTTCGCGGCCCCCTACGTCCACCTGGAGCCGGAGCTGGCCTTCGTGCTGGACGACGGGCGGGGTCAGGCCGTCGGGTACATCCTCGGCACCGCCGACACCGCGCGCTTCGCCGAGGACTTCCGCACCACCTGGCTGCCCCTGGTCGCCGAACGCCATCCGGAGCCGCTCGGGCGGCCGCGCACCCCCGACGAGGAGATCGCCCACCTGCTGCACCACCCGGAACGGATGGTGGTGCCCGAACTGGCGGCCTACCCCGCGCACCTCCACATCGACCTGCTGCCGGCCTGGCAGGGCCGCGGGCACGGGCGCCGGCTGATGCGGACGTTCCTCGCGACGCTCCAGGACAGAGGCGTACCGGCCGTGCACCTCGCCATGGCCACGGCCAACACGCGGGCCAGGGCCTTCTACGACCGCATGGGGTTCCACGAGCTCCACGTCCCCGAGCCCGGCTCGGCCACGTACCTGGGACGCGGCACCACGGGGCTCGACCGGCTCTGACGGACCCCGCGTCCTGGGCGGCTGCGACCGTCGAGCGCGTCGAGCGCGTCGAACGTCTCGAGCGCGTCGAACGTGTCGAACGCGCCAGGGGGCGCCGATGTGGCGCAAACGCACATTGCCGCTCCGGATCGTCAGGCGCAGCCTGTGCTGTGCGGGAGCGCTCCCACGCGCTCCCGCTCTCCCCACGAGAAGCACACCGAAGGTACGGCAACCCCCACATCGGAAGTAGGAGATCATGAATTGTCATGGGCATGGCATTAAGGGTCCCGGGCTGAGGTCACGTCCGAAGCTCGCGCTGAGCGCCCTGGCCGCCGCGCTGCTCAGCCTGCTCCCGTGGAGCGGCACGGCCGTCGCCCACGGCTCCGTCGTCGACCCCGCCTCCCGCAACTACGGCTGCTGGCAGCGCTGGGGGAGTGACTTCCAGAACCCGCAGATGGCCCAGCTCGACCCGATGTGCTGGCAGGCGTGGCAGGACGACCCCAACGCCATGTGGAACTGGAACGGCCTCTACCGCAACGGCTCCGGCGGCAACTTCCAGGCCGTGGTCCCCAACGGCCAGCTGTGCAGCGGCGGCCGGACCGAGGGCGGCCGGTACGACTCGCTCGACGCGGTCGGACCCTGGAAGACCACGGACGTCACCGGCAACTTCACCGTGAAGCTGCAGGATCAGGCCGGTCACGGCGCCGACTACATCCTGGTGTACGTCACCCGGCAGGGCTTCGACCCCACCACCCAGCCCCTGACCTGGAACGACCTCCAACTCGTCGCCCGCACGGGCAAGTACGCGCCGAGCCAGAACTACTCGATCCCGGTGAGCACGTCGGGCCTGAGCGGCCGGCACGTCGTGTACACCATCTGGCAGGCCTCGCACATGGACCAGACGTACTTCCTGTGCAGTGACGTGAACTTCCGCTGACCTGCGCCTCCCCGCCGGCGCGTGCGTCCGGCGGGGCCCGGGTGTTTGCCGGGTCCATGAGAGTTCTCCGAAAAGTATCGAGACACCTGAACACACCGGTGCTCCCGTACGTATGGGGCGAGGGGATTTTCATGCCCGGCACGCCACAAGCGCAGGAGAGCACCCTTGGCACGCAATTCGCGAAGACGCCCTACCGGCAAACGACGCGCGACCTTCGCCGCGTTCGCGCTGATCCTGGGCGGAGGCGGCCTGATGGCCGCGAACGTCTACGCCTCGGCCACGGACGGCGGCTGGGACGGTGAGGACGCCCGGACGCGCTCCGGCACGGGGGCTCCGGCCGGGGGCGCGACGATCGACTGCCCGGACGTCGGCACCAAGCTGACCTCGGTCCCCGAACAGGCCAGGGCGGAGGTCGACAAGGAACTCGCCCTGCTGGACGAGCAGATCGCCCAGGCCTACCAGCGGCTGACCGCCTCCGCCCAGCAGATCCAGCAGGACTCCGGCTTCGCCGACAGCGCGATCGTGAACCCGTTGAAGGACAAGCGGGCCGCGACCCTGGAGCGGATCGCCATCGCCATCGACCGCGTGGGGGACCGGCCCGAGGGGCTCGACGCCCTCGCCGGCTGCACCCTGCGGGAGTCCGGCAACCAGGCTCCCGCCGAGGGCCAGGACGGCGGTGGCGAACAGCCCGGCCAGGACCAGGGCGAGGGAGAGCGCAACGACCAGGAGCAGGGCCAGGGCGCGAACGGCGGGCAGGCGGGCAACGGCCCCGTCGCCGCCGACTTCGTGGACATCAAGAGCGTCCAGCCGAACGTCAGCACCCCCCGCCCGGAGGGCAACGCCTCCCGCGGCTCGTTCGCGACCAGTTGCGGCGTCAACGAGAACGGCCTGTTCAACTCGGACAACGTCATCGTCGCTCCGGGTGTGACCAACGGCGCCCACCACTTCCACGACTACGTCGGCAACCAGGCCAACGACGCCTTCGCCAGCGACCAGGACCTCGCGAACGCCGAGACCAGCTGCGTCGACCGGGGCGACAAGTCCTCCTACTACTGGCCGGTGCTGCGCCTGCAGAACGGCACGCAGGAACAGGACGCCCAGAAGCCGGGCGGTGGCATCGAGGGCAACGCCGGCGAGATCGTCACGCCGAAGCAGGTCACGCTGGACTTCGTGGGCAACCCGCGCGACAAGGTCACCGCCATGCCGCGGCTGCTGCGCATCATCACCGGCGACGCCAAGGCGTTCGTGAACGGCCCGGCCAACGCCAACGCCTCCTGGAGCTGCACCGGTTTCGAGGACCGGCAGCTGAAGGACAAGTACCCGCTGTGTCCGCAGGGCAGTGACGTGGTGCGCACCTTCAAGTTCCAGAGCTGCTGGGACGGCCGCAACATCGACAGCGCCAACCACCGCACCCACGTGGCGTTCGCGGACGCCGCCGGCGCCTGCCCGTCCGGCTTCCGTCCCATCCCGCAACTCGTGCAGCGCATCGTCTACGACGTCGACGCGCCGAGCCTGCGGGACGGAGGCCGTACGACACCCCTGTTCGCGGTCGACTCCTTCCCGGAGCAGCTGCACAAGCCGGTGACCGACCACGGCGACTTCATCAACGTCTTCGACGAGAGCCTGATGAAGAAGATGGTCGACTGCATCAACGACGGCCGCACCTGCGGCGCCGGGGCGGGCGAGGAGCCGGGCCAGGAGGAGCCGGGTCAGGGTGAGGAGCC
>NZ_JAPSKN010000065.1:3936-5443 GCF_031181705.1 Streptomyces sp.
GGTCAGGGTGAGGAGCCCGGCCAGGAGGAGCCCTCGCAGACTCCGGAAGCCCCGCAGGAGCAGCCGACGCGCACTCCGGACGCGCCGCAGGACGGGAACGCCGGCGGCAAGCCCGGCGACGCGGGCGACGACGGCGGCAAGGGCGACGACGGCGGCAAGGGTGAGGACGGCAAGGGGGACGCCTCCAAGCCCCCGGCCGCGGACGAGCCGACCGCCGCGCCGCAGCCCGCCGACGGGTCCAAGGCCCCCGGCACCGCCGCACCCGAGGTCCTCGCGACGCCCTCGTCCGGCGGCGGCACGGGGCAGGGCGGTGGGGACGCGGACGGCCTCGGCGAGTCCCAGGCCGTCGGAACGGCAACCAGCGCCGCCCCGACCCCGTCGACCCCGTCCCTGACCGAGCCGCAGGCGGTCGGTGAAGGCGGCCTCGCCGACACCGGTGCCCAGCTGTGGCCGGCCGCGGCGGGCGCCGTCCTGGTCGCCGCGGGCTTCGTGGTCCTGCGCCGCGTGCGACGCGGCTGACCGGCCCCACCCCGGCACGACCGGCGAACGGCGGCGGGAGGTCCCTTCCGGGAACTCCCGCCGCCGTTTCCGCGTACGGGCGGGCCGCGCCTGCCGGTTCCGGCCTCACGCCGCCGCGACCGGCACCCTTCGGCCGGTGCCGAAGTGCGCACGCTCTAGCGTGATCCCATGAACCTCATCGTCACCTGCAACGGCACATGCGGCGGAGCGGCGGCGTGACGCCGGGGGAGATGGTGGCCGTGCTGGCGGCCGGTACGGGCGCGGGGGCCGTCAACGCCGTCGTCGGCTCGGGCACGCTGATCACCTTCCCGGTCCTGCTCGCCACCGGACTGCCCCCGGTCACCGCCACGGTGTCCAACGGGCTCGGCCTGGTCCCCGGTTCCGTCAGCGCCATCATCGGCTACCGCGAGGAGCTCCGCGGCCAGGGCCGGCGCGCCGTCGTGCTCGGCATCGGCGCCGTACTCGGCGGCCTCGCGGGCGCCGTCCTGCTGCTGACCCTTCCCGCGTCGGCGTTCGAGCGGATCGTGCCGGTCCTGGTGGGCCTCGCCCTCGTCCTGGTCGCCTGCCAGCCCCTGATCGCCCGGCGGGTGCGCCGCCGCCGCAGGGCCGGCAGCCGCTCCCGCCGCGACGGCGGCCCGCTGCTCTTCACCGGTCTGACCCTGGCCAGCGTCTACGGCGGCTACTTCTCCGCCGCCCAGGGCATCATCTACGTCTCCCTGATGGGCATGCTGCTCGACGACACGCTCCAGCGGCTCAACGCCGTCAAGAACGTGCTGGCGGCACTCGTCAACACCGTCGCCGCCGTGGTGTTCCTCTTCTTCGCGGAGTTCGACTGGACGGCCGTCGTGCTCATCGCCGCCGGTTCCGCCCTGGGCGGTCTGATCGGAGCGCGGACCGGACGCCGCTTCAGCCCGGCCGTCCTGCGCGCCCTCATCGTGTCGGTGGGCACCCTCGCCCTCGTCCACCTGGTGCTGCGCTGACCTCCGGG
>NZ_JAPSKN010000065.1:5543-8833 GCF_031181705.1 Streptomyces sp.
GGAAGAGCACCGCGGACCCCGCCGGCCGGTCCGGGTCCGGCGCCGGTCGGCCGCCCGGGCGCTTCAGCGCCCCGGACCCCAGGGCCACCCCGAGTCCGACCAGCGCGCTGCCCGCGCCCTGCGCGACGCCGTAGGAACCCGTGCCCACCAGCGGCGCGGTGCAGGCCGCCGCGACCGGGATGAGGCCGGAGAACAGCGTGGCGCGCTCCGCGCCGATCCGCTGCATGCCCATGTACCAGCACACGAACCCGACCACGGTGACCACCACCGCCTGCCACAAAAGCGCGCCGGCCTCGACGGCGTCCGGACGCCTCAGCCACCCGGTCCCGTCGGCCAGGAGGCCGGCCGCCGCCGACTCCAGTGCGGCGATCGCGCACACCACCGCGGACAGCAGCCGTGGCCCGAGTGGCCGCAGCACGGGGACGGCGAGCACGGCGAATCCGACTTCACCCGCCAGCGCGCACACCGAGAAGGCGAGGCCCGCGCCGTCCGTGCGGCCCCAGCCCTGTACGCCGCAGGCGCCGACCGCCACGAGCAACGCTCCGTAAAGCACCGTGCGTTGGGGCCTGCGCCCGTCCACGAGCGGCACGAGCACGGCGACGACCACGGGGGCGCAGCCCACGAACACGCCGGGAACGGCCGGTTCCGCGGTGCGCTCGGCGGCGAGCACGGCCAGGTTGAACCCCACCATGCCGACCGCCGCGAGCAGGGCGAGACGAACCCACTGACGGGACGTCAGCGCCCGCAGGCGGGCGAGCGAGCCCCGCCCGGCGAGCGGGAACAGCAGTACACAGGCCAGCCCGTACCGCAGGAACTGGCCGCCCGCGTAGGGGTACGCGCCCAGGACGCTGTTGGCGGTGAAGGACGCTCCGACGAGGACACAGGCGAGCCCGGCGAGCAGGGCTCCGCGGGTGGTGGCGTTCATGCGGGCGACGTTAGGCAGCCCGGCGGCCCGGGAGGAGGTCCACTTACCCGCCCTTTTCCTGGACCAATGCGTGGACCCGTCGGCTCCCGGGCCGCGCCTGCTTCATGGCCCGCACCCGCGCGTCCAGGAAGGCGTCGAGGTACGCCACCTCGTCACCGCCCTGCGCCGGCGGCTTCGCCGAACGCAGCGCGCGCTTGTGGATGCGTGGCAGCCGATCGGGTTGTCGCCGTCGCCGTGCAGACGGCGTCGCAGTACGCGAACTGGCCCAGCACGACAGCCCGTCCGCCTTGCCCTGCCGGACCGCCGGTCCGAAGGAGACCCGGTCGCGTCGAGCAGGCCGCCGGTGCCGGAGCAGAACCCGATGACGTCGGCGGTGTACCCGCGGCCGCCGCGGATGTCCTCGGTGCACTCGTGCTGCGCCTTCCAGTCGAGCGAGGAGTTCTCCGCGCTCGACACGAGCTGCACGGCGCTCTCCTTCTTCGCCGGGTCGTCGAGCCCGGCCGCACGAACGTCCGCCGTCGCGTGCGCGGGAAGGCCGCGCCGAGCAGCGCCAGGACGGTGCGGCGGGGGGTGGGAGAGCTGCCGTTGGCGCGGCGATAGGAAGGTTTCCTATCGCCCCAGAGGCCGCCAGGAGAACAGGCGAGGGGAGACTTCGTACGGTCGAACAAGTGACGCGGTCGGGCGAAATGGCGGTGCCCCCGGGTGGGTGATCGCCTAGGGTCGGCGCAGCCGGTGGCGGGTGCCGCCGGAGGACCGCATGCCGTGGAGGTGCACGTGCGCTATCGGGAACTGGGACGCAGCGGACTGTCCGTGTCGGAGATCGGCTACGGCGCCTGGGGCATCGGCGAGTCCGCGTGGGTCGGCGCCACCGAGGACGAGTCCGTACGCGCCCTGCACCGGGCCCTGGACCTCGGCGTGAACCTCATCGACACCGCACGCGGTTACGGGGAGAGCGAGCGCATCGTGGGCCGGGTGGTCAGGGAACGGGCCGGGGACGACATCCTCGTCGCCACCAAGGTGCCGCCGCTGAACCGGCTGTGGCCCGCGCCCGACGGGCTCGACCCGGCCGAGGCGTTCCCCGGCGCGCACATCCGCAGCAGCCTGGAGACCAGCCTGCGCGCGAGCGGGCTCGACCACTTCGACGTCGTGCAGTTCCACGTGTGGAGCGACGAGTGGGTCGGCCGCGGCGACTGGCTGGAGACGGTCGAGGCGCTGAAGCGGGAGGGCAAGATCCGGCTCTTCGGAGTCTCGGTCAACGACCACGAGCCCGACAACGCGCTGCGGCTGGTGCGCAGCGGCACGGTGGACACCGTCCAGGTCATCTACAACATCTTCGACCAGGCCCCGGCCGAGCGGCTGTTCCCCGCGTGCGTGGAGCACGGCGTGGGCGTCATCGTGCGCGTCGCCCTCGACGAGGGCGGGCTGACCGGGCGGATCACGGCCGGCTCGACGTTCCCGGAGGGCGACTTCCGCAACCGCTACTTCCGCGACGACCGGCCCGCCGAGGTCGAGCGGCGGGTAGCGGCGATCTGCGCCGATCTCGGCATCGGGCCCGACGGGATGGCCGAGACCGCGCTGCGCTTCGTCCTCAGCGCACCCGCCGTCTCGACGGTCATCCCCGGCATGCGCAGCGTCCGCAACGTCGAACGCAACACCGCGGTGAGCGACGGACGCCTGCTCGGCGACGACCGGCTGGCGGTCCTCGCAGGCCACCGCTGGCAGCGCAACTTCTACGGCTGAGCGCCGGCGACGACCGGGGCCGGGCCGGTCGCGGGAACCAAGAGCGCGTCCCACACGTCAACTCTGTGCCCAGGGAGGGCCGATCGGCCGGCATGCCGGCGGAGAGGGGAATCGCCATGGACGAGGCGACGCAGCAGGGGACCGAGCCGGAGGCCGCAGCGCGCCGGGCCCGCTTCGGGACGCTCCCGGAGCCGGTGCGCGTGGAGGACACGGTCGAGGAGCGCGCGGCCAGCCTCCCCGACCCCGCGCGCACGGCGTACAACCAGGACGAGTGGCTGGTGCGCTACTGCCTGTGAGACACGGAGCCCGACCGGCACGACAGCCGGTCGTCGCAGGACGCGGCGGGTGCCGCAGCGGCGCGCCGACGACCGGACGACGGCGTACCGAGGCCGCACGCGCATCAAGGCTCCGCAGCCGCCGGCCCGACGGTTTCCGGCCCGGGCGGCGACCACACCGGCCGTCTACGCTGCCACGCGGCGGCGGTCGCGGCCGTTACGGGCGCTACGCGGTCATGGTCGTGGCCGCCCCGGGCGTTACTCGGCGATGGTCCGCGCGTGATGGGCACGACGCGGCGACGGTCCGGACCGCTCCCGGCACCGTGTGACGGGGGCGGTCCGGCCGCCCC
>NZ_JAPSKN010000065.1:8933-21143 GCF_031181705.1 Streptomyces sp.
CGGGCAGGTCCCCGCCCCGGATCGCCTCCGTCACGGCGACGGCCAGGGGCTCCTCGGAAGTCAGTGTCTGCAAGGCAAGGCCGCCCTCCCGGTCGCCGTCAGGGCCCCGAGTCTGCCAGGACCACCCGCGGACCGGGCCCGCTCGCCCGCCTCCGCCGGCGGACCGGCCGCACGACGTGCCCCCGGGCCCCGTGAGGCGTAGCGTCCGGGTAAGAGCGGGAGGACACAGCAATGTCCGGGAGCAACGAGCCACCTGCGGGCGCCGGGTCGCTGGAGGAAGACCTGGGAGCGGCCCTGGCCGACACCGTGCGCGGCACCGGCGCCTCGACCGGCGGGCTGTACCTGATCGACGACGCGGAACCGGTGCTGCGCCTGGTGGCGGTGTGCGGCCTGCCGGTGGAGTTCACCGCTCCCTGGCAGCGGCTGCCCCTCACCGCACCGGTGCCCGTCGCCGACGCCATCCGCGACGACCGGCTGGTCCGGATCGCGAGCCAGGACGAGATGGCCCGCCGCTACCCCAGGACCGCCGCCGTCCTGCCCTACCCGTTCGCCCTGACCGCGGTCCCCCTGACCGGCGTCCGGCGCTCCTGGGGCGGTCTGGTGCTGATGTGGCCCGCGATGCGCCCGCGCCCGCTCACCCCCCGCGAAAGCGACCACATCACCTCCATCGCCCGCCGCATGGCCCGCCTGCTCGACGACGCGGCCCGGCCCCCCACCCTGCCCGACCAGCCGCGTGTCGTCCCCGTGGAGGCCGCACACCACCCGGTGCAGACCGGCCTCGCCGCCGCCGACTACCTCGAACGCCTCCCCGAGGGCGCCCTCGCCCTCGACCTGGAGGGCCGCATCGTCTTCGCCACGGCCACCGCGGCCCGGCTGCTCGGCCGCAGCGCCGACCGGCTGCTCGGCACCCGCCCCTGGCAGTCCCTGCCCTGGCTGGGCGACCCCGCCTACGAGGACCACTACCGCACCGCCGTCGTCAGCCGTGCCCCGGTGTCCTTCACCGCGCTCCGTCCGCCGGACCAGCACCTGGTCTTCCAGCTCCACCCAGACACCAGCGGCATCAGTGTCCGCATCGTCCCGCACGGGGAACGGGCCGAGAGCCCGCCGGCGCCCGCCGCCGCGCGCTCCGCGCCGGCGGCGCCCACGGGACGCCTCTACCAGCTGGTGCACCTGGCCGCCGCGCTCACCGAGACGGTCACCGTGCACGACCTCGTCTCGCTGATCGCCCATCAGATCCTGCCCGCCTTCGGCGCCCAGGGACTCGTGCTGTCCTCCGCCGAGGCCGGCCGGCTGAGGATCACCGGTTACCACGGCTACCCCGACGACGTCGTCGAACGGCTCGACGCCCTGCCCCTGGACACCGACCTCACCCCCGCCGGACAGGTCATCGCCAGCGGCACCCCCGCCTTCTTCGCCCATCCGGCCGAGATGACGGCCAACTACCCCAGGGCCCCCCGGATCAGCGGCAAACAGGCGTGGGCGTTCCTCCCGCTGATCATCTCCGGCCGCCCGGTGGGCTGCTGCATCCTGTCCTACACCCACCCGCACGCCTTCACCGCCGACGAACGCGCCGTCCTCACCTCACTGTCCGGCCTGATCGCCCAGGCCCTCGACCGGGCCCTCCTCTACGACGCCAAGCACCGCCTCGTGGGCGAACTGCAGCGCGCCCTGCTGCCCCGGGCCCTGCCCCGCCTGCCCCGCCTGGACGTTGCCGCCCGCTACATGCCGGCGGGCCACGGCATCGAGGTCGGCGGGGACTTCTACGACCTCCTGCGGCTCGACGACACGACCGCGGCCGCCGTCATCGGCGACGTGGAGGGCCACAGCGTCGCCGCGGCCGCCCTGATGGGCCAGGTGCGCATCGCCGTCCACGCCCACGCCACCGCCGGAGCCACCCCCGACGAGGTCCTCGCCCGCACCAACCGCCTGCTGGCCGACCTCGACTCCGAACTGCTCGTCTCCTGCCTCTACGCCCATCTCGACCTCGCCCGCCACGAGGCGTCCTTCGCCAGCGCCGGGCACGTGCCGCCGCTGTTGCGCCACACCGGCCGCCCGGGCGGCGTCCTCGAGGTCGAGCCGGGCCCCCTGCTGGGCATCGCCCCCGGCACCCGCTACCCGGTCACCACCACGCCCCTGCTCCCGGGCACGACCCTCGCCCTCTACACCGACGGGCTGGTCGAAGTCCCGGGCACCGACGCCACACGGAACACGGCCGACCTGGCCAAGCACCTGGACGGCGCCGACGGCCACGACCTGGAGCGGCTCATCGACCGGCTCGTCCGCCACCAGGCACCCACCGGCCGGCACAGCGACGACATCACCGTGCTGCTGCTGCGGGCCGCGCGCGGCCCGGCCGGTCAGCTCTGACCGGAGGGGTCCGCCCGCACGCGCCGCACCACGTCCCGCAGCTTGACGTTGTGCTCCTGGGACAGGCGCCGCAGCACGCCGAACGCCTCGTCCTCGCTCAGCCGGTGGCGCTCCATGAGGATCCCCATGGCCTCACCGATGGCGTGCCGGGTCTCCAGGGCGTGTTCGAGCTGGTCGACGGTGCGGGCGGTGGCCAGCGCCACGGCGGCGTGCGAGGCGAGCAGCCAGCCCGCGGTCTCGATGTCCCGCCCGAACGCCCCCGGGCGGCGGGAGGAGAGGTTCAGCGCACCGAAGTCCTGCTCGTGGGTGTAGAGCAGCACGCCGGTCATGCTGCCGATGCCGAGGTCGCGGGCCGCCCGGCTGTAGCGCGGCCAGGACGGCTGCGGCACGGTCATGTCGGCGATCCGGAACAGCCGCTCGCCGTCCACCCGGCGGGCGGCGTCGAAGCACGGCCCCTCGCCCAGCTCGCCCTGCAGCCGGTCGGACTCCTCGACCATGTCACCGCAGACGGCCAGCGTCACGGCCTTGCCCCGGGACACCGTCAGGATGCCGGCCGCGTCACAGCCCTCCACCAGCTTCACCGCCGACGCGGCGATCTCGTCCAGGGTCGCCTGCACGGAATCCCGCGCCACCAGATCGCGGGCGAGCGCGGCCATCTGCTCGGCGTACCGCTGCCAGTCCACCGCCCACCACCGCCTCGCTCGCCGTTCCGCCCACCGTACTCCCCGCCGCCCGCCCCGTCCGTCCCCGAACCGGCCCGTGACGTGCGCGACCGGTCAGCGGTACGCCGTCAGCAGCAGCGCCACGTCGTCCGGCCGCTCCCGGGCCCGCCGGGCCGTTCCCACCAGCCGGTCCGCGAGATGCTCCACCGAGTCCGCCGGGGTGGCGGACAGACAGCCGCGGACCCGGTCGATCCCCGTCTCGATGTCGCTCCCGGGCCGCTCCACGAGCCCGTCGGTGTACAGCACGAGGACGCTGCCCGGCTCCAGCGTGAGCGCGGTGACGGGGTAGACCGCGTCGGGCTGCACGCCCAGCATCACCCCGCCCGCGAGATCCAGCGTCTCGGCACGCCCGTCGGGATGGCGCAGCAACGGCTGCGGATGGCCCGCCCGCACGGCGAAGGCCCGTCCGGTGCGCGGGTCCAGTTCGATGTAGCAGCAGGTGGCGAAGACATCCGCCTCCAGCTCGGCGAGCAGCCGGTTGGTGTGCGTGATCACCTCCTGCGGCGGGCTCTCGCTCGCCGCGAAGGCGTGCACGGCGCTGCGCAACTGGCCCATCACCGCGGCGGCTCCGACACTGTGGCCCTCGACGTCCCCGATGACCAGGGCCACCCCGCGCCCGGTCGTGATCACGTCGTACCAGTCGCCGCCGATGGCCATGCCCTGCGTGCCGGGGAGGTACCGGCCGGTGGTGCGCAGCCCCTCCACCGCGGGCAGCCGGTGCGGCAGCAGACCCTCCTGCAGGCCGCGGGCGACGGCCGACTCCGCGTCGTACAGCCGCGCTCGCTCCAGGGCCTGGGCGGCCAGTCCGCTCAGTGCGGTGAGGGCCGAGCGTTCGTCGGCCGTGAAGCGGTGCGGGGCGTCCCAGCCGAGGATGCACGAGCCGACGGGATGCCCGGAGGCGATCAACGGCAGGAACGACCAGGCGCTCATCCGGTCCAGGGCGATGCCCGGGTAGGCCCCGGAGAGGTCCTCGGGCGACTCGAAGAACAAGGGCTGCCGCGTGGTCAGCGCGTGGACGCCGGGCAGGTGCGTGTCGAGGGTGATGCCCTCGAACGGGGTGAGGAAGCCCTCGGGGTAGCCCGACTCCCACAGCAGGTACATCCGGCCCTCGCGGACGGTGTACAGGGCGAGTTCGCGCACCCCGAACGCGGGCAGCAGCTGTTCCGACACGGCCCGGCACACGTCCCGCACGGTGACCGCCTCGGTGAGCACGCTCGCCATCTGCACCACGTGGTACAGCGCCCCGGCCCGTGCCTCGGCCACCGGCCCGGGCGGCGGCGCCACCGCGGCGGCGCCCGGCACGGCAGCCGGGGCGGAACCGTCCTCGTGCGCCGCCTCGCCCCCGGGCGGCGGACCGGCCGGATACACCCGGCCGGTCAGCCCGTGCACGTCCGGGTACAGCACGAAGCTCAGCCGGGCCCCGCCCGGGTGGCGGACGAGGAAGGACACCTGCTCCTGCGACAGCATCGCCGCCCGGTAGCGGTCCTCGTACGCGGGATCCCGCAGCCAGGTGATCACCTCCCACGGATAACGGCCCAGCAGCTCCTCCCGGCCGCATCCGAGCAGCTCCTCGCTGCGCCGGTTGAGGTAGGTCAGCCGGCCGTCCTGGTCCAGGGAGAAGAGCGCGTCGGGCAGCCGCTCGGCGGCCTCGGCCGCGGTGAGCCCGACGGCCGCGTCGACGAGCGCGCAGACCAGCATCCGGCCGGAGTCTTTGGCACCCCGCACGAGATGGCCCCACAGCTCGACCGGCCGGTAGCCGATGTCCCCGCCGCCCGCGGACTCGTCCAGCACCCGGAAGTGCCGCGACCTGACCCGGCCGTGGGTGAGCGCGTCACTCCGGCTCGCTCGCAGTTCGTGCAGGTCGTCGGGGTTGACACGGGCCTCGATGGCCTTGACGGTGCCGCCGAATCCGGCCCGGTCGATGCCGAGCAGGGCGAGGGCCTCGTCGTCCGCCGTGCACCGGTCGGTGTCCAGGTCCCAGTCGAGGAGGCCGACCCGGACGGGGTGCACGGCGGGCGTGGGCAGTCGCACGCTGACGGGCTCGTCGTCGTACTCGACGACGCCCGGGGCGAGGCCCGGGCCGGACCCGCCGGCGACGAGGCGGCCGGCGACGAGGCGGCCGAGGCGCTCGGCCAGCTTCCGCTGCGCGGGGCGCAGGGCGCGGCCCACCGCCTCCGCTTCCATCGGGGCCCGGGCGGCCGAGCGCAACACGACCAGGACGCCCACGGCCTCACCACCGGCCCGGACGGGCTGATAGGCGGAGCCGAACGAGTAGGGCAGCCCGGCGGTGAAGTGCGGGAAACGGACCATGGTCGCGCGCTCGTCCGGCAGCCACAGGGTCTCGTCGTGCCGGTAGGCCTCCGCCATGGGCAGCACACCCCCCACCGGCACCCGCCACCAGCTCTTGAGCAGCGACCTGGGCACGCCGGTGACCATCGCGAGCACGAGGGAGCGCCGGTCGGGGGAGCGCAGGTAGACCAGCCCGCCGTAACCGTCGAGATCCCGGACGGCCTCGACCAGCGGGGCCGTCAGGACGTCCTCGATCCACCCCGTGTCCCCGGTCCGGCCCCGGCCGGCACCCCCGCCGTCCTGACCTCGGCCACCGGATGACCCGGGCCCGTCCGGTACGGCGGTCGCCTCATCCATGTCGCGTCCTCCCGGTACGGACGCACCGGCCCATCGCTCCCCACCAGGATGTGCCATGGTCGGCGCTCCGGCGCGGCAAGTGCAACCTTTCGGCCACGTCGGCCGTCTCACCCGTCATCATCCGCACGCAGCCTCGGGGGCGGCAATGGCAGGAACACACATCAGAAGAGCATGCGCGACGCTCGCGTTCATGGGCGCCTTGGCAGGCGTGGCGGCGGCCCCGGCCGGTGCCGCACCGGCCACCGGACAGCGGGCCGCGACCCAGGTCACGGCGTGTCCGACCGGCTGGGGAAGCCTCGCCAAGACCGACAGCGGCGCCACGCAGGCATCGCTGACCGACGTCCGGACGGGCCGGCACGCCTGCTTCGACCGGATGGTCGTCGACGTGCCCGGCGCCGGCAGCGGGGTCGGGTACACCGTCCAGTACGTCGACCGCCTGTACCAGGACGGCTCCGGCCGGCACATCCCGGTGGCCGGCGGCGCGGTCCTGGAGGTGCGCGTGGCCGCGCCCGCCTACGACGCGGAGACGGGGGCTCCCACGTATCCCGGCAGGGTGGCGCGCCCGCTCCCGGGCGTCGACCTCACCGGCTACCGCACGTTCCGGGACACCCGGTTCGCCGGCAGCTTCGAGGGCGACACCCAGATCGGTCTCGGCGTCCGCGCCCGGCTGCCCTTCCGCGTCCTGCAGCTGGAGGACCGCGTCATCATCGACGTCGCCCACAGCTGGACCGCGGCCCGCTGACACCACGGCGCGCCCGGCTCCCGGAGCCGGGCGCGTCCACGCCCGGCTCCGGCGGCACAGGCCCCCCACCAGCGGCCGGCCTTCCAGGCGCCCTGCGCGGCCGACCCGCGGGGCTCAGCGGTCGCGCAAGCGGCCCAGTTCCTCCAGGGTGCGGGCCGCCGCGCCCGCCAGGCGGGGGCGGCGGCGGACGAAGCGGCGGGCGGCACGGGCGGGCTCGCGGCCCAGCCAGTGGGCGGCTCCACCCGGCACCGGCCGGACCACCGCCCCCTCGTACACCCGCAGATCGCGGGTCTTCAGCGACTCCTTGTAACGCGCCGGGCCACTGCCCAGGTCGACCGTCTCGATCCCCTCGGCCGCCGCCGCCTCCAGCATCCGCAACTGCAGCACCAGCCCGGGGGAGTACTTGGCGCAGGCGCGGTCGTACGCGGGGAACCACCAGGACAGCACCGTGCGCGAGCGCAGACCGAAGTGCGCGGCGACGGGCCGGCCCGCGGCGTACAGCACGGACAGCACGCCACGGCACTCCGGCTCCTCGCTCTCACCGAGCAGCCCCACCAGCCGGGTGATCCACTCCTGCGCGAACCGGTCCCGCCGGCCGGTGCGCCGGTACTGCGCCGACTTCCAGTCCATCAGAGCCCGCAGGGCCCCCGGATCCCGGGCGTCGTACACGAACCGCACCTCGCCGACCTGCCGGGCCAGCCTGCGTTCCTTGGCGAGGGTCTGTCTGAGGAAACCCGGCGACTTCTCCCGCAGCCGCTGCGCGTACCGCGCGAAGCCCTCTCCGATGTCGACGACGGGCGAGGCGAGTTCCTCGGCGGCGTACGGTGCGAACGCCTCCTGGCCGGCTTCGAGATTGTCGAACTCCCAGGACGACAGCCCGCACGCCCGTAACAAGCGGGGTGCGTCCAGGCGGATCCCGGGCCGCAGCACGGCGCCCTGACTGTCCGAGACCCCGAGTCCGACGGCCCGGCCCCGGCCCAGGCGTCCCCTTTCGTACGGGAAGAACCCGACCGGTGAGCCGTCGTCCTGCAGCACCGCCACTCTCGCTCCGGGCCTCACCCGCCCCACGGCCGTCGTGAACGCCGGGTCGAGGAAGGGATTCGCCGGGGCGCCGGACTCCGTCCGGATCTCCCGCCACATCTTCCGGTCGTTCGGGCCCAGTTCGTCCGGCCGCAGAACGAGAACGCGCTTTCCGGGCAACTCCGCCTCCTGTGTCATCGACATGGGGACACACGAAGGCCTGCACATCACCGCGTCAGGGCACCAGGCAGTACGCGGGCCGCACGGCGCAGGCCTTGCTCGGTACTGCCGCCATCAGCAGCGGAACGCGCGCAGCTCCACGGCGTTGGGGACCGCACCACCCGACGCCGGACACCGCCCGGCAGCCGCCGCCGGCACCTCCGCGGCCCGGTCCGCCCGGGGCGCTCCGGCCACCACGGCACTCACCCCGGCCGCCCCCGCGGCGCGCGGCGTCCGCGCCGCGAGCCGCCGGACCGACGGCTCCTCCTCGTACGGGCACGGCTCTCCGGCCTCTTCGGCAGCGTCACTCGAAGGCGCTCCGGGCTCCACGACGTCCGCCGCCGTGACGGCGACGGACGCGCGCGCGTCGCCCACCAGCCCCGGCACGAGCAGATGCAGCATCAGCAGGCAGGTCATAAGCCCCACCACCGCTGCCCCTCGCCGCCGCACCATCAGACCCCTGACCTGCGTAGAGCCGGGGGGAGCACCAAGAGACCCCGACCCGGGGACGGCGCCGGACCAGACCCCCCGTCAGGGCCGGCTGCGCTCTCCAGTAGGCCGAGCGCATCCCGCCCAGTCAACCCCCGGTGAGCCGATTCGCCCCACTCGGTCGATTGCAGCGGGAACACAACGGAAAGCGCTGCCGACGCCGACGGGCCGTCGGCGTCCGGGTGGCCGGGGCCGGGGAAGTGCTGTGCGTGGGTGGCTGACGCCCGATGGTGGCGCCGCACCCGCGCCGCGGCGGCGCCCGCCGGCAGGCAATCGGGCGACTGCGGCCGGTGCGTGAGTCCTGGACCGCGTGGGCCCCTGTCGAGCGTCCCCTGCCGATGACCTGCAGGGGACTGCCCGCCCGCCGGTGCCCTACGTGCCGTCTCCGATCTCGCGGACCAGTTCGATCGCCCTGCCGAGGGTGTCGAGCCGGTCGTCGAGGGTCTCCCCGGCCGGATAGAGCCGGACGGTGTTCACACCGGCGTCCCGCCAGACGCGCAGCCGCTCGCGCACCCTCTCCTCCGTGCCGATGAGTGTGGTGGCCAGCACCATCTCGTCGGTGACCCGGGCCGCCGCGCCCTCCCGGTCGCCGGCCTGCCAGCGCTCCCGTACCTCCGTCGCGGCCTCGCCCCAGCCCTGGCGGCTGTAGGCCCGGTTGTAGAAGTTTGTCGACGCCGATCCCATCCCGCCCAGGCTGAAGGCGAGTTCCTTCTTCCGGTCCGCGACCATGGCGCCCAGCGCCTCCTCGTCCCGGGCGAACGCCACCTCCGCGCCCTGGCAGACGTCGAAACCGGCACGAGTGCGGCCGGCGGCGGCCAGGCCCTCGTCCAGCGGCGCGAAGTAGGCGTCCGCCGCGCCCTCCGGCACGAAGCTGGTGCCGAGCCACCCGTCGGCGACCCGGCCGGTCAGCCGCAGCATGGCGGGGGACAGCGCCGCCAGGTACACGGGCACAGGGTGCTCGGCCCGCAGGGAAAGCCGCATCGGCACGGCCTCCCCACCGGGCAGCGGAATGGTGAACTCCGAGCCCGAGTACGCCACTTTCCCGCCCGCGACGGCCTGCCGCACGATCTCCACCGTCTCACGCACCCGCGCCAGGGGACGGGCGAACGGCACGCCGTGCAGCCCCTCCATCACCTGCGGACCGGACGGCCCGAGCCCCAGCAGGAAGCGGCCGCCGGACAGGTTGGACAGCGTGATCGCCGTCTGGGCCAGTGCCACCGGCGTGCGCGTCCCGACCTGCATGACCGCCGAGCCGAGGAGCATCCGCTCGGTACGGGCCGCGTAGAACCCCAGCGCGGACGGGGCGTCGGACCCCCACGCCTCCGCCACCCAGCAGACGTCGAGCCCGAGTTTCTCGGCCTCGACGACGAAGTCGGCCTGCCGCGACCAGGAGCCGAGAGCCGACGCCTCCACGGTGGTCGCCGTGCGCATCACGCCTCCGCCCACTGCCTGATGCGCTCCAGCGTGGCGGTCATGCCGCGCTCGAACTCCCGCAGTCTCACGAACACGATCTTCTGCTCCTTCTCCGGCATGGCGTCGATCGCGAAGGAGAGACCGGAACGTCCCGGCCCCATCCGCATCCACTGCGACAGTGCGGTCCCGCCGTTCCGGGGCTCCAGCGTGAAGCGCCAGACGGCGCTGGGCTCGGCAGGGTCCCCCACGGCCCAGGAGAACTCCCGTGGAGGGTCGTACGCGACGACCGTGGAGGTCGTCTCCCACTCGCCGAACGCGTCGTGCCGGTTGTGGCCGACGAACCGGGCACCGACGGCCGGTCCGCGGGCGCCCTCGATCCAGCGCGCCGACTGCAACTCCTCGCTGCATTCCGGCATCCGCGTCACGTCCGACACCAGCGGCCACACCCGCTCCGGCGCGGCGGCGACCCAGGTCGTCACCTCCACCGTCGGCCGGTCCGCGTATCGCGCGCCCGTCCACTCCATCGTGTGTCCGCCTCCTCGGCGACAGGGACTGTGCCAGCAGAGTTGCGTAATGAGACTCACTGGGTCAAGGGGGCGGGACGCCCCGGGCGGCGGGGGCGGGTGTCCGCGTGCCCCGGTGCGCGCGGACGCGCAACGCAAGCCGCGTAGGCTACCGATAGCTCCGCCCCGGAGGATCTTCGCGTCTGACGTGCCCGTCGGCGGGGGAGTCATGGGGACGGCAGTGGCCGGGCCGAGCCGTCGGCGGGCACGATGTTCACGGCCGGGCGCGGTCTCGAAGGCCCGCACGCGCCGGTTCGAGCGGAGGAGCGAGATGGGATCGGCGATGACCGAACGGCAGCACCGCCGCCAGCGATGGGCCGCCCGGGGGGCCCTGGCCGCGGCCGCGTCGGCGGTGCTGCTGCCCCTCGTCACCGGTGGCCTGCGAGGACTGCTGCTGCTCGCGGTGACGCTCGTGGGTCTCGCGCTGACCGCGGCCGCCCTGTGGTGGGTGCTGTCCCGGCGCGGCGCGGTCCGCATGGCCGCCGCCACGCTGGCCCTGGTCGCACCCGTCAGCCTCATCACCCTCTTCGCCACCGCCAACCTGCTGTGGGTGGTCTTCCTGTCGCTGCTGCTGTGGTGCGCGGCCGTCTGGAGCGGCCGGTACGCGCTGCGCAGCACGGGCCTGCGGCCGGTCCGGGCCAGGGAGTACCGCACCCCGCCGCCGCAGCGCCCCTTCCTGCTGCTCAACCCGCGTTCCGGCGGCGGCAAGGTCGGGAAGTTCCAGCTCAAGGAGAAGGCCGAGGCGCTGGGGGCCCGGGTCGTCCTGCTCGACCCGGACCAGCACCAGGACGTCACCGCCCTCGCCCGGGCCGCCGTCGCCGACGGAGCCGACCTGCTCGGGGTGGCGGGCGGGGACGGCACCCAGGCCCTGGTCGCCGCCGTCGCGGCCGAGCACGGCCTGCCGTTCCTCGTCATCGCGGCCGGCACCCGCAACCACTTCGCGATGGACCTGGGCCTGGACCGGGACGACCCGGCCACCTGCCTGGACGCCCTCACGGACGGCGTCGAACTCCGTGTCGACCTCGGCTTCGCCGGTGGCCGGCCGTTCGTCAACAACGCCTCGTTCGGCGTGTACGGCGCCGTTGTCCAGAGCCCCGGCTACCGCGAGGACAAGGTCGGTGCGGCGCTGGAGCGGCTGCCCGAGCTGCTCACCCGGCAGAGCGGCCCGCGCCTGACGGCCGTGGCCGACGGCACGACCATCGCCGACCCGCAGGCCGTCCTGGTCAGCAACAACGCGTACCGCATGGACGACCCGTTCGGCTTTGGCCGTCGCGAGCGGCTCAACTCCGGGCGGCTGGGCGTCCTCGCCGTCCGCGTCGACAGTGCCGTGGAAGCGGCCGAGCTGCTGCTGTCGCCGCGGCCCGAGGGGCTCACGGCGCTCACCGCCCAGCACGTCGTCGTGCAGGCCGACGAACCGCAGCTGGAGGTCGGCCTCGACGGTGAGGCGCTCACCATGCCCGCTCCCGTCCACTGCCGCATCGCCCGGCGCGCCCTGCGGGTCCGGGTGCCCCGCGACCGGCCCGGAGTCCCCGAGGCGCCCCCGCGGCTGGACTGGCGCCGGCTGCGCAAGCTGGCGGCCGCGGTCGGTCGCACGGCCGCGCCCGGCCGCTCCCGGCAGGGCTGAACGCCGGCACGGCCTCGGCATGCGTGAGGTCCCCCGCACCGCCGGTGCGGGGGACCTCACGCTGTGCGCCGTCGGGGACTAAGGGTTCTTCGGTCCGGCCTGCTGCACGACCTCGAACGACCACAGGGTCGAGCCGCTCGCCGCGGGCCTGGGCCGCTCGCCGCCCTCGCCGCCACCCTGGTGCGCGGCCTTCATCGGCCCCTCCATCCAGGCCTGGAACGACTCCTCGTCACGCCAGCGCGTGTACACGAGGTAGGTGTCGGTGCCCTCCACCGGGCGGAGCAGCTCGAACCACTCGAATCCGTCGGAGCTCTCCACGGCGTGTGCGCGGGAGGCGAAGCGCTTCTCCAGCGTCTCCCGCTGCTCGGCGGGCACGGTCAGCACGTTGATCTTGACTACGCTCAT
>NZ_JAPSKN010000065.1:21243-30500 GCF_031181705.1 Streptomyces sp.
ACCCGCAAGGTGGCCCTGCGCGCCGCCATGGTGACGAGCCCCGACCGCGGGGGTGTCTTCGACGTCCTGCTCCGGCTGGCCCGGCTCGGACTCGGCGGACCGGTCGCCGGTGGCGCGCGGTACGTGTCCTGGATCCACGACCGGGACTTCGTCCGCGCCGTCGACTTCCACGTCGTCCCCGGCCGCCTCCTCGAAGCGCACGTCACCTTCGACCACCGGCAGTGGCCGGCGGCCGCGGACGACCTGGTACGGCGGCTCCGCGGCCGTGACGTGCGATGAACCCGGTCAGCTCTGCCGCTTGCCCTGCTTGAGGGCCTTGCCGGTCATGTCGGTGACCTGCCCGGCCGGCGGCTTCTCCGCCTCGATCTCGGCGCCGAAGTCGGTGAAGTCCATGACGGTGCGCACCGTGACCTTCTCCGGCGCGGACGAGGCGGCGCCGGAGGACCGGCCGGCCGACTGCGGCGCGGCCTTGACGGTCATGTCGATCTGCTGCCTCCGCAGCCGGCCCTCGTCGTCGAGCCACACGTCCATCGGCAGGGCCGGGCCGACCTGCTTGCGCAGGGCGTCGCCGTTCGGCAGCTCGGCGACGTCGACGCCGACACGGTAGTGCGTGGTCCGCGCACCGTTGACCATGGCCGTGCCCTTCTCGGTCACGTCCTGGTCGGTGATGGCCTTCGCGTAGGCCGCGGACTGCGCCGGGTCGCTCACGCCCTGGTCACCGGCGCCCTGCCGGCCGGCGACCTTCCCCAGGTCGATCCTGATCCAGGGCTTGCCGCCCGGAGCCTGCCCCTCGGGCATCTTCTGGTACAGCACCTGGTCGATCACGCGCTGCTCGATCCGCTGCCCCTGCGCCGTCAGCGTCATGACGCTGTCGCCGTCCTCCAGGTCCACGACGCCCTGCCCGTTGGCCGTCTCCGAGCGGCCCTGGGCCGAGGTCCGCACGCGCAGCTCGACCTTCGCGGTGTCCTCCTCGGCGGTCCGGTCGTAGGCCGAGCGCACCGCACGCGTGCCCTGCTCCTCGGCCCCGGCGCTCGTCTTCGCCGAGGAGGCGCCCGCCTCCTGTTTCGTGTCACCTCCGTCACCGCAGCCGACCAGCACCGTGCCGGCCAGGACCCCGGCGACGCCTAAGACGCAGAGCTTGCTGCCGTTGCCTGTGCTGCTCATCGAACCAGCTCCTCTCAGGTGTGTGGTGCGACCCAAGTGCCCGGAAGGGACGCGAACACACCTATGTACGCGAGGAGTTGGATACCGGGAGGAGTCGGTCTCCGTGGTTCAGTGGCGGCGTCCGCGGAGCTTGCCGAGCAGCCGCTGGGCCTGGGCCCGCTTGCGGGGGTCGGCCGCCGCCCGCCGGGCCTGCTCCGCTGCCCGCCGCCCCTGCGGGCTCCGGGCGAATTCCTTGAGTCGGTTGAGCATTCCGGCCATGACGCACCTTCCTTCGTGATCGGGGTGGAATATCTCTGTAGCTCGCCTACCCCCTGGACGGCGTGCTCAGGCACCTGCCGCCCGGTCGGTGCGCGACCGAATGTGTTTGGCGCCCGGCTCCGAGGCAAAGCGGTGTGACATGACTGAGGAGAACAAGCGCACGAATCAGAAGTCGACCACCGTCCGTGCGACGCAGTCCAAGGCCCGCAGCACGGCGGACAAGGCGACCGCCCCGGCGTCGCAGGCCGCCAAGGGGGCCGCGGGGAAGGCCGGTGAAGTGGCGTCAGCCGCCAAGTCCGGCGCGGAGCGCTCCGCGGAGACGGCGAAGACGGCCGCGCAGACAGCCGCCAAGGGCGTCGAGGCGGGCCGCCAGGCGGTCGTCACGGCCTCGGGACACGTCGCCGCCACGGCGAAGACGGCCTGGACGGTCATCGCGCACCGCAAGCTCGTCGCCGCGGGCGTGGGGGCCGGACTGACCGCCCTGAGCGCCGCGTCGTACGCCGTGGGCCGCCGTGCGGAACGCGGTGCGCACGGCCCGCTCACCCGGCTCACCGGCGGGCGGATCTGACCACGGCCGGCACGCGCGGCGTGCCGGCCACGAGGGAGCAGGCGGCGCGGCGCGCCACCGGACGCCCGGTGGCCCGTAGCGCCGCCTCCTCGCGTGCCCGCGGGCCCACGGCCGCGCGTGGCATGGCGCACATCCGGCCCCCACCGGGGTGCCCCCCTCGCGCGGCACGGCTGTGACGAGGAAGGATGAGAGCGCACACGAAGGATCGACCCTGTGGAGGAGCGGGCCCATGCAGCACGAGCGAGCGGGCAGTCCGGCCGGACCCGAGGATCTCGTCGACGTCGCTCGGCTGGTGACCGCGTACTACGCGCTCCACCCCGACCTCGACGACCCGGGGCAGCGCGTCGCGTTCGGAACCTCCGGACACCGCGGTTCGTCGCTGGCGAGCGCGTTCAACGACGACCACATCGCCGCGACCAGCCAGGCCATCTGCGAGTACCGCGCCGAGCAGGGCGTCGACGGCCCCCTGTTCCTGGGCGCCGACACCCACGCACTGTCCGAGCCGGCGCGGGTCACGGCCCTGGAGGTGTTCGCCGCCAACGAGGTGACGGTGCTGATCGACGCGGCGGACGGCTACACGCCGACCCCGGCCGTCTCGCACGCCATCCTCACCCACAACCGCGGCCGCACCACCGGCCTCGCGGACGGTGTCGTGGTCACCCCCTCCCACAACCCGCCCGCCGACGGCGGCTTCAAGTACAACCCGCCCAGCGGCGGCCCCGCAGCCTCCGACGCGACCTCCTGGATCCAGGACCGCGCCAACGAGATCATCCGCGGTGGCCTGAAGGACGTACGGCGCGTCCCGCACGCCCGTGCCCTCGCCGCCCCCACCACCGGCCGCTACGACTTCCTCGGCACCTACGTCGCCGATCTGCCGGCCGTCCTCGACCTGGACGCGATCCGTTCGGCCGGTGTGCGCATCGGAGCCGACCCGCTCGGCGGGGCCTCGGTCGCCTACTGGGGCCGCATCGCCGAACAGCACGGCCTCGACCTCACCGTGGTCAACCCGCACACCGACCCCACCTGGCGCTTCATGACGCTGGACTGGGACGGCAAGATCCGCATGGACTGCTCCTCGCCGTACGCCATGGCGTCGCTGATCGAGCAGCGCGAGCGGTTCCAGATCGCCACCGGCAACGACGCCGACGCCGACCGGCACGGCATCGTCACACCGGACGCGGGCCTGATGAACCCTAACCACTACCTCGCGGTCGCCATCTCCTACCTGTACGCCCACCGCGGGAACTGGCCGGCCGCAACCGGCGTCGGCAAGACGCTGGTGTCCTCCGCCATGATCGACCGGGTCGCCGCCGACCTGGGCCGCGAACTGGTCGAGGTGCCGGTCGGGTTCAAGTGGTTCGTGGACGGGCTCGCCGGCGGCACCATCGGCTTCGGCGGAGAGGAGTCGGCAGGGGCGTCCTTCCTGCGCCGCGACGGCTCCGTGTGGACCACCGACAAGGACGGCATCCTGCTGGCGCTGCTCGCCTCCGAGATCACCGCGGTCACCGGCAGGACCCCCTCCGAGCACTACGCGGGCCTGACCGCCCGCTTCGGCGAGCCGGCCTACGCGCGGATCGACGCCCCGGCGACCCGCGAGGAGAAGGCCCTGCTCGCCAAGCTCTCCCCGGCCCAGGTCAGCGCGGACACCCTGGCCGGCGACGCGGTCACCGCGGTGCTCACCGAGGCGCCCGGCAACGGCGCCCCCATCGGCGGCATCAAGGTGACGACGGACAACGCCTGGTTCGCGGCCCGCCCGTCCGGCACCGAGGACGTCTACAAGATCTACGCCGAGTCGTTCCTCGGCCCCGACCACCTGCGGCGGGTCCAGGAGGAGGCCAAGAGCGTGGTGCTGGCGGCCCTGTCGGCCTGACCGCCGGCACGCCGCGGCCCGGGCCACCGTCACGTGGCCCGGGCCGCCGGGGGAGTCAGCCGCGCAGCCTGCGGGCGGGCAGCACCACGTGCACCGCCGAGGTGAGCACGTCCTCGTCGGAGGTGAAGGCGGCCAGCGTCTCGACGTCACCGGGTTCGGTGCCCTCCGGCCACGAGCGGGTGGCGAAGATCAGGTAGGCGTATCCGAGCTTGGCCACCGCCTCCAGCCAGGTCTCCGGGGGCACGAACTGCGACTTGAGGTGCTTCACGGTCAGGACGGCCGACCCGGGTACGACGAGCAGACTCACCGGCAGACTGGGCCGCTGCGTCGCGTCGACGAGCCCCTCGCCCACGGGCAGCCCGGCGCTCTGCAGCAGCTGCTCGATGGCCTCCGCGGCCGCCTCGGGACCCTTCGCGCCGTCTCCGAGGGGACAGGCCAGCAGGTAGGGGACGTCGACACCTTCAGGGGTGGTGCCCCGCCAGGACAGGACGGCGAGGGAGCCCAGGTCGTCGGTGTGCACGGGCTGCGTTTCGGCTGAGATCGAGGTCACCGCGGCACCGTACCGGCGCACCCGGGGACACCCGGCCCGCTGTCACCCGCTTGGACCACACCCCGCCGGGCTCTCCACACGAACGAGGGGCCCGCGCACCGCACCGGCCCCCGATACAGGACACTGGATGAAGATCCGACCCGGGAGGACCGACACGTGATCATCTTTGGCACCAAGGGATACCTGTACCAGCTGGCGATACTCACGCTGGTGTGCGGCCAGTGCGCCAACCCCGCCGCGCACACGCTCCGCAAGCGCGTCACGAAGTTCACCCTGTTCTTCGTGCCGCTGTTCCCCGTCTCGACGAAGTACCTGACGCAGTGCACCTTCTGCGGCGCCGAACAGAAAGTGACCAAGGAGCAGGCGGAGCAGCTGCAGGCCCAGGACGCGGGCGGCCAGCCGTACGGGCAGCCGCAGCAGCAGAACCGGTTCTGAGCCCGGCGGTTCCAGCGGGCCGGGCCCACCGCCGTCACGTCCTCCGCCAGGCCCAGGTGCCGACGCAACGCGTCCCGCCCCCGGTCCGTCAGCCGCAGGACACGGGCCCCGTCGCCGTGCACCGGCCACGACGCGCCCAGCGCGTGGCGGAACAGGGCGGCGGCCGGGGCGCCCGCCAGACGCGGGCGCCGCTCGGTCCAGTCCAGGCAGGTCCGCAGGTGCCGGCGCTCCACCGCCTCCTCGACGCCGACGCGCCTCAGCCACGCCGCCCCCGACGCCGTGAGCGCCGGACCGTCCTCCCAGGTCACCAGCCCGCACGCGGTCAGGGCGTCGGCCATCGCCACGGTGAGGGCGCCGCCGAGGTGGTGCCGTCCGCCGTCCGAACCGCCCCCGCGGCCGAGGTTCTCCCGTCCCCTGGAGGGCGACCGGCTCACGGGCCGGTCGCGGGGGCCGGCGCTCCGGCCCGGCGACGGTCGGACCACAGCGCCGCGGCCGTCGCCGCCGCGCCCAGCCCCTCCCACACCCCGACCCCGACGAAGACGTCCGGCGCCCTGCCGCCGATCGCGGCGGCGATGAAGACCGTGCACGTCAGCAGCCGGAACGGCACGGTCCAGCGGAAGAAGGCCCGCCAGTCGGCCAGGGCCGCCAGCACGTAGTACACGCCCATGTTGAGGGCCGCCATGGACGACGCCGTCAGGAACGCGGGGGTGAAGTCCCCGGCCGCGCGCTCCTGCGGTGCGGCGAGACCGAGCAGCGACAGCTGGGCGTTCGGTGAGACCAGGCCCAGCGCCCCGAGGGCGGCGGCGAGCACGCCGAAGACGGCGATGGTCCAGCCCGGGGCACAGCGGGGAAGGCGCACGCCGGGATCGTACCGGCGTTCGACCGACCGGTGTGGGCGGTTTCCGATCGGCTGGGGATCACTCGCGAGGTGGCATCCGCGGCATTCCGGGTACTCGACCGCCACGAGCCCGGACCTGTGCGTGGGCCGATGGGCCTCCCGCAGCCGATCAGTGAAAACGGAGGCATGCAGATGAGCACTGTCAGGGAAACCGTGGAAGTCGACGTCCCCCTGCACACCGCGTACAACCAGTGGACGCAGTTCGAGGAGTTCCCGAACTTCATGGAGGGCGTCGAAGAGGTCAGGCAGGTCGACGACCGCCACAACCACTGGACGACGAAGGTCGGCGGCGTACGGCGCGAGTTCGACACCGAGATCGTCGACCAGCTGCCCGACGAGCGCGTCACCTGGCGTACCACCAGCGGAGACACCCACCAGAAGGGCTCCGTCCGCTTCGAGCGCGTGGACGACACCCACACGCGCGTGGAGCTCGTGATGGAGTTCGAGCCCAGCGGGATGGCCGAGAAGGCCGCGGACGTGATGGGCACCGTCGACCGCCGGGTCAAGGGCGACATGAAGCGCTTCAAGCAGTACATCGAGGAGCGTGGCGCGGAGTCCGGCGCCTGGCGCGGCCGCGTCCAGCCGGGTGGCGGCGGCACGGGCCCCGCTCTCTGAACCCACGGCTTCACCACGGCACCCGGCCTCCGCGAGGAGGCCGGGTTTCTGTGTGCCGCGGGCCTCGCGTCGTGCCGGCGTGGCACGCGTCGTACCCGCTCGTCGCGTCGTGCCCGCCCGTGTTGTGCGCTTCGCGCGCGGAGTCCGTGACGTTTCGGCCATCGTTCTGACATGCACCTGTCCATATCGGCTTCCGGGTGGCACGCTGCCCTCTGACTGTCCGCAGTGAGACCCCTGCCTGACCGGGCGACGGCTCCCGCCGCCCGGCCCCCACAGCAGAAGGAGACCGCGTGATAGGCAGACCCCGTAGCCTCCGCCCGTCCGGCACCGCCTCCGTGCGCCGCAGCGTCCTCGGCGCACTCGCCGGCGTCGCCGCGCTGCTCGCGACCGGCGTCACCGCCGCACCGGCCGGCGCCGCCCCGGAACCGGGCACGGCGGCCCCCTCGGCGCAGGAGCGCGCCCTGGCCTTCTGGACCCCGGAACGGATGCGCGCGGCCACCCCGCTCGACGTCCTGACCGTCGACCGCTCCGAGGTGCGGGCCGCGGCACCGCGCAAGGGCAAGGCGACCGTCGTGGCACCCAGCGCACCCGCCTCCGCCGTCGGCCCCCTCGCCTTCCCGCACGGCGGCGGCCCCTGGTCGGGCGGGGGAGCGGTCACCAAGACGGCGGGACGCGTGTTCTTCACCTACCAGGGGCGCACCGCGTCCTGCTCCGGCAACGCCGTCACCAGCGCCAACAAGAGCACGGTGCTCACCGCCGGCCACTGCGTGAAGATGCAGGGCGCCTGGCACACCAACTGGGTGTTCGTGCCGGGCTATCACGACGGGCAGCGGCCGTACGGCACCTGGGCGGCGGCCAGGACACTGTCCACGCCGCAGTGGACGGCCAGTGAGGACATCAACTACGACATCGGCGCGGCCGTCGTCGCCCCGCTCGACGGAAAGCGGCTGACCGACGTCGTCGGCGGCCAGGGTCTCGCCTTCAACACCGGCTACAACAAGGCCATGTACTCCTTCGGCTTCCCGGCCGCCGCCCCGTACGACGGCGAGAAGTTCATCTACTGCAGCGGCACCACCTTCCGGGACTTCCTGCTCTCCGGCGACCACGGTCTGACCTGCGACATGACCGGCGGCTCCAGCGGCGGCCCGTGGTTCACGCAGTTCGACGAGGCCACCGGCACCGGACTGCAGTCCTCGGTGAACAGCTTCAAGTACAACTTCCTGCCCAACGCCATGTACGGCCCGTACTTCGGGGCCGACGCGCAGAACCTGTACCAGAGCGCCCAGTCCTCCTGAACCACCGGCGAGCCGGGAGCCGGGTCCTCCGCCGAGCCGTCACGGAGGACCCGGCTCCGGGTGCGTGCGTCACGCCCGTCGGCGACAAACCCGTTGCGCGGACCACCGGTCTCGACACAATGGCCTGAATGATCGGCAACCGCATCACCTCCCGCATGGCGGACGGCGTCCGCGTCCCCGGAACATGGCGTCACGCCTTCATCCGCAACGGCGACTACTTCCTCACCGACCTGTTCATCTACGCCGACGGACTGATCGACTGCTGGGGCCTGGTCACCCTGGAGGAGTTCGAGCGGAAGCTGCGCAGCGGCTGGGTCGCCACCGAACTCCCGGACGGCGCCTGGGTCTCCGCCCACGACCTGGCCGCGTGGAGATTCAGCGAGCCGTGCGCCTGGCTCACCCCCGAGCTGCTGCTCGCCGAGGTCCGTGACACGATCGACCAGCTCAACGGCCGCCCGGACTCCACGGACCGCTGCCTCGCCGCCGTCGACGCGTTCCTCGCCGAGCCCACCGAGGAGAACCGGGCCGTCGCCCGCGCCGCCTACTACGCCATCCCGGAGACCCAACGCCACTACGCGCTGGGCGACATGGACCGCAAGGACGGGCCGCTGCAGGTCCTGGTGACCGGCCCCGGCGGGGAGTTGCAGTCCTTCCCGGGCGAAACCGTCGACCAGGAGGAGTACGACGAGGCGGTCGCCTACTTCGAGGACCGGGCGAAGTGGCGGGCCGAACGCCCCACGCGGGTACCGGCGGACGGGCCCGCGACACCGATGGCCCCCGCGATCCACCTCTGCCAGAGCTACCCGGTCAGGACCTCGGACGACCCCGGCACGCAGGCCCTCCGCAACGACTACCCCGCGCCCCTCCGGGTCGACGGCGACACCTACCCCTCGGTCACCCACGCGTACTGGGCCCTCTCCACCGCCGACCCCGCGGCCCGGGCCGCCGCGCGGGACGCGGACACGGTGTTCGCCGCCCGCGACGCCGCGGTCGCCGCCCCTCGGCGCGAGGGGTGGGAACAGGCCAGGACCGCGGTCATGACGGCGCTGCTGAGGGCCAAGTACACCCAGCACCCGGCCCTCGCGCGCATCCTCCTGGACACGGCCGACGCGACCCTCGTCTACGACGAGTCCGACTCAGGTCACTGGGGCGACAACGGCGGTCGCGGCCGCAACTGGACCGGTCGCCTGCTGGAGCTCGTCCGCGCGCAGCTCCGGGCCGACCAGGCGGGAATCACCCCGCTCGCCTAGAACGACGGGCGTGGCCCAATCGCCTGGCGGGGCGGGCGGTTCAGCGCGTCGCCTCGGCCAGCCACTCGACCTGCTGCAGGTTCGACGCCGCCGGGATGAAGATCAGCTCGTCGCAGCCGGCCGCGGCGAAGGCCTCGGCGTAGGACGCGGCCATCTCCGCGGTCACCGCCGCACCGGACGCGACCTGCGCGGCGGCATCGCCGAGGAAGCCGTAGTAGTGCCGGAGATAGCCGTCCGCGTGGGCCCGGGCGTCCGGGCCGAGCGCGAAGTAGGCCAGCGCCAGCTTGCGGGGCGTACCCGTCCGCCCCGCCTCCTGCCACGCGGTGTCGACGCCGGCCGCGGCCCGGGCGAACG
>NZ_JAPSKN010000211.1 GCF_031181705.1 Streptomyces sp.
GCAAATCCGCACGTACCGTCGAAGGCATGACGCATCTCGACGCGGGTGCCCGGCCCGAGTCCGCGCGGCCGGCGACGGTCACCTCCCGCGAGACCGGCCTGACCAGTGCCCAGGTGGCCGAACGCGTGGAGCGCGGTCAGGTCAACGACGTACCGGTGCGCAGCAGCCGGTCCACCGTCGACATCGTCCGGGCGAACGTCTTCACCCGCTTCAACGCGATCATCGGCGTGCTGTGGCTGATCATGCTGGTGGTCGCGCCGATCCAGGACAGCCTGTTCGGTTTCGTGATCCTCGCCAACACCGGCATCGGCATCGTCCAGGAGTGGCGGGCGAAGAAGACGCTGGACTCGCTCGCGCTCATCGGCGAGGTGCGGCCGACCGTGCGCCGGGACGGGGCCTCCGGGCAGGTCAGCACCTCCGAGATCGTCCTGGACGACGTGATCGAGATCGGGCCCGGGGACAAGGTCGTCGTCGACGGCGTCTGTGTCGAGGCCGACGGTCTCGAGATCGACGAGTCACTGCTCACCGGCGAGGCCGACCCGGTCGTCAAGCGCCCCGGTGACCAGGTGATGTCCGGCAGCTTCGTGGTCGCGGGCGGCGGCGCCTTCCAGGCCACGAAGGTCGGCCGGGAGGCCTACGCCGCCCAGCTCGCCGAGGAGGCCTCACGCTTCACGCTCGTCCATTCCGAGCTGCGCTCGGGCATCTCGACGATCCTCAAGTACGTCACGTGGATGATGGTCCCGACCGCGATCGGCCTGATCATCAGCCAGCTGTTCGTGAAGGAGAACGCCTTCGACGACTCCGTCGCCCGCACGGTCGGCGGCATCGTCCCGATGGTCCCCGAGGGCCTGGTGCTGCTCACCTCGGTCGCCTTCGCCATCGGGGTGATCCGGCTGGGCCGCAAGCAGTGCCTGGTCCAGGAGCTGCCCGCGATCGAGGGCCTGGCCCGCGTCGACACCGTCTGCCTGGACAAGACCGGCACCCTCACCGAGGGCGGCATGGACGTCACCGAGCTGCGGCCGCTGCGGGACGCCGACGAGACGTACGTACGGAAGGTGCTCGGCGCGCTGGGCGAGTCGGACCCACGGCCGAACGCGTCGCTGAAGGCGATCATCGACACCTATCCGGCCGTGGCGGACTGGCGCTGCACGCAGGCCCTGCCGTTCTCCTCGGCCCGCAGGTACAGCGGCGCCGCGTTCCGCGAGGGCGACGGGCGGAGCCGTACGTGGCTGCTGGGCGCGCCGGACGTGCTGCTGGCCGAGGACGATCCCGCCCTGGCCGAGACCGGGCGGCTGAACGAGCAGGGGCTGCGGGTGCTGCTGCTCGCCCGGGTCGAGGGGGAGCTGGACGATCCCGAGGTCGCGGAGGGCGCCGAGCCCACCGCCCTGGTGGTGCTGGAGCAGCGGCTGCGGCCGGACGCCGCCGACACGCTGCGCTACTTCGCCGACCAGGACGTCAGCGCCAAGGTCATCTCCGGTGACAACGCGGTGTCGGTCGGGGCGGTCGCCGCCAAGCTCGGGCTGTCCGGGACCACCGTGGACGCCCGCCGGCTCCCCGCCGACCAGGACGGCATGGCGGACGCCCTGGACGAGGGGACGGTCTTCGGGCGGGTCACCCCGCAGCAGAAGCGGAACATGGTCGGGGCGCTGCAGTCGCGCGGGCACACCGTCGCGATGACCGGGGACGGGGTGAACGACGTCCTCGCCCTGAAGGACGCCGACATCGGTGTCGCGATGGGCTCCGGCTCGGAGGCGACGCGGGCGGTCGCGCAGATCGTGCTGCTGAACAACAGCTTCGCCACGCTGCCGTCGGTGGTGGCGGAGGGGCGCCGGGTCATCGGCAACATCACGCGGGTCGCGACCCTGTTCCTCGTCAAGACGGTGTACTCGGTGCTGCTGGCCGTGCTGGTGGTCTGCTGGCAGGTGGAGTACCCGTTCCTGCCGCGCCATCTGACCCTGCTGTCGACGCTGACCATCGGCGTCCCGGCGTTCTTCCTCGCGCTCGCGCCGAACAAGGAGCGCGCCAGGCCCCACTTCGTGCGGCGGGTGATGCGGTACGCGATCCCCGGCGGGGTCGTGGCGGCGGTGGCGACCTTCGCGACGTATCTGATCGCCCGGCAGCACTACGAGGGCGCGGGCGCGCTGGACGCCGAGACCAGCGTCGCGACGCTGACGCTCTTCCTCATCTCCATGTGGGTGCTGGCGATCATCGCCCGGCCGTACACGTGGTGGCGGATCGCCCTGGTCGCCACGATGGGCGGGGCGTTCGTGGTGGTGCTGGCCGTGCCGTGGCTGCAGGACTTCTTCGCGCTGAAGCTGGTCGGGATGACGATGCCGTGGATCGCGGTCGGCATCTCGGTGGTGGCGGCGGCCACCCTGGAACTCACGTGGAGGTGGGTGGACCGCCGCTTCCCGGCGTAGCCGGTGGTGCCTACTGCACGTCGACGAAGTCGCCCGTGGCGTTGACCGCCGGGGTCGTGGTCGTGCCCGCGAAGGACCAGCGGAAGTAGCCGTCCGTGGAGGCCGTGGTCGTGGTCTTCAGCTCACCGGTGCTGTTCGACTTGATGGTCTTCAGCGTGGTGTAGGTGTCGCTGCCCTTCTTGCGGAACTGCAGCTTCACCGACTGGTTGGTGTAACCCGCGTACTTGAAGGTCTCCCAGTTGGCGCGGGACAGCTTGCCGGTGACGGTGATGGTGCGGCCCTTCTTCACCGGTTCCGGCGAGGCGTTGACCGTCAGCTTGGAGGCGCGCTGGACCTTGTGGGTTCCGTAGTAGTCGTTCCAGTAGATGTCGCCGCTCTTGGACAGGGCCCCGACGGTGACGTGCCAGGTGCCGGCCAGCACGTTGGCGTACAGCTCACCGACGCCGTCGTCGTTCAGGCCGGGGGCGGCCGAGATCGTGAGCTTGCACGACGAGGTGGTGGCGCTGGTGGCCGTGCAGGTGGCCGCCTCCTCGTTCGGCGGGAGGAAGCCGTCGAGTCCCTCGTCGATGTCGGTGCCGTGCCACAGGTCGATGTACGCGTCCTCGATGCCCGAGGCGTGCGTGGCGGTCAGGGAGACCGTGAAGGTCTTGGTGTAGGTGGTGCCGACCACGACGGCCTTGCCGGCGTTGACCTTGACGTTCGACACGACGGGCTCGGCCGCGGCGACGGCCGCGGCACCGAAGGCCGACTTGTCGGAGGAGGCGCCGAAACGCTCCGCGGCGCTCGGCCGGTTCAGGTTCACGTCGCCCTGGGCGTCGGCCTGCGCGGCCGGCACGGCGAGGGCGGAAAGGGCCAGGGCGCCGGTGACGGCGGCCACGGTGGCTCGGATACGCATTCGTTCTCCAGGTGGAGAGGGGCCCCGGTGCTCGTCGTCGGCTCTCGGGGCCCAAGTGATCGTGGAGTCTGTTGACTCGCATGATCAGATTCGCGAACAGGTCGCTTGGTTGTACGACCGGTGAAAAATTTGTGCGAGGTTTTCACCGGCCGGGCGAAGGCCGCCTCCGGCCCGGCCGAACCCCCGTCACCGGCTCAGTCGAACCACCGGTCACGCGCCAGCTCCCGCGTACGGGACGGGTCCTCCAGCAGCGCCGCCACCTCGAACCGCCGCGGCCACTGCCCCGCCGCCCAGGCCAGCCCCGCGGCGACGCCCTCCAGGGTGGCGGCGTGCAGCACACCGTCGTCGGTGAGCCGCCAGTCGATCTCCACGCCGTCCACGACGAGTTCGTCGTGCTCCACGTAGGAGGCCGGGGTGCGTGGGCCGAGCAGCACCCGCACCGGCTCGGGCACCCCGTGCTCGGCGCCCTCGGAGGTGACCCGCCCGGTGACGGACTCGCTCAGCCGCCGCACCTGGAACAGTTCGGCCAGCTCTGCCGCGCGGGACGGCCGTACGGGGAGCAGCGGGACGCCCTCGGTGAACGGCAGCAGGTCGGGCGAGTCGCACACCACGGCGTCGGCCGCGTCCACGACCTCCACCCGGCCGTCGACGACGGCCCGCAGCTCGTCCGGCAGGGTCACCTGCTCCGGGTCCAGCTCCGCCAACGCGCTGTACAGCGCCTGCAGCTGAGCATCCGTCACCTGCCGCCCGGGGTCGGCGAGCCGGTCGAGCAGCTCGGCGGCACCGCCGGGCTCGTCCAGCAGCGCGGCGACCGAGGTGCGCACGCCCAGCGCGCGCAGCACCTGCTCGTCCTCGAACCCGGTGGCGTCGGCCTCGTCGTAGAGACCGCGCAGCAGCGGGTCGCCGCCGGCGGCGCGCAGTCCCGCCGGGCGGCGGCCGGCCAGCACCGGGTTCCCGCGCAGCCACCAGGCCGTGTAGGGACGGACGAGCTCGTGCGTGCCGTCGTGCAGCAGGATCCGCACCGGCTGCACGATCGCGTCCCTGAGCGGCGGCCGGGACAGCAGCGCCAGCGCCTGCGCCCACTTGTCCTCGTCCACCAGGTCCAGGTCCCGTACGGCGACGATCTCGGTGGCGACCGGCGGCACGGGGCTGTCCGGGAAGCGGTCGAGGACGTCCTCGCACCACACGTCGACGGCGTCCAGCAGGCCCGCGTCGTCCGGCTCGGCGAAGTCTCCCTCGCGGGGCTCCAGTTCGTCCGGGTCGAGCACGACGTCGGTGGCACGGACGAGCGCGAAGTCCACCAGCACCCCGCAGGCGGCCAGCGGCTGTTCGCCCCACTTGGCGGCCAGCTCGGCGTCCACGGCGGCCAGTTCGCCCTCGCGCATGACCCGGGCGAAGGGGCCGCCGGGGAAGACCAGTTCGCAGGCCGGGGCCGGTTCGCCGTCCTCGTCGGGCAGGGCGAGCGCGCCGAGCCACGGCTCGTCCCCGGGCTCCAGGCCGGCGTCCCGCACCAGCGCGAGCACGGTGTCGGCCAGTTCCTCGGCGTCGAGGGTGTCCTCCTCCCAGTTCACCGCGCCCTCGTCGTCGAGCGACGCGGCGACGGCGGCCCGCACCTGCGGGGTGGTGAGGACGGCCCGCGGGGTCGCGGGCAGCGCGCCCAGCTTCTCCAGGATCGGGTGGGCGGCGTCCGGGTGGGCGACCTTCAGACCGAGCCGGGCCAGCACCTCCGGGTCGATCCGGGCGGTCTCCGCGCCGGGCAGCAGCACCTGCCGGGGCCCGATGGTCGTGCGCCCGTCGGCGAGCGGCACCGGCAGTCCCGACAGCCGGTCCGGGTCGACCCCGGCCAGGCTGTCGTAGAGCCGCCGCCACCAGCCCGGGTCCTTCTCCAGGCCGGCCAGCCGGTCGATCGCGTCGGTGAGCGGAACCCGGGCGACCGCCAGGGTCCGCAGCTCCGGGCGGCGTTCGAGCCCGGCGGGCAGCAGGGTGGGCAGCACCTCGGCGAGGACCCGCACGGTGTCCGCGCCGGCGCCCTCGACGAGTTCGGCGTCCCGCGGCCGCAGGGACTCGGGCAGGTCGTCACCGTCCTGGGGCGGGACCGCGGGCGGCAGGAAGGACGTGCGGGGCAGCCGCTCCAGGATGGCCCGGCGCAGGCCACCGTCCAGCTCGCCCTTGCCGAGCGGACCGGGCACGAGGTCGACGATTCCGGCGGTCACCGGGCGCCACGCGCCCAGCAGTTCGGCGTAGGCGTCGGCGGCGCGCTGCACGAGGAAGTCGGTCAGCGGGCCGGGGGCGGCGTGCCGGCGGGTGGTGTCCAGCGGGAACGAGGCGATGAGCAGGGCCGGCACGCCGAGCGGCTCGTCGCTGGGGGTCGGGGCGTGCACGACCGGGCTGGTGCGGGGCCGGGCCGGACTGCCGTCGCTGTCGACGGGGACGGCCCAGGTGACGGACCAGTGGGGCCGCAGCCGCTCCTCGACGGGCCGGTCGGCCAGCAGGTCGGGGGTGAGGGTGCCGTGGGCCGCGGCGGTGCGCCAGTGGGTGACGCCGTCGGCGGAGTCGTCGACGACGGTGAAGGGGCCGTCGCTGCGGCGGGTGAGGCTGCGCGGGGCCTCGCCGCCGATCTCGACGACGACCTCCTCCAGGCCGGGCAGGGCGAGCAGCAGGGCGTCGTCGACGGCCCGCAGCAGCCGCTCGGCGAGGTCGGCGGCGGCCGCGTCGCGCAAGGGCAGGATGACGGCGGTGTCGTACGGGTCGGGGGCGGTGCCCTCGGCGGCGAACGGCAGCCGCAGCAGCGGCACGTGCCCGTCCCGCCGCCGCACCTCGTCGCCGAGGCCGGGGCTGTGCCGGGCGGTGTCGGAGGCGAGTTCCCGGGCCTCGGCCAGGGACCAGCGGACCCCGCCGTGCCGGCCGACGACGGCGGGCTCGTCGGTCACGGAGAGCACGGCGGCGAAGCCCACGCCGAACCGGCCGATCGAGGGCGTGTCCCGCTTGGCGGACGCGCGCAGCGTGGCCAGCGACTCGACGCCCGCCGCGTCCAGCGGGGCACCGGTGTTGGCGGCGACCAGCACCCCGTCGCGCAGGGTGAGCCTCAGCCGCCCCGGCACTCCGGCCCGGGCCGCCGCGTCGGCGGCGTTCTGGGCGAGCTCGACGACGAGCCGGTCCCGGTAGCCGCCGAGGGCCAGGTCCTCCTCGGCGTTGGCGTCCTCGCGGAACCGGGCCGGGCTGGTGGCCCAGGCGTCCAGGACTCCGCGCCGCAGACGTGCCGTACCGAACGGGTCGGCACCTTCGGCGGCCGGGCGCACGAACTTGCTCACGTTGACTCTCCTCATCGGCGGCGGGGGCCGTGAGGTCGAAGGTACCGCGCTCCGCGGGGCCCCCGGACCAGCGGCTACGAGTGCCCCAGCTCCGCCACCGACTC
>NZ_JAPSKN010000212.1 GCF_031181705.1 Streptomyces sp.
CGCCGGGTCCATGTGGACGACGCCGGGTGCGGCGCGGCCCTGCCCTCACGGTCCCGGCGTACCGCGCTCAGTCCAGGTACCGCGCTCAGTCCAGGTCGTCGAAGGCGTCCGCGAAGTCCAGACCCGGTATCCGGGACACGGCCGGGGCGGTGACACGGGTCGCGAAGTCGTCGCGGCGGTGGCCGGCGTCCGGGTCGTGGACGTCGTCGTGGACGACGACCCAGACCGTGACCTCGCCGCGGACGTCGTCCCGGACACCCCAGTCGTCGGCGAGCGCGGTGATGATGTTCAGGCCGCGGCCGCCGTGGGCGGTGACCGACGGGGTCGCGGGGGCGGGGCGGGTCGGGCCGCCGCCGTCCGTGACCTCGACGATGAGCCGTCCGGACGGGTCCACGCGCCACGCGGCACGGACGTCGCCGTCACCGGAGAGGGCGTCGCCCAGGGGTCTGCCGTGCTTGCACGCGTTGCTGAGAAGTTCGGAAAGGATCAGTACGGCGTCGTCGATGACCGATTCCGCTACACCGCCGCTGCGCAACTGCGCCCGCATGCGGTGTCTCGCCTTGCCCACGCCCGCAGGGCCATGGGGTACGGCCATGCTCGACGACGTGGGCACCTCCTGTGCCACCACCAACGCCACCCCCGAGACCTCCTTCGCCCCACGCCACGGTGTGGATGCCCCATTGGCCTGTACCGGAAACCGGCCAATCCACGTCCGGTGACGCACTCACCACGATCGAATACGGATCGAACGCGCCGGAGCACTCCCGTGATCGCGTGGCTGGAAATCGTCGTTGTGGCCGAGAGGGGAGCATCCCGTCCGACCGGGGGCGGGGTCAAGGGGTGTGCGTGGGTCCGATGGGACTCGTGGGGCTGTCGGCGCCGGCCCGGAACCTCAGCGGCCCAACTGGTCGAGCACCGCGCGCGGACGGTTGGTGATGATGGCGTCGACGCCCAGGCCGACGCACAGGTCCACGTCCTCGGGCTCGTTGACCGTCCACACGTGCACCTGGTGGCCCGCCCGCTTCAGGCGCTCGATGTGGGCGGGGTGGTTGCGCACGATGCGCACGGAGGGGCCCGCGATCCGCACGCCCGGGGGCAGTCGCCCGTCGCGCAGCCGGGGCGTGACGAACTGCGTCAGATGGACCGTCGGCAGGGTCGGCGAGGCGGCACGCACGCGGTGCAGTGAGCGGGCCGAGAAGCTCATGACCCGGACCTGCGACTCCTCCGCGGAGGCCGGGGCGTCGAGGCCGAACCGCTTCAGCAGGACCAGCAGCCGCTCCTCGACCTGCCCCGCCCAGCGTGTGGGGTGCTTGGTCTCGACGGCCAGCTCCACCCGGCGCCCGGCGTCGGCGACGAGTTCGAGCAGCCGCTCCAGGGTGAGGACGGAGGTCGCCTCGCGGTCCTCCGGGCGGTGCTCCCAGTCGGGTTCCTCGTCCCGTCCCTTCCAGACGTCGCGCGTCTTCCAGGAGCCGAAGTCCAGGGCGGCGAGGTCGGCCAGCTCCAGGGCGGAGACCGCGCCGCGGCCGTTGGACGTACGGTTGACGCGTCGGTCGTGCACACACACCAGGTGGCCGTCGGCGGTCAGGCGCACATCGCATTCGAGCGCGTCCGCGCCGTCCTCGATCGCCTTGGTGTAAGCGGCCAGGGTGTGTTCCGGGGCGTCCTCGGAGGCCCCGCGGTGGGCGACGACTTGAATCGGATGCCGGCGAGCGTGGGTCACCGCGTCATGGTGCCACCGCATGCGGGTACGCGTCCGGTCGGACGGACCGGACCGAGAGGCGGATCCGGACGGAAGCACTGGGATTGCATCCTTTTAGTCGGTAATGCCCTATATAAAGAATGGCCCCGGACCCACAGCCACCGCTTATGGTGCTCTGACGGCCTGTGGGAAAAGCTGACGGCATACAAAGGGACAAGCACAGCTGTATCGCGCCGGTCCCGCCGACCGGCGTGGACGAGCGCGACCGAGCGCGACCGAGTGCGCCCCAGGACAGACAGCCGTGGATCGAGGAGAGAAGCTGTGAGCACCGAGAACGAGGGCACCGCGGTACCCCCCGCCCCGTCCGCACCCCCCGTGCCGGTGGACGCTCCCGCTGCTCCGGCGCCCCAGGGGCCGTACGGACAGGGCGCGCCCGGCGACGCCGGTCACCCCGGCGTCTCCTCCTCCGCCCCCGACCCCTCCTGGCCTCCGCCCCCGCCGCCGGCCGGTCCGCACGACGGCGGCTCCGGTTCCGGCCCGGGCGGCTGGGGCGCGTCGTACCAGCAGCCGGCGCCGAAGTCCGGCCGCGGGCGCGGCGGGCTGGTCGCCGGCATCCTGATCGCCGCGCTGGCCGCGGGCGGTCTGGGCGGCGGCCTGGGGTACACCCTGGCGAAGAACAACGACGACAGCACCGGCTCGACGACGGTCTCCTCCTCCACCAGCGGCGGCGACGTCAAGCGCGACCCGGGCACGGTCGCGGGCGTGGCCGCCAGGGCGCTGCCGAGCACGGTCACGATCGAGGCCGAGAGCACCAGCGGCGAGGGCGGCACGGGCACGGGCTTCGTCTTCGACAAGCAGGGCCACATCGTCACCAACAACCACGTGGTGGCGGACGCGGTGGACGGCGGCAAGGTCACGGCGACGTTCCCGGACGGCAAGAAGTACGACGCCCAGGTGGTCGGCAACGCGCAGGGCTACGACGTCGCGGTCATCAAGCTCAAGGACGCCCCCGGCGACCTCAAGCCGCTCACCCTCGGCGACTCCGACAAGGTCGCCGTCGGTGACGCGACCATCGCGATCGGCGCCCCGTTCGGCCTGTCCGACACGGTGACGACGGGCGTCATCAGCGCCAAGAACCGCCCGGTGGCCTCCAGCGACGGCAGCGGCAGCCAGGCGTCGTACATGAGCGCCCTGCAGACCGACGCGTCGATCAACCCGGGCAACTCCGGCGGGCCGCTGCTGGACGCGCACGGCAACGTCATCGGCATCAACTCCGCGATCCAGTCCACCGGCAACGGCGGCTTCGGCACCGGCCAGTCCGGCTCGATCGGCCTGGGCTTCGCCATCCCGATCAACCAGGCGAAGTACGTCGCCCAGGAGCTGATCCGGACCGGCAAGCCGGTGTACGCGAAGATCGGCGCTTCCGTCTCCCTGGACGACAGCTCCGACGGCGCGCAGATCACCGACCAGGGCGCGGGCGGCTCGGCACCGGTCGAGCCGGGCGGCCCGGCCGCCAAGGCGGGCCTGAAGCCGGGCGACGTCATCACCAAGCTCGACGGCCACGTGATCGACTCCGGCCCGACGCTGATCGGCGAGATCTGGACCCACAAGCCGGGCGACAAGGTCACGATCACCTACGAGCGCGACGGCAAGCAGCACACCACCGAGGTCACCCTGGGCTCCCGCGTCGGCGACAACTGACCCCCACCCGCCCGCGCCGACCCGTTACGCTTGTCCCCGCGCCGCCGAGCACGGCAGGTGCGGGGAGGCGTGCCCGAGCGGCCGAAGGGAACGGTCTTGAAAACCGTCGTGGCAGCGATGTCACCGTGGGTTCAAATCCCACCGCCTCCGCTTGCTGAGCAGTGAGCACGGCCCCCGGCCCGGTTCTCCGGTCGGGGGTCGCTTGCATGTCCGGTTCCGGCAGGAGCGTCCCGTACCCGGAAAGGCTGTGAGCCGCCTGTGAGTCGGTGCATCGTCGTCGTCACCGCTGTGCACGGACCCCATGCCCGCTTCCTGCCGGAGGCCTACGCGTCGCTGTGCGCGCAGCGGTTGCCCGGGGGGTGGGAGTGGCACTGGGTGATCCAGCAGGACGGCGAGGGCGACGGGGTGCGGCCGTTCGTGCCCGAGGACCGGCGGGTGACGTTCCGGCAGGGGCGGGGCGGCGGGCCCGGGGTGGCGCGGACCATGGCGCTGGCGCACGCCGAGGGTGCCTACGTGAAGGTGCTGGACGCCGACGACCTGCTCGCGCCCGGGGTGCTCGCGCGGGATCTGGCGGTGCTGGAGGGGGACCGCGGCCTGGCCTGGGTGACGTCCCGGGTGCTGGATCTGCTGCCCGACGGGTCGACGGCCGGGTTCCCGGGCGATCCCGCCGAGGGGGTGATCGAGCGCGGGGACGTGCTGGAGTACTGGAAGGCCAACGGGTTCCTCGCCCAGGTCCATCCGGCCTCGCTGTTCGTCCGGCGGGAGCTGCTGCTCGCGCTCGGCGGCTGGATGGCGCTGCCCGCCTCGGAGGACACGGGCCTGCTGCTCGCGCTGAACGCCGTGAGCCGGGGGTGGTTCTCGCGGGAGGTGGGGTTGCTGTACCGGAAGTGGGAGGGGCAGGTCACCGGCAAGGCCGCGCACATGGAGCGGGGCGAGCGGGAGGCCCGGATGGCCGTGGTGGAGACCCGGGCCCGAGCGCTGTCCCGTCTGCGGTGGAGCTTCGGCGCGGCCTCATGACCACAGCTCCGGGTCCGCGTCCGTGCCGCCCGGGGGCGTGGGGGCGAGGCCGAGACGGGTGTACCACTCCGTGCCCAGCAGCAGTGCGCGTTCCCGGTCCGGCAACGCGGCGATCAGGCCCGGGGCGGCGCCCCGTTCGACCTCCGTGCGGTGGGCCAGGATCGCGGCGACCTTGCGGTCCAGCCAGGGGGACACGTCGACCGCGGCGGTGACGTGGTCGTCCGGGACCGTGTACATCCGCTTGCCCGTGGGAGCCAGGAGGCCGGACCAGGAGCGGACGGCCGAGTGGGGGTGCGTGGCCAGGTACAGCGCGTCCGGCCGCCAGGGGGCGCCGGCGTCCGGGTAGAGACGTTCGAGGCCGGCGGCCTGGACCGCGAGCAGGGCCACCCGGTGGGTGTGCACATGGTCCTCGTGGCCGGTCGGTCCGCCGTACGCGTCGTGGGTGAGGACGATCCGCGGGCGGAACGCGCGGAGGTGTGCGACCAGTTCCCGCACCGTCTCGTCCAGCGGGGCATCCAGGAGTCGGGGCCGGTCCGGGGCCGAGGGCGGGACGCGGGAGTCGGCGTAACCGAGCATCCGGGGCGGGCCGGCGCCGAGGACGCGCAGGGCTTCGGCCAGTTCCGCGGCGCGCGGGGTGTCCGGTGCCCAGGTCGCCGTGACGACCGCCGTGCGCGCGCCCGCCGCGGCGTGCCGCGCGAGCACACCGCCCGCGGCCAGGGACTCGTCGTCGGGGTGGGCGAAGACCGCGAGCAGGTCGGGGAACGGCCTGCGTCCGCCCGTGCTCACGGGTGGTCGGGCGCCGGTGCCCTGGTGAGGGCGATCGCCTGGCTCGGGCACCGCTCCGCCGCCTCCAGGACGTCCGGGTCGCCCTCCGGCGTCCGCTCCCGGCCCGGGCGGACGACGCCGTACCCGTCGACGAAGTCGAAGACCGCCGGGGCCCGGTGGGCGCACTCGGCGGATCCGTAGCAGAGATCGCGGTCGACGGAGACCCGCATGGCGACCTTCATGACCCTGTGTCCCCTTCGGAAGGCGTCACGGACCGTGGGCATCGGGAAGTGACGGCCCACCAGGAGGTGCCTGCCCAGCGGGCCTGTGGTCGAACCGGCCGGATCCCGCGTACGAACCGGCCGGATCGTGCGTCGGCCGGCCCGGTCGGCGGGGTGGGGGAGCGCGGTCGGCGGGGTTGTAGGGCGCCGGCCGCAGGGAGGATCACCACGTCGTCCGACACCGGTCCCTCCCCTCGTGGGGACCGGTGCCGAACGGTGGAGTCACCGTCGTCCGACTCGGACGGAGGCTGACCGGATGGGTGCGATTGCTGGGTCCGGATCCTGCCATTTCCGGCCATGGACGGGGAGGTTCCGGGGGCAAACGGAGGGTATTGCCGCAGGTCAGCTGTATAGAGTGAGTTTTCCGGACCGGACGTCGGACGTCCCGGCGTGACCAGTGGGGAGTGGAGACCTTGAGTTCCGACCCGGGGGCACGCACCGCCTTCGCGGAACGCCTCGCACTGCTGTACAAGGAAGCAGGCAACCCTCCACTCAAACGCGTGTCCGAGTCGGTCGGGCGGCTGCAGCGGATCGACGAACGCGGGCGGCCCGTACGGGTGTCCGCCCAGCGGATCAGTGACTGGCGCCGGGCCCGGAACGTACCCGCTCAGTTCACCGCCCTCGCGGCCGTGCTGCACGTGCTGATCCCCGAGGCGCGCCGGGCGCGGCCGACGCCGGTCTCCCCGGGCCTGTACGACCTCGCGCAGTGGCAGCGGCTGTGGGAGCGCGCGGTGGCCGACCCGGTGGGCGAGCGTCCCGCGGCGTCGGCGGCGGAGGAGGGACCCGCCACCGAGGCGCCGCCCGCGCCGGGCGGCGTGTGCCCGTACCGGGGGCTGGCCTCCTATCGCCGGGAGGACGCCCGGTGGTTCTTCGGCCGGGAGCGGAGCACGGACGCGCTCGTCACCCAGCTCCGGGCGGTGTCGGGCACGGGCGGTCTGGTCATGCTGGTGGGCGCGTCGGGGGCGGGGAAGTCCTCGCTGCTCAACGCCGGTCTGGTGCCCGCCCTGCGGGACGGCGCGCTGACCGGCGCCGACGGCGACGACGACGGCAAGGGCGGCAGGGGTGGCAGGGTCGGAACCGGCCGCGCGGCCGACGGCGCCACCGGAGGCCCGGGCGCCGGGACCGGCCAGGGCACAAGCCCCGGGGGTCACGGCACGAGCCCCAGGGGGCAGGGCATCCACCCCGGTCGGGGCATCAGCTCCGACGGCCAGGGCGCCGGTCAGGGGCAGGGCGGTGACCACGGCCGGGCCGGCAGC
>NZ_JAPSKN010000066.1:0-4464 GCF_031181705.1 Streptomyces sp.
TGGAGAAGGTCATGCAGTCGGGCAAGCCGCTGCTGATCATCGCCGAGGACGTCGAGGGCGAGGCCCTGTCGACCCTGGTCGTCAACAAGATCCGCGGCACCTTCAAGTCCGTCGCCGTCAAGGCCCCTGGCTTCGGCGACCGCCGCAAGGCGATGCTGCAGGACATCGGCATCCTCACCGGCGGCGAGGTGATCTCCGAGGAGGTCGGCCTCAAGCTGGAGAACGCCACGCTCGACCTGCTGGGCAAGGCCCGCAAGGTCGTCATCACCAAGGACGAGACCACCATCGTCGACGGTGCCGGCTCCGCCGAGCAGGTCCAGGGCCGGGTCAACCAGATCCGCGCCGAGATCGAGAACAGCGACTCGGACTACGACCGCGAGAAGCTGCAGGAGCGCCTGGCGAAGCTCGCCGGCGGTGTGGCGGTCATCAAGGCCGGTGCCGCCACCGAGGTGGAGCTCAAGGAGCGCAAGCACCGCATCGAGGACGCCGTGCGCAACGCCAAGGCGGCCGTCGAGGAGGGCATCGTCGCCGGTGGTGGCGTGGCCCTGCTGCAGGCCTCCTCGGTCTTCGAGAAGCTGGACCTGGAGGGCGACGAGCTGACCGGCGCCAACGCCGTGAAGCTCGCCCTGGAGGCCCCGCTCAAGCAGATCGCCGTCAACGGTGGTCTCGAGGGTGGCGTCATCGTCGAGAAGGTGCGCAACCTGCCCGTCGGCCACGGCCTGAACGCCGCGACCGGTGAGTACGTCGACATGATCGCCGAGGGCATCATCGACCCGGCGAAGGTGACCCGTTCCGCGCTGCAGAACGCCGCCTCCATCGCCGCGCTGTTCCTCACCACCGAGGCCGTCATCGCCGACAAGCCGGAGAAGGCCGCCGCGCCCGCCGGTGGCGGTATGCCGGGCGGTGACATGGACTTCTGATCGACCCGGTCGGTCAACGTCCTTTCGGAGGGCGGCACTTCCTGCTCCGGCAGGGGGTGCCGCCCTTCGGCGTGTGCGGGATCACACAGGGCGCGGGATGGCGGCGGCGGGCCGCGTGGTTGAACCTGAGGTCCCATGCACATGCACATACTGCCTGGTATGCGCATACTGTCCGGTATCCGAAGGAGCCCCCCACGTGACCGTCGCCGCCTCCCGTGCCGCCGAAATCCTGTCCCGGCCCGTCACCCTGGGCGGCCTGACCGTCCCCAACCGGATCGCCATGGCGCCGATGACGCGCATGTTCTCCCCGGGCGGCGTGCCCGGCGAGGACGTCGTCTCGTACTACGCGCGCCGCGCCGCCGCCGGGGTCGGCCTGATCGTCACCGAGGGCACCTACGTCGGGCACGAGTCGGCCGGGCAGAGCGACCGGGTGCCGCGGTTCCACGGCGAGGAACAGCTCGCGGGCTGGGCGAAGGTCGCCGAGGCGGTGCACGCCGCGGGCGGCACGATCGTGCCGCAGCTGTGGCACATCGGCATGGTCCGCAAGCAGGGCGACCCGCCCGTCGCGGACGCCCCGGCCGTCGGTCCCTCCGGTGTCCGCACGGACGGCACCGAGGGCACCGGCAAGATCATGACGCAGGCCGACATCGACGCCGTCATCGGCGCGTTCGCCGCGGCCGCCGCGGCCGCCGAGCGGATCGGCTTCGACGGCGTGGAGCTGCACGGCGCCCACGGCTACCTGCTCGACCAGTTCCTCTGGGAGGGCACCAACCGCCGCACCGACGCCTACGGCGGTGACCGCGTCGCCCGCGCCAGGTTCTCGGCGGAGATCGTCGCGGCCGTCCGCGAGGCCGTCTCCCCCGGCTTTCCCGTCATCTTCCGCTACTCGCAGTGGAAGCAGGACGCCTACGACGCCCGCCTCGCCGAGACCCCGGAGGAGCTGGAGTCCATCCTGACCCCGCTGGCCGCCGCCGGTGTGGACGCCTTCCACGCCTCCACCCGCCGCTACTGGGTCCCCGAGTTCGACGACTCCGACCTCAACCTCGCCGGCTGGACCAAGAAGCTCACCGGCAAGCCCGCCATCACCGTCGGCTCGGTCGGTCTGAGCGGCGGCGACTTCCTGAAGTCCTTCCAGGGCCAGGGCTCCGAGGTCGGCGACCTCGGCAATCTCCTGGACCGCTTCGAGCGCGACGAGTTCGACATGGTCGCCGTCGGCCGCGCCCTGCTGCAGGACCCCGAGTGGGCCCGGAAGGTCCTGTCGGGCCGCTTCGACGAGCTGGCGCCGTACGACGCGACGGCGCTGAAGACCCTCAGCTGACCCCTCGGTCCGCTCCACGGGTGTCTGGATCCGGTTGCCCCGGTCAAGCACACTGGCCGAGCGCCTGATCACCGGCACCCGTGAGGAGACCCAGATGACGACGACCGAGGCCCACCCGCCCGCGGACGGCCCCTCCGAGCAGCCCGGGCCGGTGGTGCGCACCACCGCCGGTGCGGTGCGCGGACGCCGAGAGGAAGGGCTCGCGGTCTTCCGCGGCGTCCCCTTCGCCGCGCCTGCGGTGGGCGAGGCCCGCTTCCAGGCGCCGCGCCCCGCCCGGCCCTGGGACGGCATACGGGAGGCGTACGCCTTCGGCCCGCCGCCCCCGCAGGACCTCGGCCTGATGGGCGGCCCGGGACTGTTCGACGTCCCGCAGGGCGACGACTGGCTCACGGTCAACGTCTGGACCCCCGACCCCGACCCGGCCGCCCGCCGCCCGGTGATGGTGTGGATCCACGGCGGTGCCTACAAGCTCGGCCACGCCGGCAGCCCCGGCTACGACGCCCGGCACATGGCCGCCGACGGCGACGTCGTGGTCGTCACCCTCAACTACCGCGTCGGCATGGAGGGGTTCGCCCACATCGAGGGGGCGCCCGCCAACCGCGGCCTGCTCGACCAGGTGGCCGCGCTGGAGTGGGTGCGCGACAACATCGAGGCGTTCGGCGGCGACCCGGGTCAGGTGACGGTCTTCGGTGAGTCGGCGGGCGCGGGGTCGGTGGCCTCGCTCATGGTGATGGACCGCGCGGCCGGGCTGTTCCGGCGGGCGATCGCGCAGAGCGTGCCGGGGCCGTTCTTCTCCGCCGCGCTGGCCCGGGACATCGGCACGGCCCTCGCCGCCGAGGTGGGCCTGCGCCCCACGGTCGCCGACCTGTCGACGGTGGACCCGCGCCGGCTGACGTCGGCGGGGGAGTCGCTGGGCCCGAAGATGCCGCAGTACCTCGACCGCTGGGGCCGGGCGGCGCCCACGGTGACCCCCTTCTCCCCGGTGGTCGACGGCGAGGTCCTGCCGGCGACGCCGTGGCAGGCGCTGGCGTCCGGAGTGGCGAAGGACATCGACCTGCTCGTCGGCCACAACCGCGACGAGTACCGCCTCTTCGCCGCCCTGGCCGGGCAGCTCGGCCGGGTCACCGACGACCGGGCGGGCGCGGCCCTGCGTCTGTTCGCCCCCGGCCCCGACGGGGAAGCGGCCTACCGCGCGGCCTTCCCCGACGCCTCCCCGAGCGAGCTGTACGAACGCGTCCAGACGGACTGGCTGTTCGCCATGCCCTCCCTCCACCTGGCCGAGGCGCACCGCGCTGGCGGTGGCAACGCGCACGTCTATGAACTGACCTGGCCGGCCCCGGGCGACGGCGGCGCGCTCGGCGCCTGCCACGGCCTGGACATCCCGCTGCTGTTCGGCACGTACGGGGCGGACCTGGGGGCGCTGCTGTTCGCGGGCGCCGAGCCGTCCCCCGAGGCCCTGGCGCTGTCGTCCCGCTTCCGCTCCTCCTGGACGGCGTTCGCGAGGACGGGCGACCCGGGCTGGCCGGCCTACGACGAGCAGCGGCGGCTGGTGCAGGTGCTGGACGCGGAGCCGGTGGTCGCGCCCTACCCGGAGGAGGCGGCGCGGCGCCTGTGGGAGGGGTACGACTTCACCCCGCTGCCGCTGCTCTAGGCGGCTACAGGTTGCCCATCGGCTCGATGTCGATCCGCACCGGCGTGCCCCACACCCGCAGCACCTCGTAGTCGGTGAACTCGTGCACCAGCCGGTACGCCATGGCGGCCCGGGGCGCGCGGCGCTGGGCGGCGATGTACAGCTCGGCCTCGCGGCGGTCCCGGCGAGGGGTGCCGCACAGCTGCCAGGCCTGGCCGTTCCACAGCTCCGGCAGCCAGCGCTGCTGGGGCTGGGGGCGGTCGCCGCGCACGCCGTACCGCGACTGGACGGGCTCGGTCTGCGGCTGATGGGGAGCGGGTCCGTTGAACTCGTTGCGGCGGGCCGCCCGGCGCCGGGTCTCGCACAGCAGGCACAGGTCGGGGGCGGCCTCGTCGACCGGGCCGTTGGGATGCTCGGGGCAGCGGGTGCTGGGCGCGGCGTTCGAGACGCTCTCCTCCAGCAGGTCGAGGGCCCGCCGAAGATCCGTCCTCACCTCGTGCAGCTTGGCGTCCGGGGTGTCGGCGGTGAGGGCCTCCCCGTGCTCACCGAGGAGCCGGAGGGCGCGGCCGAGTGCGGTCAGCTGGGCGTGGTTCATG
>NZ_JAPSKN010000066.1:4564-23622 GCF_031181705.1 Streptomyces sp.
GGCCCGCCGAAGATCCGTCCTCACCTCGTGCAGCTTGGCGTCCGGGGTGTCGGCGGTGAGGGCCTCCCCGTGCTCACCGAGGAGCCGGAGGGCGCGGCCGAGTGCGGTCAGCTGGGCGTGGTTCATGCCGTCCATTGTCCTTGGTCGGCGGATTCCGCTCCCGGCGGCGTTGGTCCATCGCGGCGCGGATGCGGGCCGCGTGGTCGTGTACGGAGGGGGCGGGCAGGGGTGCGGGGGGTTGCGCGGGGGCGCTTTCGCCCCGGCAGGCGCTGCAACGCCCTCCCGGCAGGGACTCCGGGCGGCCCGGGGCGCCGCAGTTCGCGCACTCCAGGACCCGCAGGGGCGGGCGTGGGGCCGATGGGGGCGGGAGCTTGCCGGTCAGGCGGGTGCGGACCAGGGCGGCGGGGTGGTGCACCGGTGTCGGCAGGCCGGCCGTGAGGGCGTGCAGGACGTCGCCCTCCGAGGCGCCCCGCTCGAACCACTGCGTCACCAGCGGGGCGAGCGCCGCGCAGTCTGCCTGGGAGAGCGACAGGGCCGGTGCCGTGCGGCCCAGGGCGGCCAGGAGGATGTGCGCCCGTGAGCGGGTGGGGCGCTGCGGTTGCCTCGGTACGTCGCCGCGCGTGAAGGCCGCCCACCAGTCGTCGTCCCGGGCCGTGCGGGACCACCACGATCGGGTGATCCAGCGGGAACTGCCGTCGTCGGCCGTGACGCACTCCCGGCCCCGGCGCAGGTGACCTGCCTGCTGGAGGCGGTTGAGGGCGGTGCTCAGGGCGCACTGGCCGTACGGGAGGTGTTTCGCCAGCGTCTTCACCGAGATGTCGGCGCCGTCGGGGAGGCGGTCGAGGTACGCGGCGATGGCGGCTTCGCGGGGTGGGAGGTGGGCGAAGTCGTCTGATGCGGCGCGGAGTTGGTCGGGAGTGGAGCGCTTGCCGTAGCCGGGGTTGGCCATGGGGTGCGCGGACGGGAGGGCAGCACTAAAGTGGGCTTCAGCCATGGGATCGGCGCTTCGATCTCGTAGGTAGGCCCCCGCAGGTGTTGGCGCACCGGGCGGGGGCCGTTGCTTATGCAGGCACGTTAGAGGTACGTGACTGTCCGTGGCAAGCCGAACGCTTCGCGTCAACTCGCCGGGCGGGAGGGCGGGTTGAGGCCCTCCTCCCAATCCTTGAAAAGAGGGCTCGAAGCCCGGGTCCCGAAGCTCAGGCCGTCTCGTCCTTGAGGTTCGCGACGAACGCGGCCCAGGCGGTGGCCCGGAACACGAGCTTCGGGCCGTGGGGGTTCTTGGAGTCGCGGACGGGGACGACGGTGGTGTGACCGTCGGCTACTTCGAGGCAGTTGCCGCCGCTGCCGCCGCTGTAGCTGGACTTGTGCCAGCGGGCCTCAGTGATGCTCCTCATGGGCGTAATCCTCCGCCATCGCCTCGATGACGGCCAGGGAGTTCTTTGGGGAGAGCGCGCAGGCCGTGAGGAGCTGGTAGGTGAACTTCTGGTGCTTGATGACCACCGGGTCGTCGTCCAGCCGTCCGGTGCCAACGCCTTCGAAGTAGACCAGCGGTGGGGCGTCCTCGAAGTCCATCAGCTTGACCGAGCCCTCCATCGCGGGATGCGCTCCCACGTCGAACGGCAGCACCTGGACGATGGCCCGGCCACGGCGGCCCAGGTCCGCGAGATGGCGTAACGCCTCTGCCATCACCCCGGGTCCCCCTGTCACCCGCCGGAGTGCGGATTCGTCAAGCACCGCCCACAACAAGGGCTCTGTTGGATTGCTGAGCAGGCGGGCGCGCTCGATCCGCGCGGCCACGAGTTCCTCGATCTTCTCCTCGGGAGCCGTCGGCTGATAGGCCCGGCAGACGGCCCGCGCGTAGTCGGGCGTCTGAAGCAGGCCGGGGATCAGGAGAGGCGCGTACTCCCGGATCTCGGTGGCCTGCACCTCCGCTTCCGCCGCCTCCGCGAAGTGCTCCGGATACCTCGACTTCGCCGCCGCCCCGCAGTGCCGCTGGAAGAAGTCCTCCGTCCCCAGCGCCTCGTCCAGCAGACGCGCGTACTCCCGCTGCATCCTGCGCGTGCCCGCCTCCAGCTGCCCGATGAACGAGCCGCTCACGAACAGCCGCTGGCCCAGTTCCTCCTGGCTGAGGCCGGCCTTCTCGCGGGCGTGGCGGAGTTCGGCGCCCAGGAGGGCCCGCGGGGAGGAGGACGGGTCGAGGTCCCTGGGTCCGGGCATGGGCAACTCCCTGTCGTACACATCGGGTTGTTGGACCGCCGTGTATGGCCAGGTTAGAGGCGGCTCGGACACGCTGGGTGGCGCATCGCAAACTCAGCGTGGAGGTAGGAGAACGTGCGCTCGACCGAAGAGATCGTGGAGTCGCTGCGGGACGCCCTCGCCGCAGTCGGTGTCGTGCTGCCGTCCCTGTGCGTCGACCCCGTCACGGCTGCGAGCGACGAGCCGTTCGCCCTGGTCGATCTGGGGCGGTGCAACGTACGGACGGCCGAGCATCTGACCGAGGTGCTGCGGTCGTTGCCGGTCGGGGAGACGTTGCGGGCTCGTGTGCGGCAGGTCAACCGGGAGGCGGGCAAGCGGGCGTAGATCCAGTATCCCCTCTCCGGAGGGTGGCTGTCGCCGTGCTCCGGAATGATCTTTTCGAGCCGAATGCGGCTTTAGGGTCTTGTCAACCAGGCTTACTAATAAGGGAGTTGGACATGACCCGCGATCTGACGGCCCTGGCGGACGAGCTGACCGCCATGGCCGCCGCCGAGCACCGGATGGCCGTGGCCGGGGCCGCGCACAGCGAGGACCGGGCCGAACAGCTGGCGTGGCGGCGGCTCACCGCCCGGCACGGGGACCGGCTGAGGGAGATCATGGACGAGGTCGGCTGGCCCACCGCCGCCCTCGTCGGAGAGGACGCGGCCCGGGCCGCCTGGCTCGTCGCCCAGCACGCCGACCGGCAACTGGACGTGCAGCGGCGGGCCCTGCGGCTGATGGAGGAGGCCGTGGCGGCGGGGGAGGCCGGTGCCCGCGAGCTGGCCTTCCTGCGGGACCGCACGTATGTGAACGAGGGACGTGAGCAGGTCTACGGCACCCAGATCGCCGGCGTCACGGAGGACGGCTCGCCCATCCCCTGGCCGTGTGCCGAGCCCGAGCGCGTGGACGAACTGCGCGCGGGCGTCGGCATCGAGCCGTTCGACGAGTACGTGGCCCGATATCGCTGATCCCCGGGGTCAGTCCGTCGCTGCCAGGGCCGCCCGCAGGTGTCCGTCCGACTCCTCCAGCAGGCGGGCCGCGGTCGGGCCGTCCACGTCGGCCAGGATCGTCAGGATCGCGTTCTTCACCTCGCCGTCGGTGGCGGCCAGGGCCCGCTCGATCTCCTCGTCGCCGGCGCCGGTGGCGAGGGCGACGATGCGGTGGGAGCGGGCGCGGAGCTTGTCGTTGGAGGCGCGGACGTCGACCATCAGGTTCCCGTACGTCTTGCCGAGCCGGATCATCGTGATCGTCGACAGCATGTTGAGGACGAGCTTCTGCGCCGTTCCGGCCTTCAGGCGCGTGGAGCCGGTGAGGAGTTCGGGGCCGACGACGATCTCGATGCCGTGCTCGGCGGCCGCCGCGAGCGGGCTGCCGGGGTTGCAGGACAGGCCGACGGTGAGGCAGCGGCGGTCCCGGGCGTACTCGACCGCGCCGATGGCGTAGGGCGTGCGACCGGACGCCGAGATGCCGACCACCGTGTCGTCGGGGGTCAGCCCGAGGGGCTCCAGATCGGCCCGGGCCAGCTCCCGGGAGTCCTCCGCGCCCTCGACCGAGGTGACCACGGCCCCCGGACCGCCCGCGATCAGGCCGACGACCCGGGAGGGATCGGTGTTGAAGGTGGGCGGGCACTCCGAGGCGTCCAGGACGCCCATCCGGCCCGCCGTACCGGCGCCCGCGTAGACCAGGCGGCCGCCCCGGGCCATCCGCCGCGCCACGGCGTCGATCGCGGTGGCGATCTCGGGCAGCCGGGCCGCCACCGCCCCGGCGACGGTCGCGTCCTCGCCGTTCATCAGCCGCGCGATGTCCAGGGTGGGCAGCCGGTCGATGTCCGCGAGGTCCGGCCGGAAGGCCTCGGTGGTCAGGGACTCCAACTCTGCTCGGACGTCACGGGGGTCGGAGGTGGAGGTCATGGACGGCTCTTTCCGTGTCTTTCCGGTGCTGGGCGGGGCGGCTGCCTCAGGAGCGATGCCGGTGGGCCAGCGCCTCGTACGACGCCGACAGCGCCGGCGCCGCCGTCCCGTACGTCCGCTGCGCCACCCCCACGAACAGGCAGTCCACCACGAGGAGCTGGCCGGTCCGGGACGACATCGCCGCCGGGCGCAGCTCGCTCTCGCGTGCGGTGGACGTGGTCAGGACGTGGTCGGCGTACTGCGTGACCGGGCCGTCGGGGCGGCCGGTGATCGCCACCGTCGTCGCCCCGCGCTCGAAGGCGACCCGCAGCGGCTCGATGACGTCCCCGGTCGACCCGGAGTGCGTGATGGCGATCGCCACGTCGCCCGCGCGCAGTTGCACGGCGTTGGTGACGGCCAGGTGCGGGTCGCTGTGGGCGTGCGCCACCATCCCTATGCGCAGCAGCTTCTGCGTGAGGTCCTGGGCGACCAGCCCGGAGGCCCCGACCCCGTACACATCGGTGCGGCGGGCGCCGGCCAGGGCGGTGACGGCGGCGGCCAGCTGGACCGTGTCGAGCCCGGCCGCGGTGTCGGCGAGGGTCTGCTGCTCGTCGTAGGCGAGTTTGGCGACCACGTCGGCGATCGGGTCGTCCACCGCGATGTCCGTCGTGATGGCCGGGGCGCGGCCGGACTGCTGCTGGGCGGCGAGCCCGGCGAGGGCCAGGCGCAGGTCCCGGTAGCCCGGATAGCCCAGCAACCGGGCGGTGCGAACGACGGTCGCCTCGCTGGTGCCGGTGAGCTCGGCGAGGCCGGTGACCGTGAGGGCCGCGCAGCCGGCCGGGTCGCCCGCCACGGCCTCGGCGACGCGCTGCATGGAGCGCGTCATCGACGGGGCGAGTGTGCGGACCTTGGCCGCGAGGGCGGCGGGAGCGGGCGGGGTGCCACCCGTGCCGCCCGGACCACCGCGCTCGCCGGCGAAAATTTCCTTCACTCTGCGGGTCACCCCTGAAAGATATTTTCGGCTCGGCGTCGCGGTCAAGAGTGCGCACAATGGGGGCATGGACCCCATCAGCCCTCTGGAGCAGACGCTGCACGCCGCGCGCGCCCTCGTGCTCGCCGACCTCGTCGCGGGACGCGTCGCCGACGCCGACGTCGTGTCGCTGGTGGAGCAGTCCATCACGCAGCGGCGATGGTGGGTCGAGCAGTGGCCGGAGGGCGCGCGGTTCGTCGCCGGCCTGGTCGCGCAGGACGTCCAGGACGCCCTGCTGGAGCGGTACGGCCGCTGGCCGCTGTGCCCGGTGTGCGGCACGGGCGAGCCGCACGCGCTGGACGTGGAACCGGAGTTGGGGCCCGACCCGCACTGGGTGTGCACCGCGGCCGGGGTGAAGGTCGCGGCCGTCGGAGCGCTCGGCGAGGCCCTCGGCGGGCCTGCCGCCTCGTGAGACCGGCGTGACGATCTACATCGACCCGCCCACCTGGCCCGGCCACGGCCGTCTCTGGTCCCACCTGGTCAGCGACGTCTCCTACGACGAACTCCACACCTTCGCCGCCCGCGTGGGCGTGCCCCGCCGCGCCTTCGAACGCGACCACTACGACATACCCGCCCAGCGGTACGCGGAGGTGGTGGCGGCCGGGGCCGTGGAGGTCAGCAGCCGCGAGGTGGTGCGGCTGCTGCACGGCTCGGGGCTGCGGCGGCGCAAGGGGCGCTACCGGTCGCCGGACACGCCCAGTTCGTAGGTCAGGTGCTCGGGGTCCTCGGCGACGCGGGTGAACCCGGCCCGGGCGAGGACGTGCTGCGAGGGCAGGTTGCCCGGCTCGACGTTCGCGACGACGACCCGCGCCTCCGGCCGGGCCAGCGCCCAGGACGACAGCGCGCGCAGGGCCTCGGTGGCGTAGCCGTGGCCGCGGGCCGCCTCGACGAGGTCGTAGCCGACCTCGACCCGGCCGGCCTCGTCCGGGACGCCGTGGAACCCCATGGCGCCGAGCGCGCGGCCGTCCTCCCGGCGGACCAGCACGTACATGCCCCACTCCGGCCGGTGGACGCCGTCCTCGTACTGCTTGTACACCAGCCCGGCGCCGACCCGGGTGCCCTCGGCCGGCCCGCCGTCCAGCCAGGCGAAGCCGCCGTCACCGACCGTGGACAGATCGGTGGCCGCCGCCGGGGTGACGCCCTGGAGGGTGAGCCGCTCGGAGCCGAGGACCAGGTTGTTGCTCCACCGCCACTCGGTGACGGGCGCGCGTCCGGGCAGCTCGCCGCGGCCGGTGGCCCACAGCAGGGTCCGCCAGGGGGTGGGGCCGGGCTGGACGTGCGGGAAGATCCGGGTGAGGACGAAGTCGCACAGCGCCGGGTCGGGTTCGTAGGTGACGCCGAGCCCCTCGGCGATGTCGTGGGTGTGCAGCAGCACCTCGGCCACGCCCATGGCGGCGAACCCCTCGCGGTTCGCGCCGCGGAACGGGTACGGATGGAAGGCCCGCACCTCGCGCGGGGTGGTGCGGACGGCGGCGGCCAGCAGCGCGCCCGTCGACGCGATCACCCGCAGCGCGCCCGCGTTGTCGGTGCCCTCCTCCAGCGACAACTCGAACGGCGAGTACCCGTCCTGCTCCCGGCCCGCCAGCTGCCCCGCGTACGCGATGAGGTCCTCGGCGATGTGCACCGCGGTCTCCCGGCAGCTCCACTCCAGCCGCCCGGCCCGCACCCCCGTCCAGTCCCGCCCGGCGACCTCCCCCAGCACGCCCACGCACTCCGCGACGGCCTGTTCCACCTGTTCCGCGCCCGTTGCCCACATGGTGGGCAGGCTACGAGGGATCGTGCGCGGGGAGCGACAGCATTTCCAGCTCGGCGGTGAGGTTGTAGCGGGCCGTCGCCTCCCAGCGCTCCGCCCCGTACGGGGTCCGGAACAGCCGGGGCAGGGCGAGGAGTTGGCGCAGGATCCCGGCCCGGCCCGTGCGGAAGGCGTCGTTCGGGACGAAGTGGTACTCCGCGCGGACCGCGGTCGTGTACGCGGCGTACGCCGACGGGGGCGAGGCGAGGACCGCCAGGTCGGCGTCGCACAGGACCTGGCCGTCGGGGTCGTCGTCCGCCGGGTCGTGCGTGACGGTGAGGCGGACCAGACGGGCCACCTCGGCCGTCCTCGCGTCGGGCACACCGGCTTCCGCGAGGGCCCGTTCGGCGAGCCGCGCGGAGCGTTCCTCGTTCTCGGAGCGGTCGGGCAGGTAGACCGCGTCGTGGAACCAGGCCGCCAGCCGGACCGCCTCCGGGTCGCGCGCGTACTCCTCCAGGACGTCCACGCGGTCCAGTACCGCCGCCAGGTGCTCGACCGTGTGGTAGCGGCGCTGGGGCTCCTGCCAGCGGCCGAGCAGGTCCTCGGCGTACGGCGCCGGGTCGGGGCCGCCGGCCGGCCCCCGGGCCGCTTCCAGGGTGCGGGCGAAGCGGGTGCGCAGGGTGTCGAGATCGGCCATGGGGTCATTCTCCCGCCGACCGGGGTGGGGCACCTAGCGTGGGGTGCATGACGACTCCTGCCGATGTGCACGACGTACGTGACCCCGAGCAGCCCGGCCGGCTGCTCACGATCGAGCGTGACGCGCTGATCCCGCTGCTGCGGGGCAGGGCCGAGGAGGACTTCGCGCGGCCCGTCGCCGCGTGCCCGGGCTGGACGGTGCGGGACGTGCTGGCGCACTGCTCGGCCGCCCTGACCCGGGTGGCGGAGGGCAGGTTCGAGCCGGGCGTGTTCTCGCCCGGGTCCAACGACCGGGACATCGCCGAACGGGCCGGCTGGAGCGACGCGCGGATCGTCGACGAACTGGAGCGCGGGATGACCGAGGCCGGGCCGGTGATCGCCGGGGCGGACGGGAAGCTGGACGGCCTCGCCCTGGGGGAGTGGGTGCACGCCGGTGACGTGCGCGAGGCCCTCGGGGAGCCGGGCGCCTACGGCGGGGCCGGGCTGCCGGACGCGCTCGCCCTGCTGGCCCGGCTCACCCGGGAGCGGGGGCACGTGCCGCTCCACGCCGACCTCGACGACCTGGACGAGCCGCTGCGGCTGGGCGAGACCGGTGGGGAGCGGCCCCCGGGCCGGTTCATCGGGGACGGGCCGACCCTGGTGCGGCTGTACGCCGGGCGGCCGGTGGACGGGGCGCCCGCGTTCGAGCTGGCCGGGGTGGAGGCGGCCGAGCTGAACATCTACGGGTGAGGTCCCGGGCCCCCAAGGGTGCTTGGCAGCCGGCCGGAGTGGGCAGCGTAGTCTTTGATTGGACTAGACCTGTCGTCGAACGCCGACGCCATGCCGACGAAGGGGCCCCATGAGCAAGCGTGCAGTCCTGGAGGTGATCGCCCTCGGGGTCGAGGACGCGGTCGCCGCACAGGCGGGCGGCGCGGACCGCCTTGAACTGGTGACCGACATGGCGGCCGACGGGCTCACCCCGCCGGCCGCGACCGTCGCCGGGATCCGGCGTGCCGTGGACATCTCCTTGCGCGTGATGATCCGGCTGGCGGACGGTTTCGCGGCCGGGGACGTCGACCGGCTGGCCGGCGTGGCCGCTGAGCTGCGCGAGGCCGGGGCGGAGGAGTTCGTGCTCGGGTTCCTCGACGAAGGGGGCTCGGTGGACCTCGCGGCCGTGGAGCGGGTCGTCGCGGCGCTGGACGGCTGCCCCTGGACGTTCCACCGGGCCATCGACCGGGCCGCCGACCGGGAGGCCCTGCGCAAGCAGCTGGACGGGATGCCGGGACTCGACACGTATCTGACGGCCGGGTCGGCGGACGGGGTCGACGGCGGGCTGCCGGTGCTGCTCGCGGAGGCCGGGCGGGCCGGGGAGCCGGGCTACGGGCAGCAGTTGCTGGTCGGAGGCGGGCTGCGGCTCGACCATGTGCCGGTGCTGCGCAAGGCCGGGGTCGACGGGTTCCACATCGGCGGGGCGGCTCGCCCCGGGGGCTGGGACGAGCCGGTCTCCGCCGAGGCCGTCGCGGAGTGGCGGGCCGCGGTGGACGCTTGCTGAAGGTTGCCCGGCGCTAACCGAGTTGCTCCGGCAGGGGGGCCGCGTGGGTCACCGTCAGGCCCGAGACCGCTCGCGTGAGGGCCACGTACAGGCGGCGCAGGCCCGTGCGCTCGTCGGGTTCGCCGTCGACCACCGCGCTCGGCTCGTCCAGGACCACGTAGTCGTACTCCAGGCCCTTCGCCAGCGACGCCGGGACCAGGGTCAGCCGCGTGTCCCGGGTGGTCTCCTCGCCGGGCCCGAGGTACGGGATGCCGGCCGCCGTCAGGGCCGCGGCCAGCTCGGGCACGCGTGCGTCGGCCGCGATCAGGCCCGTCGAGCCCTCGTGGCGCAGCGACTCGCGGCACGCGGCGACCACGTCGTCGGTCCCGGAGACCCGCCGGACCTCGAAATGGCCCGGGTTCTCCCGGATCGACACCACCGGCGTCAGGCCCGGGGCGATGTGCGGGAGCAGGCGTGAGGCGTAGGTGATGACGTCCGTGGGCACGCGGAAACCGGCCGTCAGCTCCTCGATCACGGCGTCCTGCTTGCCCAGGTGGGCCAGGGCCTCCTGCCAGCTGCGCGTCGCCCACGGCGTGGTGCCCTGCGCCAGGTCGCCGAGGACCGTCGCGCTGCCCGTGGTGCAGCGGCGGCCCACCGCCCGGTACTGCATGGGGGAGAGGTCCTGCGCCTCGTCGAGGACGACGTGGCCGAGGGAGTGCGTGCGCTGGACCAGGTCGGTGGCCTCGTCGATCAGCACGGCGTCCGCGGTGCTCCACCGGGCCGACTTCACGCTGCGCGCCGGCTTGGCCCAGAGGATCGCCTTCTGCTCGTCCGCGTCGAGGAGGCCGTCCGCGTGCGCGGCGAGGAACTCCGCGTCCGACAGCAGCCGCAGCACCAGTCTCGCCGGGTCGACGGCCGGCCAGATCGCCTTGACCGCCGCCTTCACCGCGCTGTTGCGGGCCACCGCGTCCTGCACGCGGTCGTCCGGCGCCTCCCCCGAGCGTTCCATCTGGACCAGCACGGCGTGCGCGATGCGCTGCGGCAGGGCCTCGCGGGCGGCGCCGTAGCGGATGTCGCGGTCCAGCAACTCGCTGACGATCGCCTCCAGTTCGTAGGCCGGGACCCGCCAGCGGCGCGAGCCGCGCACCACCACGACCGGCTCGGTGGGCGGCGTGACGTGGGAGTAGAGGGCCCTGCGCAGCACCTCGGCCATGCGGGCGTCGCCCTTGACGACGGCGGCCGTGGCGTCGTCGGTGCCCTTGATCTCCACGTGGGCGACCAGGTCCTCGACGGTGGCCTGCTGGACGGTCAGCTCGCCCAGGGCCGGGAGGACCTGCTCGATGTAGTGGAGGAAGGACCGGTTCGGCCCGATGACGAGGGTGCCGGTGCGGGCGAGGCGCTCGCGGTGGGCGTAGAGCAGGTAGGCGACCCGGTGCAGGCCGACGGCGGTCTTGCCGGTGCCGGGACCGCCCTGCACACACACCGTGCCCGACAGACCGGACCGGACGATCTCGTCCTGCTCGGGCTGGATCGTGGCGACGATGTCCCGCATCGGGCCGACACGCGGCCGTTCGATCTCCTGCTGGAGCAGCTTGCTGGTGCGGGCCGCCTCGCCCGGGTCCGAGAGGTGCTCGTCCTCGTAGGCGGTGAGGTCGCCGCCCGTGTAGCCGAAGCGGCGGCGCAGCGCGATGTCCATCGGGTGCTTCTTGGAGGCCCGGTAGAACGGCTGCGAGACCGGGGCGCGCCAGTCGATGACCATGGGGTCGCCGTCGTGGTCGTGCACATGCCGCCGCCCGATGTAGAAGCGCTCCCCGTCCGCCCCCTCGGCCCGGTCGCTCCCCGGCGCGTGCAGGTAGTCGAGCCGGCCGAAGAACAGCGGGGTGTCGCTGAGGTCGGCCAGGGCCTTGACGCGCTCCTCGATCTGGCGGGCCAGCACCTGCGCGTTGACCCAGTTCGCGCTGACGTCGCTGATGTCGAGGGCTTCGACGTCCTCGCGCATGGCGCGCAGGGCGGCGCGGGACGCGGCGAGGTGGGAGCGCTCACGCGCGAGCGGGTCGTCGACGGGCGTGGACAAGGGGGTGCCTCCGGAAGGACCTGCTGAAGGAAGGACGGTGAGATGCCGGCCGGTTTCCGTCCGGTCGGCGGCACTCCGTGGAGGGAGGCGGGCAAGAGCGGAGATTGTAGGGGAGCGGGGCCGGTGCGCGCGAACGGTTTCCCGTCCCCTAGGGGACGGCGCCCTCCTTCCCGGGGGGCCCGCGTCAGCCCGCGGGCGTACGCGGGCCCCCGGCAGGTTCGGTCCCGAGACCGACGCGGGTCTTACGGGGCGAAACGCACCATGGAGACATGAGCGCAGCAACCATCCACCCCGCCCCGGCACCGGGCCGCCCGCCCGGCGCCACCGCCGTGTCCGGCAGTCACCGCCACCTCCTCGGCGACGCGCTGCGCGCCGTCCGGGTCTTCGCGGGCGCCGCCTTCGACGTGGTCATCCTCGGTGAGTACGGAGAGGAAGTCGGCCTGGTCCGCCGCAAGTGACCGGCCCGGGCCGGTGTCAGTTCTCCGCGAGCAGCTCGTCCGCGTCCATGATCCGGTACGCGTACCCCTGCTCGGCCAGGAAGCGCTGCCGGTGCGCGGCGAAGTCCTGGTCGATGGTGTCCCGGGCGACCACGGAGTAGAAGTGCGCCTGGTGGCCGTCCGACTTGGGCCGCAGCACCCGGCCGAGGCGCTGGGCCTCCTCCTGCCGTGAGCCGAAGGTGCCCGAGACCTGGATCGCCACCGTCGCCTCCGGCAGGTCGATCGAGAAGTTGGCGACCTTGGACACCACCAGCACGCTGATCTCGCCCTCGCGGAAGGCGCCGAAGAGCTTCTCCCGCTGCGCGTTCGACGTCTCGCCCTTGATCACGGGCGCCCCGAGGTGCTCGCCGAGCTCGTCGAGCTGGTCGATGTACTGGCCGATCACCAGGATCTGCTGCCCGGCGAAGCGGCGCACGATCGCCTCCGTGACCTTCCGCTTGGTCGCGGTCGTCGCACAGAAGCGGTACTTCTCCTCCGCCTCGGCCGTGGCGTACGCCAGCCGCTCGGAGTCCGTCAGATTGACCCGGACCTCCACGCAGTCGGCGGGCGCGATGTAGCCCTGCGCCTCGATCTCCTTCCACGGCGCGTCGAACCGCTTGGGCCCGATCAGGGAGAACACGTCCGACTCCCGGCCGTCCTCCCGGACCAGGGTGGCGGTGAGGCCGAGCCGGCGGCGTGCCTGCAGATCGGCGGTGAACTTGAAGACCGGCGCGGGCAGCAGGTGCACCTCGTCGTAGAGGATCAGCCCCCAGTCACGGGAGTCGAACAGCTCCAGGTGCGGGTAGACGCCCTTCCGCCGGGTCGTCAGCACCTGGTACGTGGCGATCGTGACGGGCCGGATCTCCTTCCGCGTCCCGCTGTACTCGCCGATCTCCTCCTCGGTGAGCGAGGTCCGCTTCACCAGCTCGTGCTTCCACTGCCGGGCGGAGACCGTGTTCGTGACGAGGATCAGTGTCGTCGACTTCGCCTGGGCCATCGCCCCGGCGCCCACCAGGGTCTTGCCGGCACCGCAGGGCAGGACGACGACGCCCGAACCGCCGTGCCAGAAGTTCTCCACCGCCTGCTTCTGGTACGGCCTGAGCGCCCAGCCGTCCTCGGCCAGCTCGATCGGGTGCGCCTCGCCGTCGACGTACCCGGCGAGGTCCTCGGCCGGCCAGCCCAGCTTCAGCAGCGTCTGCTTGATCTGGCCGCGCTCGGAGGGGTGCACGGCGACCGTGTCCGGGTCGATCCGGTTGCCGACCAGCGGCGCGATCCGCTTGGACTTCAGGACCTCCTCCAGCACCGGGCGGTCCGTGGTCGTCAGGACCAGGCCGTGCGCCGGGTGCTTGGAGAGGGTGAGGCGGCCGTAGCGGTCCATCGTCTCGGCGACGTCGACCAGCAGCGCGTGCGGCACCGGGTAGCGGCTGTACTGCACGAGCGCGTCCACGACCTGCTCGGCGTCGTGACCGGCCGCGCGGGCGTTCCACAGGCCCAGCGGGGTCACGCGGTAGGTGTGGATGTGCTCCGGCGCCCGCTCCAGCTCGGCGAACGGCGCGATGGCCCGACGGCAGTCGTCGGCCTGCTCGTGGTCGACTTCCAGGAGCAGGGTCTTGTCGGACTGGACGATGAGAGGTCCGTTCAACGCGGGTCCCTTTCTGGAGGCGGCACCCTGGCGGTGAGTGCCCGGCCAAACGTCCAGTGTGCCTGATCGTCGGCGTCCGGCGGTGTGACGTGCGCGTCCCGGAGACGACTCCGGTCGTACTGAATGCCTATTCATCCCAACGTGTGGTGTGAATTCAGTTTTTCCGGGGCGGCCCCGAAGAATGGCGCGGGTGCAGAACACGCCGACCACCACGCTCGGATACGCCCTGTTCGCCACCCGCTGGCTCCAGGCCCCGCTGTACTTCGGGCTCGTGGCCGCCCAGGGTGTCTACGTCTACAAGTTCTTCAAGGAGCTGTGGACCTTAATCCTCATGTGCGTGGGCGGCCACGCCAGCGAGACGTACGTCATGCTCGCCGTGCTGAAGCTGGTCGACGTCGTCATGATCGCCAACCTGCTGATCATGGTCATCGTCGGCGGCTACGAGACGTTCGTCTCCCGCATCGGCCTCCAGGGCCACCGCGACCAGCCCGAATGGCTCTCGCACGTCAACTCCAACGTGCTGAAGGTCAAGCTCGCCACGGCGATCGTGGGCATCTCCTCGGTGCACCTGCTGCAGATGTTCGTGGACGTCCACCACACCTCGCAGCACGCCCTGCTGTGGGGGACGGTGATCCACATGGCGTTCATCTTCTCGGCCGCGATCCTCGCCTACATGTCCGGGCCGATGGCCGCGCACGCCGACCGCGGGCACGCGGCCCGGCCGCCCGTGGAACGCACCCGGAGCGAGCCCGCCCCCGAGCCCCGGCCCGAGACCGCGGCGGCCGCGCCGTCCGTGCCCCGGCAGCCCGACCCGGACGGCGAGGCGGAGGCCCGGATCCGCGCCGCCGGCTTCCCGGCCCGCAAGCTGCTGGAGGACTTCGACGAGCGGCACCCGCGGGGCTTCGACCGGGAGACCGTGGCCCGGCTCGGCAAGGCGGAGTTCGTCTCGGCCCGGCGCAACGTGGTCTTCGTCGGCCCGCCCGGCACCGGCAAGACCCACCTGGCCGTCGCCCTGGGCGTGCGGGCCTGCCAGGCCGGGCACCGGGTGCTGTTCGCGACCGCGGCCGAGTGGGCCGCCCGGCTGGCCGACGCCCGGACCGCGGGCCGGCTCGACGCGGAGCTGGCCGCGCTCGACGATCACCCCCTCCTGATCGTCGACGAGGTCGGCTACACGCCCTTCGACCCCGACACCGCCGGGCTGCTGTTCCGGCTGGTCGCGCACCGCTACGAGCGCGCCTCCCTGATCGTCACCAGCGACCGCCCCCTCGGCCGCTGGAACGAGGTCCTCGGACCGTCCGCCCCGGCGATGACGGACCGGCTCGCCCACCACGCCGAGATCGTGCGGCTGGACGGCGAGAGCTACCGGACGCGGCACGCTAGCGCAGCATGGGCAGACTGACGTTCTGGATCAGCGGGCCCTCGATGGTGACCCCCTCGGTGACCAGCGGCTCGGCGGCCGGCAGCGGCAGGGGCAACCCGCCGGCGGCCGCGGCGGAGGGCGCGAGCACGCCCACGAGGGCGAAGGCGGTGAGGGCGACGGCGGGCAGCTTTTCACGCATCGGACGACAGGGCCTTTCTGGAGACGACGGAACAGGGCCTTCCGAGGAGACCGCCGCCGCGGGCCGGCCCACGGACGCGGGGACCGGCCCGACGGGCGCGGGAGCCGGTCAGATCTGCGGCGTCTCCAGGACGAGGCCGGCGATATCGATGCTCACCGCGGAGGCCGGAGTGGCCAGCCCCCCGAACGTCATCAGGGCGGCGGTGGCCAGGACGGCGGCGACTCGACGAACAGCGCGCATGCTGGGAGTTCCTTTCTACAGCGCTCACAGGGACACCCCGTGGCTGCCCCCGGGCACCCGGCGGGATGCGGCGCGCCCGGCAACGTCGCCCGAGCGTGGGACATCCCCGGCGTGGCGTGCATGAACGCCGGCGTGCACCCGAACGGGTGAGAGGCCCGGCGGGCCGTCAGCCCGCGTCGTCCGCCAGCTCCGCCACCCCGGTGATCCGGTGCACCGGATACGTGCGGACCTCGTCCGCGGTGTGGTCGTACGCCGTGACGAAGCCGCCCTCCACGCGGATCGGGGCGATGACCCGCTGGCTGGCGGCGCCCTCGGCGTTGACGTAGCCGATCCACAGGGCCTCGCCGGTGAGCACGGCGGCCTGCAGGGTGGCGAGGGTCTCGGCGGAGTCCGTGCGCGGCAGCGCCCCGTCGGCGGCCGGGGCCGTGCCGGGCTTGCGCGGCGTGGTGGAGGCGAGGTCGCCCGCGCGGATGGCCCGCAGCGCCGCCGCGAGGAGGGTGTCGTCGGGCACGGGCGGGCCGTCCGGGACCGGCTCGGGCGCGGAACGCGGCGGGGTGCGGTGGGCCAGCGCGCGGGTGATCAGCACGTCGCCCTCGGCGGACTCGGCGGCCGGCGCGAACCCCATCGCCCGCAGCCCCGCCAGGAGCCCCGCCGGGTCGGCCTGCGCGGCCAGCACGGTCGGGGCGAGCCGGCGCAGCCCGAGGCCGGCCGCCCGCTTGTCGGCGAGGATCTCGCCCAGCATCGCGTCGTCGTCGCAGCGCACGTACGCCGAGGCCGCGCCCACGCGCAGCTGCCCGTGCCGGCGGGCCACGTCGTCGATGAGGTACGACAGCGGCTGCGGCACCGGCGTACGGGAGTGCGCCGCGAGGAAGGCGTGCAGGTCGGAAGCGGTCTGCCCGGCGTCGAGGGCGCGCCGCACCGACCCGGGCGTGAACCGGTAGACCGTGGCCCCGCCCTTGGACTCGACGTCCGCCAGCACGCCCAGCATGTCGGCCAGGGGCCGCTCCAGGGGCCCGGGCGCCACCGCCGTGAGGTCGGCCTGGAGCAGCACGTGGTCCAGCGGCTCGGGCAGCAGGGGCGCGAGCAGCCGGGCCGCCGCGGCCGAGGCGACGGCCTGCTCGGTGGAGGACAGGGGCGTGAGCGGGGCGCTGCGGTGGTGGTGGACGGGCAGCTTGTCGCCCGGGCCCGAGGGCTCCGGCTCCGGGCCCTTCGCGGGAGCCGGGGGCGCGCCCAGCAGGGCCCGGCCGTGGGCCGACAGCGCGCCCCGGCCGGTGACGCCGAGCAGCTCCGCCTCGGACAGCGTCCAGCGGGCGAGCCGGCCGCGCAGGTCGTCCTCGGGCCGGGCGCCGCGCAGGGGGCGCTCCCAGCGCAGCCGGGCCAGCACCGACTCGGGGTCCGGCGCGGCGCCCTCCGGCAGCGCGGCCAGCAGCGCCAGCACCCGGTGGCGCACCTCCGGCGCGGCCGACCGGTCGAGGCCCGGGCCGAGCGCGGACAGCGTCCGGTCCTTCGCGTCCCGCCCGCCGACCAGGCCGGCCGTCCTGGTCGCCGCCAGCCACGCCGTGACCAGGCGGGACCAGCGCTCGGCGGGGGGCTGCTCGCGCCACTCGTCGTAGGCCGGTGTCGCCGCGAACCGCTCGTCGGCCGCGCCGTCGGAGGCGATCAGGCCCGCCGCGTACGCCAGCTCCACCCAGAACGCGGCGACCGGCTCCGGCACGTCCAGGGCGACGGCGGTCCGCTTCAGGTCCCGCACGCTCAGGCCCCCGGCCCGCAGCACCGCAGGCCCGCCCTCGTCCCAGTCCTTCAGCAGCTCCTCGACGGTCACGAGCGCCGTGTACGCCTGTCCGGCCGCCGTGCTGTCCACAACCTGTGGACGGTGCGCCGCGGCCGCCTCCACCACCGGCGGCACCGGCTCGGGCGTCCGGTGCGCCAGACCCCGGCGCAGATGCAGGGCCACCTCGCGCGGCAGGACGACCGTCCCGGGCGCCGTCGGCAGCAGCAGCCCGCGGTCCAGCAGCCAGCGCAGCCGGGGCGCCGGATCGGCCGTGACCTGCCCGTACGGCGGCCCCCACACCAGCCGCTCCAGTACTTCCAGGGAGTCGGCCGGGGCCTTCGCGAGCAGCGCGGCCATCCGCTCGCGGTCGCCGAACAGGCCGGTCAGGGCGGTCACCGCGGAGACGGAGTCGTGCGTGGAGGGCAGCCCGGCCGTCGTGACGATCTCCTGGATCCGCCCCGGGGACATCCCGGCGGTGGCCTCCTGCACGGTGGGGCCGAGCCCCGTCGGCGAGGGGTGCTGCGGCGAGGGCGCCAGCAGCTCACGGGCGGTGCGCACCAGCCGCAGCCGGTCGTCGCCGCCCCACACCAGGGCCTGCTCGCGCAGCGCGTGCACGGCGCGCGGCAGGGCGGCCACGACGGCCGGGTCGGCCGCGTCGCCCGCCATGAGGGCGAGCAGTTCGTCGTAGGTCGCCGGGTCCGCCGCCACGGCCAGCGCCTCCGCCGTCTGCAGCGTGAACCGGTCGAGACGCTCCAGGGCCCGCACCACCGAGGCGCGCGTGCCGGCCCGGGTCGCGAGCTGGGTGAGGTCGGTGGGCACCGGCGTGATGAGATCCGGTCGGCTGCGCAGGAGCGCGGCCAGCGCGGCATCGCCCCGCGCGCGGAGCGCTTCCGCGAGGGAGCGGGGGGCCACAGGCCTGTCCTCGGTGCTCATCCGGTCCACGGTAGCGGGTCGCCTCCGGCGGCCGGGCCGACTGTGCGCCGCCTCGCACCCGGACGCCCCACGGCCTTTTGGAAGGGGCACCGCTCCTCGCGGTACCGTCGTGCGACGGCGTCACGCAACGCACCCGCCCCGGAGGGGACTTCGTGGGGATTGAGAGCGACCAGGTCGTTTACGAGTATCTGAGCCGCGTCGGCGACGTGGCCCAGCAGCGGCAGTTGTCGTCGGCCACCCGCATGCGCCTGGTCGCGGACCTGCGCAACGAGATCGACCGGCGCCGCGCCAGGGCCACCGTCGACTCGCCGGCCGCCGTCCGCCGCATCCTGACCCGCCTGGGCAGCCCCGACGAGGTGGTGACGGCGGCGGCGGACGGGCGGGAGCCGCAGGGCGCCGCCGCCCCCGCCGCCGTGCCCGTGCAGCCCGACCGCGCACCGCGGGGCCGGGAGCGGCCCCGGGGAGTCGTACGGCGTGTCGTGCCGCGTCCCCGCCCGGCGGGGCCCGCCGAGGAGGCCCAGCCCGCGCGTTCCGACGGCCCGGCGCCACCGCACCTGGCCGCCGGGCACGAGCTCGGGGACAGCGCGGTCCAGCCGGACTGGTGGCGGGTGGACAGCAGCCCCTTCGGCGTGGGGGACGAGGTACCGGGCTTCGTGGGCGGGGTGGAGCTGCCCGACCTGCTGAAGCCGCCGCCACAGCGGAAGGCGGGGCCGGAGCCCGCCTCCGCCGTCGAGGCCGTCGAGGCGGCCGAGCCGGTGGAGGAGGCCGGGCGGAAGGGCCGCCGCCGGCTCCCGGGCCTGCCCGCCGCCGGAAGCTGGAGCAACCCGCTCCTCCTGGGCGCCGCCGCCCTGCTCGTCGCGGGCGCCGTCGCCGGCAACTGGTTCGTGCTCCTCCTCGGCTGGCTCATCGCCTACGCCTCGCGCCGCCTGACCCCGGCGGAGACGAAGTGGGCGGTGGTGATCCTGCCGAGCACGGCCGTGGCCGCGGGCCTGGTGTGGCTCTGGGGCAGGATGGACGGCCGCTGGGGCGAGCCGATCGCCGAGGGCGCCATGAACGACGCGGTGGCGCAGACCTGGCCCTGGGTGGTGCGGGGCGCGGCCGTGACGTCGGCGCTGTTCCTGATCTGGCGTTCCCAGCGCCGCCGCTAGGTGTGCGCCCGCTCACGGGCGGGCGTCTGCCGTTCACACCGGCTGGGCACAATGGCCCATATGGCATTCACCGTCGGCTTCGACCTCGACATGACCCTCATCGACTCCCGTCCCGGCATCCGC
>NZ_JAPSKN010000066.1:23722-29982 GCF_031181705.1 Streptomyces sp.
CTAGGTGTGCGCCCGCTCACGGGCGGGCGTCTGCCGTTCACACCGGCTGGGCACAATGGCCCATATGGCATTCACCGTCGGCTTCGACCTCGACATGACCCTCATCGACTCCCGTCCCGGCATCCGCGCCTGCTACCAGGCGCTGTCCGAGCGGACGGGGACCTACATCGACGCCGACCTGGCCGTCACCCGGCTCGGGCCGCCGCTGGCCGAGGAGCTGGTCAACTGGTTCCCGGCCGAGGAGGTGGAGGCCGTGGCGGACGAGTACCGGGCGATGTACCCGACGATCGCCATCGCGGCGACCCCGGCGCTGGCGGGCGCCCGGGAGGCCATCGCGGCGGTACGGCAGGCCGGCGGGCGGGCGATCGTCGTCACCGCCAAGTACGAGCCCAACGCCAAGCTGCACCTGGCCCACCTGGGCCTGGAGCCCGACGCGGTCATCGGCGACCTGTGGGCCGAGCAGAAGGCCGAGGCCCTGCGCGAGCACGGGGCGGCCGTCTACGTCGGCGACCACGTCGGGGACGTCCGCGGGGCCCGCACGGCCGGCGCCCTCTCCGTCGCCGTGGCGACCGGCCCCTGCTCCCCGGAGGAACTGCGCGCGGCGGGCGCGGACGTCGTCCTCACCGACCTGAGCGAATTCCCGGGGTGGCTTTCGGACTACCGCCCCGCGCGCGCCTGACGCCGGCCGGCCGCGACGGAACGCAGCACTCCCGCACCGGCCATCAGGAATCCGACCGCCATGAGCATGCTCAATCCGAACATGTACGTCGGAAAGGGTTCCGTTCCGAGGAACAGCGGGGCGACCGTGACCAGTGTGGCCACGGCGCCGATGAAGAAGACGACGGCTCCGGCACGGACCAGACGGTCACCGGGCGCGGCGGAATTCGTTTGGGTTTTGTCACGCACCCGACCAGGGTAGTTCCCAGCGCGAAGGAACAACCGGGTGACGTCTTGTCACCGGCTGCAAGAGCATTAGCCTTGGTACCGGCGGGTCGTACGACCCGCCCGAGTGCTATCAAGAGCCGTTTCAGAAGCAGTTTTCCGACGAGTACGAGGACGAGGACAGACGTGCCTACCGGCAAGGTCAAGTGGTTCAACAGCGAGAAGGGCTTCGGCTTTCTCTCCCGCGACGACGGCGGTGACGTCTTCGTCCATTCCTCGGTCCTCCCCGCCGGAGTCGAGACGCTCAAGCCGGGACAGCGCGTGGAGTTCGGGGTCGTGGCCGGACAGCGCGGCGACCAGGCGCTGTCCCTGACGATCCTGGACCCGACCCCGTCCGTGGCGGCGGCGACCCGCAAGAAGCCCGACGAGCTGGCCTCGATCGTCCAGGACCTGACGACGCTCCTGGAGAACATCACGCCGATGCTGGAGCGAGGCCGCTACCCCGAGAAGACCGCAGGCAAGAAGATCGCCGGCCTGCTGCGCGCGGTCGCCGACCAGCTGGACGTCTGAGGCCCAGGGCCTGTCGACCGCGCGTCTGCGGCGTGATCCAGACGACAGGCCCTGGGAGCCGCCGGCTCAGGGGAACCGCAGCGCGTCCGGGCCGAGGGGCGGTACGAGCCCCTCGGCCGCCGCGCGCGTCAGCAGTCCGCGCACCGCGGCGTAGCCGTCCTCGCCGAGGTCGGCGGTGAACTCGTTGACGTACAGCCCGATGTGCTGGTCGGCGACGGCCGGGTCCATCTCCTGGGCGTGCGCCATGACGTACGGCCGGGAGGCCTCCGGGTCGTCCCAGGCCGCCCGCACGGACGCCCGGACGGAGTCGGCCAGCAGTCGCAGCCGCTCCTCGCCCAGCGACCGCCTGGCGATGATCGCGCCGAGCGGGATGGGCAGCCCGGTGGTCTGCTCCCAGTGCTCGCCCATGTCGGCGAGCTTGTGCAGCCCGTAGGTGTGGTACGTGAAGCGCGCCTCGTGGATCACGAGCCCCGCGTCGACCTTCCCGTCCCGCACGGCCGGCATGATCTCGTGGAACGGCATGACGACGATCTCGCCGACCCCACCCGCCAGCGTGTCCGCGGCCCACAGCCGGAACAGCAGGTAGGCGGTGGACTTCTCGCTCGGCACCGCCACGGTCCGCCCCGTCAGGTCGACGCCCGCCTCCCGCGTCAGCACCAGCGGCCCGCAGCCCCGCCCCAGCGCGCCCCCGCAGGGCAGCAGGGCGTAGTCGTCGAGGACGTAGGGCAGTACCGCGTACGACACCTTCAGCACGTCGGACTCGCCGCGCTCGGCCATGCCGTTGGTGATGTCGATGTCGGCGAAGGTCACGTCGAGGGCGGGGGCGCCGGGGACGCGGCCGTGGGCCAGGGCGTCGAAGACGAACGTGTCGTTCGGGCAGGGCGAGTACGCGATCTGCAGCTGCTCAACTGTCATGCCGGTTCCAACTCTCCAGGACGGGCGCGAGCTTCCCGAACCCCTCCGTCAGGGCCGCCAGCGCGTCGGGAACGCGCCAGGCGTCCCGGTCCCTGGGGCCGACCGGATTGGAGACCGCGCGGATCTCCAGCACGGGCACGCCCTGCGCGACGGCGGCCTCGGCGACCCCGAATCCCTCCATGGCCTCGGCGAGGGCGGTCGGGTGCCGCTCACGCAGGGCGGCGGCCCGGGTGGCCGTCCCGGTCACGGTGGACACGGTGAGCACGGCCCCGGCCCGGGCCCCGGTGGCCTCGGCGACCCGCCGCACGAGCTTTGGGGGCGGCCGGTGGCGGACGGTCCCGAACCCCAGCTCGGTGACCGGGAGGAACCCGTCCTCGGTCTCCGCCCCCAGATCCGCCGCGACGACCTCGTCGGCGACGACCAGCGACCCCACGGGCGCCTCGGGCTGGAACCCGCCCCCGATCCCGGCGGACACGACGAGGTCGTAGGGCCTGTCCTGAAGGGCGGCGGCGGTGAGGGCGGAGGCGGTGGAGGCGGCGGCAAGCGCGGGCCCGACACCGACGGCGACCGTGTCGAGCCGAGCCCCGCTGCCGCCGTGGGCGACCGCGAGGCCCGCCGCCACCGCGTCCCTCTCCACGGGAACCGCGGTGGCGATCAGCACCCGGCGAGGCCCGGCGGCAGCGATCAGGCGTCCTTCTTCAGCTTGAAGTTCCACAGACCCGAGGGCTCCTTGTCGCCCTCCTTGATGGAGACCAGCGTCGAGTTGCCCTGCGCGCCGTACTGGGCGTTGAAGAACACGCTGCCCGGAATGGTGCGGTACGTCTTCTTGCTGGCGTCGGTCAGCGGCTGACCGTTCATCAGGATCGTCCAGCCCTTGTCGGCGATCTCCGGGTCGACACCGAACCGGACGGTCTCGTCCGGGTCGACGGAGATGCTCTTGACGCCCTTGTCCTTCAGGCACTGCGTGAGGTCGGACTGCTTCAGCGCGTCGCCCTCACCACCACAGGTGGCCTCGGTGTTCACCGAGTCGCTGCCCACGGTGACCGTGGCCATCGGCGTCGGCTTGTCACAGGCCGACAGGACGAGCAGTCCGGCGGATACGACACCGGCGACGGCGACGGCGCGGCGGCGTCGCACAGCGGATTGCAACGTGTTCATGGCGGAAGGCTATCGGGCCTGCCGGGCGGAGCTCCCACGCGGGGTGTGACGTGACCGCGTGGTTACGCCACACGCGCCCGCCCCGAGCCCCCGCGCCGCGCCGAGCCGATCAGCCCCCGGACGGTCGCCAGCCACCCGGCGCCGACGATCGCCGCCCCCACCGCGAGCCCGAGCGTGCCGTTGAGGGGCATGGCGATGCCGACCGCCCCGCCCAGCACCCAGGACATCTGCAGCAGCGTCTCGGAACGGGCGAAGGCCGAGGTCCGCACCAGTTCGGGCACGTCCCGCTGGATCAGCGCGTCCAGGGACAGCTTGGCCAGGGCCTGCGCGAAACCGGCGATCGCGGCCAGGCCGGCGACCAGGACCGCGCTGAAGAACACCGCGGCCGTGAGCGCCGCGCCCAGCACGCACGCCACGACCGTCACGATGATGATCTCCGGCGCCCGGGAGCGCAGCCACGCCCCGACCGCCGTGCCGAGGGCGTTGCCCGCGCCCGCGGAGACGCCCACTATCCCCAGGGACACGGCGGCGCTCTGGCCGGAGATCGGGTGCTCGCGCAGCAGGAAGGCGAGGAAGAAGATCAGGAAGCCGGTGAGGCAGCGGATGGAGGCGTTGGCGCCCAGGGCGTGGGTGACGGCCGGCCCGACCGTGCGCAGCCCGGGGCGCTTGACCGGTTTGCGGTGCGGCCCGTGCAGGTGCTGTTCGTCCGCCGCCAGCAGGGCCCGGTCCTCGCCCTTGGCGGAGTCGACCTTCGGCGGCAGCGTGAACGACAGGACCGTCCCGGCCACGAAGATCAGGAAGGCGCCGTAGAGCGGCCAGCGCGGTCCGATCTGCTGGAGGCCGGCGCCGATGGGCGCGGCGACGCCGGTGGCCAGCAGGCCGCCCAGGGTGACCCGCGAGTTGGCCTTCACCAGGGAGAAACCCGGTGGCAGCAGCCGCGGCACGACGGCGCTTCTGACCACGCCGTACGCCTTCGACGCGACGAGCACGCCGAGCGCGGCCGGGTACAGCTGCAGGCTGCCGCTGACCACCGCGCCGGACAGGACCAGCGCGAGCAGCGCCCGGGCCAGCATCGCCCCGGCCATCGCGGCCCGGCGGCCGTGCGGGATGCGGTCGAGGAGCGGGCCGATCACCGGCGCGAGGAGCGTGAAGGGCGCCATGGTGATGGCGAGGTACAGCGCGACGCGCCCGCGGGCCTCGTCGGTCGGGACGGAGAAGAAGACGGTCGAGGCGAGGGCGACGGTGATCATCACGTCGCCGGCGCCGTTCACGCCGTGCAGTTCGATCAGCTTGCCCAGGCCGGACTCGCCGGCGCCGTGCGCGTGGGTGGCCTTGCGGATGCCGCGCGCCGTGCCGGTCACCGGGAAGTGCAGGGCACGGCCGACCGCGCGGAGGGGGCCGCCCAGACGGCCCGGTCCGCTCGGTCGGCTGCTTCCCTTGATCCCTTTCGACCCACCGGTCCCGGTGGCGTCCTGGGGCGTCTTCGCGGCTGCCACGACGTCATAGTGCCCCGAGAACGCGGTGGGTAGTGCCATTACCGCTTGTATAGGGCCTGTGGGGTGACTGTCCGGGTTGTCGCTCGGGGAACCGGTCGGTGTACGCGAAGCGGGGCGGAAGGGTAGCGTGCGTATCTCAGCCATCCCGCAGAATGGATGAAGGACGTCGACGCGGTCCCCTGGTCCGCTCCGTCCGCCTTGGCGCTGGGAGTGGCGCACTCGAGACGGCGTATGGAGAGAAGCGATACCTGTGAGCGCAGCGACAACGCGAAGCCGCACCCCCGACCGTCTGTGCGCCGAGGCCGTCGACCTCGCGCGTGCCGCTGCCGAGGAGGCCGCCGCGCCCGGGATCGTCGGTGAGCACGTGGGCGTGGTCTCCGAGGGCGACCGCGTCGTGACGCACTTCTTCGCCTGCCGCGAGCTCGGCTACCGGGGCTGGCGCTGGGCCGTGACGGTGGCCCGGGCCTCCCGCGCGAAGGTCGTCACGGTGGACGAGGCGGTGCTGCTGCCCGGCCCGGACGCGGTGCTCGCGCCCGAGTGGGTGCCGTGGAGCGAGCGGTTGCGCCCCGGCGACATGGGGCCGGGCGACCTGCTGCCGACGGACGCCGAGGACCTGCGCCTGGAGCCCGGCTACTCGGGCGAGGACGAGCCGGCGCCGAACTCGGCGGTGTCCCACGAGATGGCCGACCTGGTGGAGGCCGAGGACGCGGACGTCACCGAGGGGCCCCCGGCCCGCCTGCCGGTCTCGCCCTCCCGCGGCTCCATCGCGGCGGTCGCCGAGGAACTGGGCATGCGCCGGGCCCGCGTCCTGTCCCGCTACGGCCTGCACAGCGCGGCCGACCGCTGGGAGGAGGCGTTCGGCCCCAAGACCCCCATGGCCCAGTCGGCCCCGGCGGCCTGTGTCAGCTGCGGCTTCCTCGTCCCCGTCGGCGGCTCCCTGGGGCAGGCCTTCGGCGTCTGCGCCAACGAGTTCTCCCCGGCCGACGGCCGCGTGGTCTCCCTGGCCTACGGCTGCGGCGGCCACTCCGAGGCCGCCGTCATGCCCCGCCCGCCGCAGCCGGCTCCGCCGGTCATCGACGAGACGCGGGTGGATCCGTTCCCGCTGCGTCCGGCTTCGGACTCGGGGTCCGTGCCGGACGCGGAGGACGAGTCGGTGGCGGAGCTGGGGCACTCGTAGCCGCTGGGTCGGGGGGCTTTGCGGGGTGCGGTGCTTCGGGCGTCGCGGCCGTGGCGGGGTGG
>NZ_JAPSKN010000067.1 GCF_031181705.1 Streptomyces sp.
GGGGGGCGGGCCCGGCACGGGGGTGAGGCCACGAGCGACGGTACGGCGGTGCCGCTGGAGCCGCCCGGGTTCGCACTGCGCATCGGCCTCGACCAGGCCCCTGGACGCAGGTGCACCACGGCGACGGTGACGGCGGCCCGCGGGCCGTCCCCCAGCCGCCGGGCTGAGGGCCCTGGTGAAGGACCCCGCCATCCGGCCGGCCGTCGCGCTGACGCGCATCCCGCTCGCGAAGGCCGGCCTGCCGCGCCGGCCGCTGCTCGGCCCGACACGCGGCGCCCGCCGCCCTGTCCGGGACCTGCCGCGGACCCGGCCCCCGCCCGCGAGCAGGCACGACCTGAGTCATGACGACCGGTTGCCGGCGGCGGCCCTGCGCGGCGAGCCGGACCTGCGCCCGCTGGTGCCCCGCTTCGCCTGCGGGCGGGCCGGGCCCGCCGTGCCGAGGTGGGCGGCGAGACCCTGCTGAAGCACTCGCCGCGCGGCGCGGGCGGCGGTGACGGGGGCTACTCCTACTGCGGCGGGGGCGGGGCGTGATCCGCGCGTCCGGGCATGCGTGAGGGGCGGCCCGTCCTCACGGACGGACCGCCCCCGGCCCTCGGGTTTCAGACCTTCAGCGTCCTGATCGAGGTCGGGGCGTGCCCCGGTTCGGTGGCGAGCTCCTCGAACTCCACGACGTTGCCGATGTCGTTGGTCGTGGACATGGAGATGTTGGTGACGCGCTCCAGGATCGCCTCGACGACCACCGGGACCCGGTACTGGGCGGCGAGCTTCTTGGCCTTTTCGAACGCGGCGCCCAGCTCGGCCGGGTCGGTCACCCGGATCGCCTTGCAGCCGAGGCCCTCGGCCACCTTGACGTGGTCGACGCCGTAGACGCCGAGCTCGGGCGAGTTGATGTTCTCGAACTCCAGGTTGACCTGGAAGTCGATGTCGAAGGCCCGCTGCGCCTGCCGGATCAGCCCCAGGTAGGAGTTGTTCACGAGGACGTGGACGTACGGGATCCGGTGCTGCGCGCCGACGGCCAGTTCCTCGATCATGAACTGGAAGTCGTAGTCGCCGGAGAGCGCGACGACGGACGCCTCCGGGTCGGCCTTGGCGACGCCGAGCGCTGCCGGGACGGTCCAGCCGAGCGGTCCGGCCTGACCGCAGTTGATCCAGTGCCGGGGCCGGTAGACGTGCAGCATCTGGGCGCCGGCGATCTGCGAGAGGCCGATGGTGGAGACGTACCGGGTCTCCGGTCCGAAGGCCTTGTTCATCTCCTCGTAGACGCGCTGCGGCTTGATCGGGATGTCGTCGAAGTGGGTACGGCGCTGGAGGGTCGCCTTCCGCTCCTGCGCGGACGCGGCCCAGGCGGAGCGGTCGGGCAGCCGGCCGGCCGCCTTCGTCTCGCGCGCCACCTCCACGAACAGTTCCAGGGCCGCCTTGGCGTCGGAGGCGATGCCGTAGTCGGGGGCGAAGATCCTGCCGATCTGGGTCGGCTCGACGTCGACGTGGACGAACTTCCGTCCGGCGGTGTAGACGTCCAGCCTGCCGGTGTGGCGGTTGGCCCAGCGGTTGCCGATGCCGAGGACGAAGTCGGACTCCAGGAAGGTCGCGTTGCCGTAGCGGTGCGAGGTCTGCAGGCCGACCATGCCGGCGTTCAGCTCGTGGTCGTCGGGCAGGATGCCCCAGCCCATGAGGGTGGGCACGACGGGCGTGCCGGTCAACTCGGCGAACTCGACGAGCAGTTCGCAGGCGTCGGCATTGACGACGCCGCCGCCGGCGACGATCAGCGGCCGCTCGGCGGCGTTCAGCATCCCGAGGGCCTTCTCGACCTGGGCGCGGCTCGCGGCGGGCTTGTAGACCGGCAGCGGCTCGTACGTCTCCGGGTCGAACTCGATCTCCGTCAGCTGGACGTCGATCGGCAGGTCGATGAGGACCGGGCCGGGGCGGCCGGAGCGCATCAGGTGGAACGCCTGCTGGAAGACACCCGGGACCTGCGCGGCCTCCAGGACGGTCACGGCCATCTTGGTGACCGGTTTGGCGATGGAGGCGATGTCGACGGCCTGGAAGTCCTCCTTGTGGATCACGGCGGTCGGGGCCTGGCCCGTGATGCACAGGATCGGGACGGAGTCGCCGGTCGCGGAGTACAGACCGGTGATCATGTCGGTGCCGGCCGGGCCGGAGGTGCCGATGCAGACACCGATGTTGCCCGGGTGGGTCCGGGTGTAGCCCTCGGCCATGTGGGAGGCGCCCTCGACGTGCCGGGCGAGGGTGTGCGCGATGCCTCCGGAGGCCTTGAGCGCCGCGTAGAAGGGGTTGATCGCCGCGCCCGGGACACCGAACGCGTCGGTGACGCCCTCGCGCCTGAGGATCTCGACTGCCGCGCGGGCAGCGGTCATACGAGCCATGGAACTACTCCTGGTTCGGCTGTCGGATACGCACTCCCGTCGCGCCCCGCCGTGAGCACCTTCCGCATTGCGGAAAATAGTTTCTACTATCTGGAAGCAATGTAGGGGGGTGCGGGAAAGCCGTCAAGAGAGGTCCGGGGTGATGGGCGGAGCAACGGACAGGCGCGGGCCCGCGGGTGGACGATGGGAGGCATGTCCGAGAGCGTGCCGTTGCGCTGCCCGGCCTGTGGGCGCGCCCATCGTTTCGCCGTGCCGTCCTATCCGTGCGCCTGCGGAGCGCCCGTCGCGCCCCCGCTCGATCCGCGGGCGCTGCCGGCCACCGTCACCCACCGGTCCTGGGAGGAGGAGTGGGTGACCGTGCACTGCGCGGCCTGCGACCGGCCCTCCGCGTGGCCGCGCCCGGAGCTGGGCTGTCCCTGCGGCACGGTGCTGCGCTTGCCGGTGGCGGGCGTGCGCGACGCCCCGGGCGACATCCCGCCGCGGCCGGTGCGCCCCGCCTTCCGGCCGGTGACCATCCGCACCGCGCGTGACGCCGTGACCGCGGCCGCCCTGTATCTGCGCTGGCTCGGCCACCGGGACGTGCGGCGCGCCGACCGGCGGCCGTCCTCCGGCATCGGGCTCGCCGCGCGGGGCGTGCTGGCCCAGGTGGATCCGACCGTGCGCCCGGCGGACGCGCGGGACGTGGAGTGCCTGTGGCTGACCGCGACGACGGAGTCCGCGGCCTGCGTCTACTTCTCCCTCGCCGGGTACGGCGACGAGGCCCGCGCCCGCGCCGACGCGCTGGGCGTACCCCTGTTCGTGCTCGATCTGACGGGCACTCCCCAGCCGGTGAACGAGCCGGCCGAGGCGTTCGCCGCCTGAGGCGCCCGCGCACAGGACGGCGCCGGCCCCCGCGGTGCGGGAACCGGCGCCGGCGTGCGCGGTGTTACGGGTTGACGCAGGTGACCGTGCCGACCGGCAGGTTGTTCCCGGTCGAGGTGGCCGTGAAGCCGAACGTGACGGTGCCGTCCGGCGGGATCGTGCGGTTGTGGTCCGCGTGCCTGACCGTGACGGTGCCGTCGGTGCCCGTGCTCAGGCTGCCGTTCCAGACCTGGCTGATCCGGGTTCCGGCACCCGGCTGCCAGCGCACGGCCCAGCCGTCACGCGCGGCGGTGTTGTGGTTCATCACCTCGACGGATCCCTGGAAGCCGCCGCCCCAGGAGTTCGTCACCTTGTAGATGGCCATGCACCCGGTGTGCGGGTCGGTGGGCGTCGGGGTCGGGGTCGGCGTGGGCGTCGGGTCCGGGGTGCCACCCGAACCGCGGATGCCGGTCACCTCGCCGTTGCCGCCGTCGAAGACGATGTCGGAGCAGGAGAAGAAGTTCTCCTGGCTGTCCGAGCGCACCCACTGGATGAACATCATCGCGTCGCCCGAGCGGCCCGAGGGCAGCTTCAGGTCCCAGTAGTAGTGGCCGGACTCACTGCCCACCGAACCGGACTGCGGGGGGTTGGTGACGGTCTGGACCAGCTCCAGGTCGCCCCAGCCCAGCGGCTTGGTGGGCGAGTAGCCGGGCTTGGAGACGTACACCCGGAAGTCCCCCGGGTGCGCCGCCCAGTTGCTGTGCTTGATCCGGACGGTCGCCCCGGAGGTGAGGTGCGTGCGGGGCCAGTCGGCGCGGGCGGCGTTGTAGCCGGTGAAGTTGTACGGGGAGCGGTCGCCGGCGCTGCACAGCTTGCCGTCCGGGACGTAGCCCGCGCCGCGTCCGCCCGCGTTGGAGTCGAGCACGGCGAACCAGTTGTACAGCGACGACGCGCCGCTCTCGGCGAGCGCGGCCTTGCACGCGGGGTTCGTCGGGTCCAGTGAGCCGGTGCTGGTCTTGGCGTCCAGCCAGCAGAGGTAGGTCCGCGAGCCGGGCGTCATCGTCACGCCGTGCGCCTGCGCGCTGTTCTGGCCGATCAGGGCCAGTCCGAGCCCGCTGAGCAGGGTGACCAGGACCGCCAGTAAGGACAGGGGGCGTCTGGTGCTTCGAGCCATGTTCTCTCCTGTGGGGATGGTGGGTTCGGTTGTCTCCCCGGGGGTTCGGGGCGGGTCAGGCCGGCGGGGCACCCCAGGCCAGGGCGCCGTTCAGGTAGGCGGGGATCCTCGGGGCGTCGGCGTAGGAGGCGGTGGTGGTCCGGCTGTGGTCGTCGGTCTCGTCGAACGCGGACCAGTCGGACTTGGCCAGGCGCAGCTGGAGGTCGCCGGTGTCCTTGCCGGCGGCCAGGGTGCCGCTCTTGAAGCCGACCTCCAGGTAGGCGTCCGCGCCCGCGACCGGCGTGCTCAGCGGCACCACCCGCAGCGTGAGGTTGGAGCAGCCCACGCCCGCGTGGTCGCAGAAGGCGTTCACGGTGGACGAGCCGCCGTCACGCGTGAAGTAGTAGCGGGCGGTGACCTTGGTCAGGTCCACGGAGGCGCTGCCGGTGTTGGCGATCCGCAGGCCGGGGCGGATGGCGTTGTCCGTGGCCGAGGCGTCGTTGTTCTTGTAGGTGACCTTGAGGCCGCCGACCGGGTCGGGTCCGCCGCCGCCCGCCTCGGTGGTGACGCTCAGCGCGGTCGAGGCAGCGGAGACGTTCCCGGCGGCGTCCCGGGCGCGCACGGTGTAGCTGTACGCCGTGGCGGCGCTCAGTCCGGTGTCGGTGAACGCGGTCCCGGTGACGGGCGAGGCGCTGACCTTGGTGCCGTCGCGGTAGACGTCGTAGCCGGTGACGCCCACGTTGTCGGTGGCCGCTGTCCAGGCCAGGGAGACGCTGGACGCGGTCTTCGCGGTGGCCCGCAGGCCGGCCGGCGCGGTCGGGGCCGTGGTGTCGGACGGGTCCGGGTTGCCGCCGCCGTCGGTGGGCACGGCCGGGTACGCGTTCCGCACCAGCATCGAGAACTGGTCGTGGAACCAGTGCCCGGCGAGCGGCGCGTCGGGCATCGCGCCGGTCGGGTTGCCGCCCGCGTTGGGCGCCGTGTAGTCCGGGTTGCACATCGGGTCGGGGCGCTTGCCCTCGTCGTTCGGGATGTCCTTGCTCGCGCCGTCCGACTCCCCCGGCGGCTTGATCCACAGGAAGGCGTCGAGGTGCGATTCCGGGTAGCCGGCGGGCGAGGCCTGCGGGGGCTGCCCGAGTCCCGCGCCGTTCACGTTGCACCACAGGCCGCGGTGGGCGCGGCGGTCCACCTTGGACTGGCTGACGTAGGTGTCGAGGACCGTGCTGGTGGACTCGGCGGTCGGCCGCCCGGCGCCGCCCCAGCCGTTGCGCGAGGTGTCGACGACCATGCCGGTGGAGGCGGGCCAGCCCTGCGCCACCAGCGAGGCGTGCACGGCCTTGGTGAAGTCCGACTCGTCGAAGTTCGGGTTCCACTCGTAGTACTTGCCGGACCGGATCTGGTTGCCGCCGACCGTCTTGTTCGGGTCGGGGAGGAACGGCTCGGCGAGCGGCGTGTAGTTGGAGACGTTGGTGATCAGACCGTCCACGCTGCGCAGGCCGTCCGTGGTGCCCTTGACGACGTCCGTGTAGAGCTGGGTGGTCTGGGAGAGGTTGTTTTCCCAGCCGAGCCAGCCCGAGTGGGCGAAGTCCATGTACGTGTACACGTTCGGGATGGCGTGCAGCTTGTTCAGCGCGTACCGGATGGCGTCGACCTGGATGCCGCTGCTCTTGGCCTGGGCGCACTCCGGGTCGGAGAGGTTGGTGACCAGGTTCGGCAGGCCGTCCGGCTCGATGACCGTGGTGATGCGGATGTCCTGGTACTTCGGGTCGGCGAAGACCTTGGCGATCTCGTCGATGTACTCGCTCTTGTAGCGCGCCAACCCAGCCGCGGTGAGCGGCAGTTCACCGTTGGAGGCGAGCGCGGAGCAGTCGCGGCCCGGCAGGTCGTACACGACGAAGGTCGCGACGAGCGGCTGCCCGGGCTTCTTCTGGGCGAGCGCCAGGTCGAGGTGGTCGGCGAGGCTCTTGCGGCCCGCGTTGGCGTCACCGCCGTGGATGGCGGCGATCCGGTCCAGCCAGACCGCCGTCGGATAGCTCTTGACCTTCTCCATCTTCGCCTTGAGCGCGGCGTCGGAGGTCTTGGCGATGGACCCGTCCACGAGGCGGGCGTAGTCCGGGTTCAGGTAGAACGAGGCGCCGGCGAACGGGTTGTCGACGTGTGCCTCGGCGGCGGACGCCTGGGGTGCGGACAGCTGGGCCGCGGCCCCCAGCAGCAGGGTGCTCAACGCGGTGGCCAGCGCCGCCGCCCGCCTGCGGTGCGGTCGGCGCGGGCCGGCGCCCCTGCGCCTGGTCCGGTCTGTCATGTGCTCTCCTTGAGTGCGGGGGTGCGGGGGTGCGGACGACGGGGTGGGGACGTCCGCGGGATCGACCGGTGGGGAGAACCGTGGGTCCGGTTCAGGCGGGTGTGCAGCGCGGGGCGGGGGTGCCCGCGGTGCCGCTCGCCGTGTAGCCGAACGAGGTGGTGGCGCCGGCGGCGAGGGTGCCGCCCGAGCCGGTGCCGCGGACCGAGATCCGGCCGTTCGCGACCGTGTGGGTGCCGTTCCAGAGGCTGGTGACGGTCGCGCCGCCCAGGTCCCAGTCGACCGTCCAGCCCGTGATCGGGCCGGTGCCGGTGTTCTTGACGGTGACCTCCGCCTGGTGGCCGCCCGGCCAGGAGTTGACCAGCTTGTGGGTGGCGGTGCAGGCCTTGGCCGGGGTCGGGTCGGGATCGGGATCCGGGTCCGGACCGGGGTTCGTGCCGTAGGTCAGGCCGTGCCCGTAGGGGAAGAGCGGGCTCTTGCCGTCGCCGTCGTTGACGGGCTGCTGGGAGGCGCTGCGCATCCAGCTCATGGGCAGCTTGCCGGTCGGCGCGTGGTCGCCGAACAGCACGTCCGCCACGCCGCCGCCCTCCGTCCCGGGCAGCCAGGCCGCCAACAAGGCTTTCCAGTCGGGCAGTTGGGTTGCGATGTCCAGCGGCCGGCCGGAGACCAGCACCACCACGACGGGCACCCCGCTCGCCTTCAGCCGGGCCAGGGTCTGCAGGTCCTCCTGGTCGAGGCCCATACCGTCGGGGCGGTCGCCGCGCATCTCCGCGTACGGGGTCTCCCCTACGACGGCCACGGCGGCCGTGTAACTGCCGTCGATGCCGTTGCCGTACCGGTCGTAGGTGACCCGGGAGGAGTCGGCCACGGCGGACCGGATGCCCTGGAGGACGGTCGTGCCCTCGGTCACGGGACCGCTGCGGCCCTGCCAGCCGAGGGTCCAGCCGCCGCTCTGGTTGCCGATGTCGTCGGCGGACTTCCCGGCGACGAACAGCTTGCCCGTCTTCGGCAGCGGCAGGATGTCGCCGTCGTTCTTGAGCAGCACCTGCGAGGCGCGCACCGCCTGCCGGGCGAGGGTGCGGTGGGCGGCCGAGCCGACCGTGGAGGTGTACGACCGGTCGGTCAACGGCCGCTCGAACAGACCGAGTTGGAACTTCTTCGTCAGGATGCGCCGGTTGGCGTCGTCGATCCGCGCCATGGACACCCGGCCCGCGGTGACCTCGCCGCGCAGCAGGCTCAGGAACTTCTTGTAGTCGTGCGGGACCATCACCATGTCGACGCCCGCGTTCACGGCGGTGGCGATCTCGGCGCCGGTGAACCCGGTCTGCCCGTCGAGCTGGTCGACGGCGGCCCAGTCGGAGACGACGAACCCGGTGAAGCCCAGCTCGCCCTTGAGTACGTCGGTGACCAGGTACTTGTGGGCGTGCGAGCGAACTCCGTTCCAGCTGCTGTAGGACAGCATCACCGAGCCCGCGCCGCGCCCGACCGCCTCCTTGAAGGGCGGCAGGTGGATCGCGCGCAGCTCCGCCTCGGTGAGCTGGGTGTTGCCCTGGTCGACTCCGCCGGTGGTGCCGCCGTCGCCGAGGTAGTGCTTGGCGGTGGCGAGCACGGAGGCCGGGTCGCCGCCCAGGGTGCCGCCCTGGAGGCCGGTGATGAACGACGTCATGGCGGTGGGCAGTTCGGGCGTCTCGCCGAACGACTCGTAGGTGCGGCCCCAGCGGTCGTTGCGGGCCACGCACAGGCAGGGCGCGAAGGACCAGTCGATGCCGGTGCCGGCCACCTCCTCGGCGACCGCGCGCCCGATCCGCTGCACGAGCGCGGGGTCGCGGGTGGCGCCGAGGCCGATGTTGTGCGGGAAGATCGTCGCGCCGCGCACCGCGTTGTGGCCGTGCACCGCGTCGATGCCGTAGATCATCGGGATGCCGAGCGGGGTGCTCAGGGCGGTGCGCTGGAGGGTGTCGTAGGTGTCGGCCCAGGTCTGGGCGTTGTTGGGGCTGACCGTGGAGTCGCCGCCGGAGAGCACCGAGCCGATGCGGTAGGTGGCCAGGTCGGAGCGCGGGACCAGGGCGTCCTTCTCTATCTGCGTCATCTGGCCCAGCTTGTCGTCGAGCGTCATCCGGCCCAGCAGGTCCTCGACCCGCTGCGGCACGGGCAGGGCCGGGTCCTGGTAGGGCAGCACGGCGGCGGCCCGCACGGTGTCCCGCTCGGGCGGGGCGGCGGCGGTGAGCCCGGTCACGGCGAGCGCGGCGGCGCACAGCGCGGCGACGAACGCCGGGCGTCGGGTGGAGCGGCGGGTGGGAGCTTCGGGAAGGGGCGGGGTCATGGCGGAGCCTTTCCGGATGCGGGCCGGAGGGGCGGGGGTGGTGCGGGCCGCAGGGGCGGCGGGTGGTGCGTCTCGGTGGTGGCCTGGGGTGCGGCCTCCGGAGGGCGGTGCGGGTGCCGGGGCCGGTGCGTGGTGCGGGGGTCGGTGCCCCTGGCACCCGGTTCGGAACTCGAGGGCGGCCGGTCGTACGCGAGTCCGCGACGGCGCGCTGCGGGCTCCCGGGACGGTGCCCGCTTCGGCACCCCCGGGGACAGCACGTGACGCGCCGCCCCCGGGGACCGCGGGTGGAACGCTCCGGGGTCCGCCCTCTCGGCGCAGGACGGAGCCCGGAGCGGGTCGGTGCGCCGCGGGTCAGGCGACGGAGCAGGGCGTGCCGTTCAGGGTGAAGCCGGCCGGCTCGGCGAAGCCGCCGCTGTACGTGCCCTGGAAGCCGAAGCTCTGGGTGCCGCCGGCCGCGATCCGCGCGTTGTGCGCGGCAGGGCTCGCCGTGACGGCGCCGGAGGTGCCGGACAGGGTCGCGTTCCAGGCGTTGGCCACCCGCTGCCCGGACGGCAGCGTGAAGCCGAGCTTCCAGCCGTCGACCGCCGCCGACCCGGTGTTCTTCACCGTCACGTCGGCGGTGAAGCCGCCCTGCCAGACGTTGGCCTCGTACGCCACCTGGCAGGCCGCCGCCGGACCGCCGGGCCCGCCCGGGTCCTGGCCCCCGGTGTTGACGGTGGACGAGAAGGAGTTCACGGCGAGCCCGGCGCCGTTCTGCCACGGCTCGAAGCCGGCCTGGACACTGGTCAGGTACCAGTTGCTCTGCGCCAGCCCCCGGGCCACCGTCTGGTCGACGAAGTCCATGACGTCGAAGCTCCAGCTGGAGATCGCCGAGGGCGCGACGAAGGAGATCACGTCGTTGGACCCGTTGCTGCCGGTCCACACCTCCCAGCTGCGCCCGCCGACGGACGCGGTGCCGACCTGGGAGCCGATCGGCTGGATCGGCCCGACCCGGTTGAACCAGATCATGATCTCGGTGCGGTTGACGCCGTCGGTGCGGGGCGTCGGGTCCAGCCAGATGTCGTACGAGGCGTTGTACACGGCGCCCGAGACATAGCCGTACGAGATGCTGCTGGGCGCGCTGGAGATCGTGCTGAGCTGTGCCGGCAGGTTGGTGCCCGGCGAACAGTTCGTGTAGTGGCAGCCGTTGAAGACCGACGGGTACGACTTCGGCGCCCCGTTGGTGGGCACCGAGCCGTCGGCCTGGGTGACCCGGAAGCCGGTGTCGGTCGCGGTGACGCACTGCGGGGCACTGGTGCCCCAGCGGTTGTTCTGGACGACGTAGCGGCCCTGGATCACGGTCGAGCCGAACTGCTCGCAGACGACCGTGTCCGCCCGGGCGGGCGCGGTGGCGGCGAGGAGCGCCGCCAGGGTGGCGAGCGTGGTGAGCAGCGCGCCGAACAGGGCGCGGACGGTGCGGAGGCGGTGCGGTGACGATCGCATGCGGGGGGCCTCTCTCCGTGGGAACCGGATGACGGAGGTGCTGCGGCTTCGGAGTTCGGGAGCGCTCCCACCTCCCCACTGATGGGAGCGCTCCCACCTCACCGGTTTCGGACGCGACTGTAGGAGCCATCCCATGTCCCTGACAACCCGTTAGACGGGAATCCGTCGAATGTATTTCGAAGCCGCAGGTCAGTGGGGTGCTCCGGCGGACCTGCCCAACGGGCAGGGGGCGCTCAGGAGTTGGGAGCGCTCCCGGACGGCCTCACGCCGACTCGCGCACCACCAGCTGCGTCCGCAGGATCACATGGCGCCACGCCACCTCCGGCTGCTCCATCTCCTCCAGCAGCAGCCGCACCATCGTCCGGCCGATCTGCTCCAGCGGCTGGCGGACGGTGGTCAGCGGCGGGTCGGTGTGCCGGGCGAGCTCGAAGTCGTCGAAGCCGACGACCGCCACGTCGTCGGGCACCCGGCGCCCCGCCGCGCGCAGCACGGCCAGGGCACCGGCGGCCATGGTGTCGGAGGCGGCGAGGACCGCGTCCACGTCCGGGTGGCGCTCCAGGAGTTCGGCCATCGCCCGGCGTCCGCTCGCCTCGGTGAAGTCGCCCTCGACGGTCCGGGAGCCGGACGCGGGCAGCCCCGCCCGCTCCAGTGCCTGCCGGTAGCCGCGCAGGCGGCACCGGGCGACGTACATGTCGAGCGGGCCGGTGATCGTCGCGATCGACCGCCGGCCGCCGCGCAGCAGGTGGTCCACCGCCTCGCGGGCGCCGCCGACGTTGTCCGCGTCGACGTAGGTGATCTGCTCGTCGCCGGAGCGGCGGCCCAGCAGGACGGTGGGCAGGCCGGCGTCGGCGAGCATGTCGGGCAGCCGGTCCTCGGCGCGCACCGACATCAGCAGCACGCCGTCGACCCGGCCGCCGCGCGCGTACTCGACGAACCGCTGCCGCTCCGCGTCCGTGCGGACCAGCGTGAGCAGCAGTTGCACCGGGGTCTCGGCGATCGCGTCGCCGACCGCGGTGACCGTCTCCGAGAAGAACGGCTCGCCGAACAGCCGCCAGTCGCGCTCCGTCATCACGAGCGCCACGGCGTCGGCCCGCCGCCCGGCCAGCGAGCGCGCGGCCAGGTTGGGCACGTAGCCGAGTTCGGCGATGGCCCGCTGCACGGCGACGCGGGTGGACTCCCTGACGCCCGCCTCGTTGTTGATGACGCGGGAGACCGTGCCCCGCCCGACGCCGGCGAGCGCGGCCACCTGCTCCAGCGTGGGCGTCGTACCGGGCCGCCGCTTGACCATGTGTCACCCCCCAAGGGCGCCGATCTTACGGGCCGGGGCTGCCGTGCCACCGAACGCCCCCGCGGTCGTCAGACGGTGTAGCGCTCGCGCAGTTCCACCTTCCGCACCTTTCCGGACACCGTCATGGGGAAGGAGTCGAGGACCTGCAGCCGGCTGGGGACCTTGTAGTGCGCGAGCCGCCCCGCGCAGAAGGCACGCAGTTCCTCCAGGGTCGGCGGGTCGTCCGGGTCGCGGGCGATGACGCAGGCCAGCACCTCCTCGCCCCAGTGCTCGTGCGGGACGCCCACGACCTGGACGTCCTGGATCTTGGGGTGGGCGTAGAGGAACTCCTCGATCTCGCGGGGGTAGATGTTCTCCCCGCCCCGGATGATCATGTCCTTGATGCGCCCGACGATCTCGACGTAGCCGTCCTCGCGCATGACGGCGAGGTCGCCGGTGTGCATCCAGCGGCCGGCGTCGATCGCCTCGGCGGTCTTCTCCGGCTCGTCCCAGTAGCCGAGCATCACGCTGTAGCCGCGGGTGCACAACTCGCCCGCTTGTCCGCGGGGTTGCGTCACTCCGCTCGCCGGGTCGACGACCTTGGCCTCCAGGTGCGGCAGGACGCGGCCGACGGTGCCCGTGCGGTGCTCCAGGTCGTCGTCGCGCCGGGTCTGCAGGGAGACCGGGGACGTCTCGGTCATGCCGTAGCAGATGGCGACCTCGGCCATGTGCATCTCGGCCACGACCCGCTTCATCACCTCCACCGGGCAGGGCGAGCCCGCCATGATGCCGGTGCGCAGGGAGGACAGGTCCCAGGAGGCGAAGCCGGGGAGGTTCAGCTCCGCGATGAACATGGTCGGGACGCCGTAGAGCGAGGTGCAGCGCTCCTGCTGGACCGCGTCCAGGGTCGCCGCGGGGTCGAAGGACGGGGCCGGGACGACGATGCAGGCGCCGTGCGAGGTGGCGGCGAGGTTGCCCATGACCATGCCGAAGCAGTGGTAGAAGGGCACCGGCACGCAGATCCGGTCCTGCTCGGAGTAGGCGAGCAACTCCCCCACGAAGTAGCCGTTGTTGAGGATGTTGTGGTGGGAGAGGGTGGCGCCCTTGGGGAAGCCCGTGGTGCCCGAGGTGTACTGGATGTTGATGGGGTCGTCGCAGGACAGCTCCGGGAACGCCGGGTCGGGGGTCGCCCGGGCCAGCAGTCTCTCCCAGCCCGGGTCGCCGAAGTACACGACCTCGCGCAGCCCGGGGCAGCGGTCCCGCACCTGGTCGACCATCGCCCGGTAGTCGCTCGTCTTGTGGCTGAGCGAGGCGAACAGCACGGACACCCCGGCCTGCTTCAGGACGTACTCGACCTCGTGGGTGCGGTAGGCCGGGTTGATGTTCACCATGATCGCGCCGATGCGGGCGGTGGCGTACTGGACGAGCACCCACTCGGGGCAGTTGACCGCCCAGATGCCCACCCGGTCGCCCTTGGCGACACCGCTGGCCAGCAGGGCCGACGCCAGGCGGTCGACGTCCGCGCCGAAGCGCGCGTAGGTCCAGCGCCGGCCGGACACCACGTCCACCAGGGCCTCGCGGTCCGGCCAGGCGGCCACGGCTCGGTCCAGGTTCGCCCCGATCGTGTCGCCGAGCAGCGGTGTCGTGCCGGTGCCGTGGCTGTAGGAGTTCACCGGAAGTCCTCCTCGCGGTACTCGGCGTCCGAGCCGGCCGCCGTGGCCTCGCGCAGCGCGATCCGGCGGATCTTGCCCGAGACGGTCTTGGGCAGGTCGGCGAACTCCAGGCGGCGGATGCGCTTGTAGGGGGCGAGGGCTTCGCGGGAGTGCTCGAACAGGACCTTCGCCGTGTCCGGCCCGGGCTCCCAGCCGTCCGCCAGGACGACGTACGCCTTCGGCACCGACAGCCGCACCTCGTCCGGGGCGGGCACCACCGCCGCCTCGGCCACCGCCTCGTGCTCCAGCAGCGCGCTCTCCAGCTCGAAGGGGCTGATCTTGTAGTCGGAGGCCTTGAAGACGTCGTCGCTGCGGCCGATGTAGGTCAGGTAGCCCTCGGCGTCGCGGGAGGCGATGTCGCCCGTGCGGTAGTAGCCCCCGGCCATCGCCTCCGCCGTGCGGTCGGCGTCGCCGTGGTAGCCGGTCATCAGGCCGACCGGGCGGTCCGAGAGGTCGAGCGCGATCTCGCCCTCGGTGGCGCCGGGCGCGCCCGAGACGGGGTCGAGCAGCTCGACGCGGTAGCCGGGGCTGGGCCGGCCCATCGAGCCCGTCTTGAGCGGCTGGCCGGGGCTGTTGGCGACCTGGACGGCCGTCTCGGTCTGGCCGAAGCCGTCCCGGATGGTGACGCCCCAGGCGCGGCGGACCTGCTCGATGACCTCCGGGTTGAGCGGCTCCCCGGCGGCGACGACCTCGCGGGGCGGGGTGCGCAGCTGGGTCAGGTCGGCCTGGATGAGCATGCGCCACACGGTCGGCGGGGCGCAGAAGGTGGTGACGCCGGCCCGGTCCATCTCGGCCATGAGCCGGGCGGCGTCGAAGCGCGTGTAGTTGTGCAGGAAGACGGTCGCCTCGGCGTTCCAGGGGGCGAAGAGGTTGGACCAGGCGTGCTTGGCCCAGCCCGGGGAGGAGATGTTCAGGTGCACGTCGCCCGGCTTCAGGCCGATCCAGTACATGGTCGACAGATGGCCGATCGGGTACGAGGTGTGGGTGTGCTCGACCAGCTTGGGCCGGGCGGTGGTGCCCGAGGTGAAGTAGAGCATCAGCGGGTCGTCGGACCGGGTCGGGCCGTCGGGCGTGAAGTCGGCGGAGGCGCCGTAGGCGTCGTCCAGCGGCAGCCAGCCGGCCGGCACGGCGCCGGCCGCGCCGGCGGCGATGCGGGTGTAGTCGCCGGGGACCTCGGCGAACTTCCCGGCGTCCTCGGGGCGGGCGATGACGTGCCGGACCCGGCCGCGCTCCACCCGGTCGCGCAGGTCGGCGGGGCCGAGCAGCGGGGTGGCCGGGATGACCACCGCGCGCAGCTTCATCGCCGCGAGGGCGGTGATCCACAGTTCGGCCTGGTTGCCGAGCATGACGAGGATCCGGTCCTCGGCGCGCACGCCCCGGGCGCGCAGCCAGGTGGCGAACTGCGCCGACCGCACGGACATCTCACCGAAGGACAGCTGCGTCTCGCGGCCGTCCTCCTCGACGATGTGCAGGGCCGTGCGGGCGTTGCCGTCGGCGATCTCGTCGAACCAGTCGAGGGCCCAGTTGAAGTACTCGGGACGGGGCCAGCGGAAACCCCCGTAGGCGGTGGCGTAGTCCTCGCGGTGTTCCAGCAGGAAGTCCCGCGCGCTGCGGAACAGCTCCGTCGCCGATGTCATGCGTCCTCCTCGGTGCCGGACCATTGCCGGGCGGCTCTGAGCCATCGTGTAATCCGTGATGCGGGTCTCACTACCCCCGAACGGGGGGTGCGCCCGCACAGGCGCCGGAGTGAAGGGGCGAACAGGTGACGGCAGAGGCGTCCGACGCGGTCGAGGTGCGCAACGCGCTGCTGCGCCTGCGCCGCGCCACCGGCCTCCCGGTGGCCTTCGGCGGCCTGCTGGAGGCCGGGCGGCAGATGCGCATCAGCGAACTGAGCGGCACCGCGACGCACGCGCTGCGGTCGCTGGTGGTGACGTCCGGGACCGGCCTGGGCGGCAAGACGGTGGCGCTGTCGCGGCCGTGCGTGGTGACCGACTACTCCGCCTCGCGGCAGATCAGCCATGAGTACGACGCCCCGGTGGCCGTGGAGGGGCTGCGCTCGGTGCTGGCCGTGCCGGTGGTGGTGCGGCACCGGGTGCGCGGGGTGCTCTACGGGGCGCTGCGCACGGCTCAGCCGCTGGGCGGGCGGATGCTGGACGCGGCCGTGGAGGCGGCGCGGGACGTGGAGCGGGCGCTGGTCCTGCGGGACGAGGCGCGCACGCTCGCCGCCGGCGGTGGGCCGGGCGCCGGCTGGGAGCAGGTGCGGGAGGCCCACGCGGCGCTGCGGGCGCTGGCTCCGCGGATCGCGGACCCGGGGCTGCGGGCCGAGCTGCTCGGCGCGTGCGCGCTGCTGGCGGCCGGCCCGGGTGCGGCCGGTCCCGGTGCCGGCCCCTCGCCCCGGGTCCGGCTCGCGCCCCGGGAGGTGGACGTGCTGGCGTGTGTCGCCGACGGGGCCACGAACGCGGTCGCCGCCCAGCGCCTGGGAGTGACGGCCGAAACCGTCAAGGGGTATCTCAGATCGGCCATGCGCAAACTGCGGGCCCGGACCCGGGGCGAGGCCGTGGTCGCCGCACGCCGGGCCGGGTGGTTGCCCTGAGGTTTCTGCTGTTTTCCACCGGTCTGACCTGTTCGTCAGGGCGCTGACGTGCCACCGGGAGCGGTGTTCCGGCGCATTCGGGAGGCCGGTGAATTCGTCCGCCGACACGGGCTGTTATTTCCCTCACCACAGCGTCCGTCCGAAATTCAAAGAGCTGTTGCCTAATATTGGCCAGGACACGACACAGGGAGGACAGAGGTGACCGTTCGACGGGACTTCCAGGAGCCTCCCAGGAACCGCCCGGACCTGGTCATCGGCCGGGAGGAGCTGTTCGCCTCGGCCCGTGACCAGCTCGGCCGGGGCGGCAGTGTGCTGCTCCACGGCCCGGCCGGAATAGGAAAGTCGACGATCCTGCGGGCACTGGCCGCGGATTACAACGGCCCGGACCGCACCGTCCTGCGCTGCTCGGCCACGGAGTCCGAATCCCATCTGCCCTTCCTGGCCCTGGCCGATCTGTTCGGCCTGGTCCTCGACGAGGTATCCGGCCATCTGCCCGCCGCCCAGCGCACGGCCCTGGAGTCGGCGCTCACCGGCCGCGGCGAGTCCACCCTGCAGCGCGACGGGCTCGCGCTGCGCCTCGCCGTGCTCTCGGCGCTGCGCGCCCTGGCCGTGAAGGGCCCGGTGCTGGTCGTCGCCGACGACCTGCAGTGGCTGGACGCGGCCAGCGCCGAACTGCTCGGTTTCGCCGCCCGCCGGCTCGGCGACACGCCCGTGCAGATGCTGTCCGCGGTGCGGACCGAGGGCGAGGAGTACGACCGCCATCTACGCGCGTCCCCGCCCGACACCCTCGCCGTGCGGCTGGGCCCGCTCACCCGTACGCAGGTCTCCGCGCTGCTGGACCACCGCGGCTACACCCCCCTGTCCCGCTCCACGATCCGCGACATCCACCGCACCAGCGGCGGCAACCCCCTCTTCGCGCTGGAACTGGGCCGTGCCCTGGCCGAGAGCCCGGCCCGGCCCCGGCCCGGCGAGCCGCTGCCGGTGCCCACCTCGCTGCGGGCACTGGTGCTGAGCCGACTGGAGATGCTGTCGGAGGAGGCCCGTCGCACCCTCCTGGTGGCCAGCGCCGGTGCCCGGCCCACCCTGGCGCTGCTGCACGCGGCCGGGCGGGAGCACGCCGAGGCCGAGACCGCCCAGGCGGCGGCCCTGGGGCTGCTGGCCACCGACCCGGAGGCCCCGGCCCTGCGGTTCGCGCATCCGCTGATCTCGGCCGCGCTGTACGCGGAGGCCCCCGCGCAGGAGCGCAGGGCCGTGCACGCGGCGCTGTCCACGGCGGCCTCCGACCCGATCGAGCGGGCCCGGCACCTGGCCCTGGCCACCACCGGCACCGACCCGGAGGTGGCGGCCCGGCTCGCCGAGGCCGGTGCGCTGGCCCGGGACCGCGGCGCCCCGTCGGTGGCCGCCTCGCTCGGGCTGCTGGCGGCCCGGCACACCCCGGCGGACAGCGTCCCCGGCCCTGACGAGCGGCGGCTGCAGGCCGCCGAGGACGCGATCACCGCCGGGGAGGCCGATCTCGCCCGGGACATCGCCCGGGACGTGCTGACCCGGGCCACCGTGCCGGCGGAGCGGGTGCGGGCCTGGATGGTGGTCATCGAGGCGGCCGGGCAGGCGCTCGGCGAGGTCGACGCCGTCTTCCCGCAGGTGCTGGCCGACGCCGGCGACGACCCGCGGCTGCTCGCCCTGGTCCGCTACCAGCTCGCCTGGCGCGCCCTGGTCGTGGAGGGCGACTTCGCCGAGGCCCGGCAGGAGGCCGCCCACGCGGCGGAGCTGGCCGCCCGCGGCGAGGACCGGCGCACGGAGCTGATGGCGCTGTCCTTCCAGGCCTCCACGGAGACCCTGATGGGCCACCCGGACGCCCCCGCGACGGTCAAGCGGGCCCTGAAGGAGCCCCAGGACCCGTACGTGGCCTGCCATCACAACGGCGCCGGCTCGGCCCGCTTCCGCTGGCTGATCATGAGTGACCAGCTGCCCGAGGCGCGCGCGACCATCACGGCGCTGCTGCGCGAGGTGCGGCGCCGCGGCATGGTCGAGAGCGAGGTGCACTTCCTGCGCTTCCTCGCCGACACCGAGCTGCGCTCCGGGCACTGCGGCCGGGCCCTGGACCTCGCCCGCGAGAGCCTGCGCCTGGCCCGGGACGCCGGGATCGGCGAGGGTGCCTCCGCCATGCTGGCCTCGCTCGCGGAGGCCTCCGCCGGGGACGTCGACCGGGCCCTGGCGCTCGCCCGCGAGGCGGCCGACCACGCCGAGGTCGACGGCGACCAGATGTACCTCTCCAGGGCCCTGGCGGCCCTGGGCTACGCCCAGTTGGTGGCCGGGGACCCGGCGGGCACGGTCCGTTCGCTGCGCCGCGTGCGGGAGCTGGAGCAGGGCCTCGGCATCAACGACCCGGCGCGCGGCCGCTGGCACGGCGACCTCGCCGAGGCCCTGGTCCGCATCGGCGAGCCGGGCGAGGCGCAGGACGTCATCGACACGGCCCGGGTGCACGCGCTGCGGCTGGGCCGGGAGAGCGTGCTGGCCGTGCTGGACCGGGCCGAGGCGCTGGTGCGGGCGGCGCGCGGCGAGCACGAGGCGGCCGTGGTCCGGCTGACGTCGGTGCAGGACCGGCTCGGGCGGCTCGGCTACGGCCTGGAGGAGGCCCGCGCCGCGTTCGTGCTGGCCCGGCTGCGCGACCGGGCCGTCGCCCACCCGCGCCCGGGCGGTACCGCCCTTCCCGGGCCGGCGTCGTACGACGAGGCCGCCCGGCTGTTCCGGCGCTGCCGGGCGATGCCCTGGCTGCGGCAGGTCGACGCGGCCGTCACCGCCGGGACCGCGGCGGTGGAACCGGCCTCCGTCACGCCGCCCGTGGCGCTCGACGCGCTGGAGGGGCTCGCCTCGATGGAGCGTCAGGTCGCCTCGCTCGTGATGGAGGGCGCCACCAACCGGGAGATCGCCGGCCGCCTGTTCATCAGCGTCAAGACCGTCGAGGCGACCCTCACCCGGGTCTACCGCAAGCTGGGCATCCGCTCGCGGGTGGACATCGTCCGGCTGGCCGCGGGCCGCCGCAGCACCTGACCCGACCTGGGTTTACGGCGCCGCACCGAGGGTTTTCCCTGCCCAACTCCCCTAGGGGGTTCCCTCATTGGGGGCCCTCGGCGCCGAGCCCTAGCTTGGGGGCGTGCCGCTCGCCGGGCACACGGAGATCCGAACAACGGCGTCAGGGTCCCCGTGCTCCACCCCACCCGCGCGACCCCCCACCGGCAACTCCCCAAGGAGACCCATGTTCGGGCTCAACGCCGCCAAGAAGGCCGCCGCCGTCGTCGCGGCGACCGCTGCCGCCGCCACCACCGCGCTGCTCGCCGCCCCCACGGCCGTGGCCGCGCCCCAGCCGATCGTCGGCGGCACCACGACCACGACGACCGCGTACCCGTTCGTCATGCAGATCACGGACGCCTCGCAGAGCCAGTTCTGCGGCGGCACGCTGGTCTCGCCCACGAAGGTGGTCACCGCCGCGCACTGCATGGTCGGTGAGACCACCAGCAGCGTCCGCGTCGTCGGCGGCCGGACCTACCGCAACGGCACCAACGGCACCGTCAGCAGAGTCAGCAGGATATGGATCCACCCGAGCTACACCGACGCCACCAACGGCGACGACGTGGCCGTGCTGACGCTGTCGACGTCGATGCCGTACACCCCGGCCAAGTACGTGTCCTCCTCCCAGACCTCGGTGTACGCGGCCGGCACCACCGCCCGCATCCTCGGCTGGGGCACCACCTCCTCCGGCGGCAGCTCCTCCAACCAGCTGCGCACCGCGACCGTACCCACCGTGTCCGACTCGGGGTGCGGCAGCGCCTACGGCTCCGACTTCGTGCAGAGCGACATGGTGTGCGCCGGATACACCTCCGGCGGCGTGGACACCTGCCAGGGCGACAGCGGCGGCCCCCTGCTCGTCGGGGGCGTCCTGGCAGGCATCACTTCCTGGGGCGAAGGCTGCGCCCAGGCCGGCTACCCGGGCGTCTACACCCGGCTGACCACCTTCTCGAACCTGGTCACGACGCAGGTCAACTCGTGACCGACTGACTCCCGGGCAACCCTCGGGTGAAAAGACCAGGGGGCGTTGCGAGCTTCCACGAGCAGCCCGCAACGCCCCCTCTCCATGTCCGGGTCCGGGCCGGTCGGCCCCGCTCGCCCGCGATCCCGGATCGTTCACCGCTCACTTGCGTACCGTGCCGAAGCGGATGTCGTACGTCGTGTCCGGGTGCATGATCTTCAGCATCCGCTCCCCCTCGGCGGTGACCTCCCCGCGTCGGGCCGTGCCCAGCCGCTCGAAGGGCTCGATCACGAGGGCGTCCTCCTCCAGCCGCCACAGACCGGCGAGGAAGCCGTCGACGAGGAGGGTGCGGTAGGCGATGTTGCCCTGCCAGCTGCGGCCGCGGTGCTCGGCCGGGACGACACGGGTGCGGTCGGCGTGGGAGAGCAGCAGGTTGTCGAACTCGGGCAGGAAGCGCGGCGGGGCCGGGGTGTCCGGGTCGGGGCGCGGGGCGTCCGGCAGGTCGAAGAGTTCGGTGCCCCTGTCGTCGTGGAAGGTCACCAGCCGCGGGCGCAGGCGCTCGAAGGCCTCGCCCAGGCGGGTCAGTCCGGCCCAGGTCTGCATGTCCCGCACGGAGGCCGGGCCGAAGGCGGCGAGGTAGCGCCAGACGACCGTGTCGGGCGTGGCGGGCTCCCCGAGGGGGCGCCCGAGCCACTGCTCGGCGGTGGTGAGGCTGACCTGCCCGCTCCTGCCCCACAGGCCGCGCGGGGTGACCTGCACGAGCGGCAGACGGCAGCGGGCGGCGACGCCCAGGGCCTGCGGGTCGGCGTCGGGCCACTCCTGGCTCAGGGCCTCGCGCAGCTGCTTCATGGTGCGCGGCTCGGCCTCGACGAGGTCGCGGGTCAGGCGGTCGAGCCGGTCCAGGTCGACGCCGACGAGGCCCTTGCGGAAGTTCGCCAGCTCCCGGTCCCTCGCGGGCTGCGTCAGCGGCCGCAGGGCGAGGCAGTCGGCCGCGGTGTGGGTGTGGATGGTGGAGCGCATCGTGACGATCCGGACGACTTCGCGGTCGGCCATGAGCCGCGACAGGTCCTCCGGGGTGTACCCGTCGAGCCGGGCGGCGAGCGCGTAGTACGGGGGCTTGACGTTCTGCGCCTGCAGACCGACCAGGTGCTCGACGGCGCCGGCGGCGGACATCCGCGCGGGCCGCAGGAGCAGCTGCCGGTCGAGGGTGGCACGGTTGAGGGCCCGCACCCCGAGGTGGGGTGCGGTACGCGCGACGCTCCGCTTGGTGTTCGTCATGAGGGGACGGTATCGGGGCTTGCGGACAGGGTCTGTCCGCGACTGAGGAGGGCTCCCAGGAGCCGCGCGGACCGCGAGTCCGCACCACGACGGCACCTCCCGTGGTGCGGACTTCCGAACCGGGTCAGTCCTTGCCCATGGCCTTGCGGACCGCGTCCTTGGTGCGGTCCATCAGCGCGGCCACGGGCCCGAGGGCCACGTTGGCCGCGCCGGACTCGACGCCGGGGTGCGGACGGGTGGGGGCCATGGCCTCGGCGGCCTTCACGGCTTTGGCCATGGAGGCGAGGCCCGAGGTGTCGGTGCTGCGGCGGATGTGGGTGAACTCGTAGCGCTCCTCGGCCCGGGCGTGTTCCTGCACGTCCGTGCGCAGCTGCCGCAGCCGGGGCAGGAACTCCGGGTCGTCGGTGTCCATGTCGTCCAGGGCCGCGAGGGTCTCCTTGGCCGCGCGTTCCTCGGCGAGCCGGTCCTCCACGACCTGTTCGCCGCCGGGCAGCGACCGGCGGGCGAAGGGGTGGACGACCTCCTCCTCGGCGGTCTCGTGCACGGCCAGCAGCCGCACCAGGCGCCGGAACGCGTCCCGGCGTTCCTCGCCCGTACTGGCCTCCACCTCGTCGAACAGGTTGCGGATGTCGCCGTGCTGGCGCATCAGGAGCGCCACGACGTCGGCGTCCGGTGCCCGGTCGTCGCCGGCCTGGGGGGTGTGGAGATCGGTCATGACGGCCGCCTCAGTTCTCGCGCATCGCGGGGTCGGGGTGCTCGCCCTCGGACTGCACCCGGTACTCGCGGCCGAACATGGCGTCGTGCTCGGCCATGACGCGCTCGCTCGGCGGCTCCTCGCCGCCGTGGATCTGCTCCTGCAGCTTCTCGAACCGCTCATGGGCCTCGCGCACATACCCGGCGCCCAGGGTGGTCAGGTCCATCTGGGTCTCCAGCAGCTCGCGCAGGTACTGCTTGTTCGGCTCGAACGTGAGCACGTTCGGCAGCTCCGGCGCGAGGATCTCCTGCGGCTCCCGGCCGTCGTGACGGCGCATCAGCTCGCAGGCGGTGTGCAGGTGTTCCAGCTCCATGTTCAGGTGCAGCTCCCAGATCGCCTTGACCTTGGGGTCGCTCTCCTGCTCCATGAAGGAGTAGTACAGGTAGCACTCGTTGTACTCGTGGTTGACCAGCTGCTCCCACCACGTCTCGCCCGGGTCGACCAGGGACTCGTAGTGGGTGACGTGCTCCTCCTCGATCAGGCCGATCTCCTGGTAGAGCTGGCGGGCGATCGGCTCCATGTAGGTGGGGCCGGTGTTCATGTAGAAGTTCATGGTCTGCTGCTCCGCCGACATGATCGTCAGGGCGTGCAGCTTCGACAGCGGGTCCGTCCGGTCCTTGTCGTACGGGTCGCGGACGTTGTCGGCCGGGTGGCGGTGGTGGTACTTGGTGGGCCGGCCCGGCATGACCTCGGTCAGTCCGTCGACGATCGACTCCGCCTTGCGGTGCTCGATCATCTCGTAGAGGTTGGCGTACCGGTACAGGTGGTCGAAGTCCTCCAGGACGCCGAACTGGTACGCCTGCTTGAGGTAGGGGTCGGGCTCCATGCGGGCCACCCAGGCGGTCAGGTCCACCGCCACCTGCTCGTAGGCGATGGTCGTCTCCAGCACGGAGGAGACGCCGGGCAGCAGCCAGTTGACGGCCTTCTGCTGCTGCGCCTCGATGTACCGGGTCTGCGCGAGCTGCCGCTTGACCTCCGGGTCGACGGTGTTGCGGGCGAGCTGGTGGCTGAAGAGGATCGCCTCCACCTCGATGCCGTTCATGGTGATGATCCGGCAGCGGGTGTACGGGTCGCAGCGGTCCGGGTCGATGGGCTGCACGTTCAGCTCGCGCCAGCTGCGCAGCTGGCGGTCCAGCGGGATGCCCCGCTGCTCCAGTGGGTTGAAGGTCACGGACGGTCTCCTGGGTGGGGGAAGCACTCGCGCGCCGGCCAAGGCCCCGCCGGGCCGGCGCGCACGGGGTCGTCCCTCGCAGTCTTTCGCCCGGGCCGGGGTCCGGCCACCGCTCACGCCCCGTCGACGTGCGGGTTGCGCCGGCCGGGTGATGGAAGGGCGCCCGCGGGAAAAGGGGTACTCGCGCCCTGGGGCACCTGCGGGTGCCGCGGCGGACGCCGGCGGCACGGGAAGGAGCGGGGCATGGCCACGACCATCGAGGCACAGAGCGTCGACCAGCTGGGAGGCCCGGGCAGTGTCCTGGCCCGCCAGCGCCGCGATCACGCGGAGATGGACCGGCTGATGGACCGGTACCGGGCGCTGGAGGCCGGCGCGGAGCGGGAGCGGGTCCTGAAGGAGATCGTCCAGCTGGTGTTCAGCCACGCCTTCGCCGAGGAGACGGTGCTGTGGCCGGCCGTGCGGCGTGCGGTCGCGGACGGGGAGGAGCTGACCTCCCGGGTCGAGGAGGAGCACCAGGAGATCAACGACCTCGTCGCCGGGATCGAGCGCCTGGAGCCCGGCACGGTGGAGCGCGAGGAGATGGTGGAGCGGGTCTTCGCCCTGATCCGGCAGGACGTCCGGGACGAGGAGGACCTCGTCCTGCCGCGGCTGCAGGAAGCCCTGGACGCCGTCCGGCTGCGGCGGCTCGGTGCGGCGTGGGAGACGGTGCGCAGGAGCGCGCCGACCCATCCGCACCCGGTCGTGCCGCGGCGCCCGCCGGGCAACGCGGTCCTGGGCGTGCCGCTCAGCCTCTACGACCGGCTCCGCGACGGGCTGGGGCTCGGCGTGTCCGGCCCGTGGGGCCGCAGGATCCTGTCCGGTCTGATCGGGCTGCTCGTCTCCGGCGCGGTCGCCGTGATCGTGCGCAGGCGGCGCTGAGCCGGCGGGTCACCGCCCGTGGGCGTCCCCGCGGGGCGGGGGGCCGACGTCCGCGTGGCGGCCGGGGCGCCGGGCGGCGTGCCGCTGTCCGGGGCCGGGGCCGCCGCGCGCGGCCAGGGCGTCGGCGACGGCGCCCGTGACGAAGGCGTAGACGGCCTTGTGCGCCACGTCCACCGCGAGTTCCCTGCGCGGCCAGGTCTCCGGCGGGGCGCCGACGCCGGTCGCGTTCTCCAGGATCTGGTCGTTGGTGAGGCGGACGACGGTGAACTTGGCGGAGGCGACCGGCCCGCGCAGCCCGGACTGGGCCATGACCGAGCGCAGCACGCCGAGGAGGGCGGCCTGGCCGAAGTGCATGGCCCAGTTGGCCTTCAGCGACTGGGGGCCGGGCCGCTCGGGCAGGCCGGTCAGCCGTTGCAGGACGCGGGCCGGCACATGGGAGTCCGGCCGGCCCGTGACGGCCTGCTCCAGTTTCTCGCCGAGGGTCATCACGGCGCCCCCGGCGGTACCGGCGAGGAGTCCTTGCCACAGTGCGCGTTTGAGCATGTCCCGGCGAGTACCCGTTCCCGGGACCGCGTCACGCGCCGTCCCTCAGTCGCCGGTGGTTTTCTCCATGAGGGCGCTGTACGCCAGTTGCAGTGTGTCCGCCCCGGCCAGGGCGGTCAGCGTGCCCATGGCGGTGCGGGTGGCGCGGGGCCACAGCAGCTGGCCGGCGGTCAGGGCCGAGGCCACCCAGACGCTCATGCAGAACGGGCAGGTGGCGAGCTCCCCGACGGTGTGCCTGCCCGGCCCGGGCTGGGCCTCCTCGTGCAGCTCGGCCGGGCCCTGCGGTCCGGCGTACCGGGTGAAGGGGGCGCGCAGCGGGCTGGTCACCGAGGCCTTGGTGAGCAGCCGGCTGAGCCGGAAGGTGGCCACCGACGTCAGGACGACGTCCCACGGCTCGGGGCGGTCGGGCACCGGGCGGCCCCGTAGCCGGACCGCCGTGGCCCAGGCCGTCGTGAAGGCGGCGAAGCCGGCCATGGCCGTGACGTATCCGCCGAGCGGCCGGTCGTGTCCCGCCGAGTACTCCTGCCGGGCGCGCCGCAGCAGGCCGCGCAGCCGTCGTACCGGGCGGCTGTCAGCCACGGGCGTCGTGTCCATGTGCGGCATCCGTTCGCGTTCCTCGCGTCGTGTTTCCGTGTCCGGCCGGTTCCCTGTGCTGCTCGGCACGCTGTCCTCCGTTCTGGTGGCGCAGACGCACCTCGACGCGGCCGTCGGTGATCCGGGTCTCGAAGGAGGGCTGGGGCGCGGTGGCCGGGCCGCGTACGTTCCAGCCGTCGGAGAGCCGGAAGACGCTGCCGTGCCAGGGGCACCGGACGCAGCCGTCCTCGACGGTGCCCTCCGCGAGTGGTCCCGCGAGGTGGCTGCAGCGCTCGGCGAGGGCGTGGAGCTGCCCGCCGGTCTCGCGGACCACCAGGACGGGCACGTCGTCGACGACCCGGCGCACCGGGCGGCCGGCCGGGAACTCGTCCACGGTCCCGACCTCGTGCCAGCCCTCGGAGACGACGTGCGGGACCTCCTCGGCGTGGTTGGCGCCGGAGGCCTGCCGGTAGGCGAGGTGGCCGCCCAGCATGCCGCCGATCCCGACGGCCGTCATGCCGAGGAAGCCGTAGGTCCGGCCCGCCGCCTCGCGTCCCCTGACGCGGCAGGCGAGCGAGGCGGCGTAGAGGCCGACGGCGACCGTGTTGGACAAGGCGTGCACCAGTCCGACGCGCTGCTGCTGCCGGTGCAGTTCCGCCCAGTCGGTCCAGCCCGCGAGGGCCGCGGGAGCGGCGGCGGCCAGACCGACGCCGATGAGCAGCCGGGACTCGCGGGAGCGGCCGGGCCGCAGGTCGAGCACGGCCGCCGACAGCCAGCTGCCGATCGGCACCTGCACCATCAGCGGATGCACCGGGTGCCCGAGCCAGCGGCCGTGCAGCAGGTCCCTGCCGCGGCCCAGCGGCAGGGACCGTACGCCCTTGCGGAGCGTGTCGATCACGGCGTCGGCCCGGGGCTCGCGTTCCAGGCGGTCCAGCAGCCACAGGACCCGGTTCTGCCGCAGCAGGCGGCGTCGCGTTGCACTCATGCCCCGCCGGGTTTCCACCGCTATGCGCGGCAAACGGAGGAGTGTGCGGTGGTGGGGCACGTCAGCCGCCCGGCCGGATGACCGCGCGGACGCAGCCGTCGCTCTTGTCCTTGAACATCTCGTAGGCCCGCGGCGCCTCGTCCAGGGGCACGCTGTGGGTCGCGAGGTGGGCCGTGCTCAGCTCCCCGGCCGCCAGCCTCTCCAGGAGCATCGGGATGTAGCGCTGGCCGTGCTGCTGGGCGCCGCGGATCGTCAGGCCCTTGTTGATCACCGCGCCCAAGGGGAACTTGTCGACGGCGCCGGCGAAGACGCCGAGGACGAAGACGGTGCCGCCCTTGCGGCAGGCGTGGATGGCCTGGCGTACGGCGGTGGGCCGGTCGGTCTGCAGGCGCAGCTGCTGTTTCACCTGGTCGTAGAGGTGGACCGGGCTGTCGCTGTGCGCCTCCATGCCGACCGCCTCGATGCACACGTCGGGGCCGCGGCCGCCGGTGCGTTCGCGCAGTTCGGCGCCGACGTCGGTGGCGGTGTAGTCGATGACCTCACTGCCGATGTGACGTTCGGTCATCGCCAGCCGCTCGGGGATGCGGTCGATGGAGATCACGCGTTCCGCGCCCAGCAGGATCGCGGCCCGGGCCGCCATCTGGCCGACGGCCCCGCAGCCCCACACGGCGACCACGTCGCCGGGCTTGACGCCGCCCAGGTCGGCGCCCATCCAGCCCGTGGGCACCGAGTCGGAGACGAACAGGGCGCTGGTGTCGTCGACGCCCTCCGGGACGGGGAAGGCCCCGTGGTCGGCGAAGGGCACCCGCACGTACTCGGCGTGGCTGCCGCGCAGCCCGCCCATGGCGTGGGAGTAGCCGAAGATGCCACCGGTGTCGGCGCCGAACAGGGCCTGTCCGATGCCCGGGTTGGTGTTGGTGTTGTCGCACAGGGACCACAGGTCGTGGGTGCAGTACCAGCAGCGGCCGCAGCCGACGAAGGAGCACACCACGACCCGGTCGCCGACCTTGTGCCTGCGCACGGCCGGGCCGACCTCGACGACCTCGCCGACGAACTCGTGGCCGATGACGTCCCCGGACCGCATGAAGGGGATGTAGCCGCCGATGAGGTGGAGGTCGGAACCGCAGGTGGTGCCGGCGACGAGCCGGACGATCACGTCCTGGTCGTTGCGTAGCCCGGGGTCGGGCACCTGCTCGACGGAGAGCTTGTTGACGCCTTCCCAGCACAGGGCCTTCACAGCACTCCCTCCCCACCGGCGCGGCGGCCGAGCAGTCCGACGAGTTTCCCGCCCGGGGTGTCGTGGGTGGTGGGCGGCGCGTCGGGTTCGAGGACCTCTCCGGCCTCCAGCAGCGACTTGGCGTCGCGCAGCGCCCGGCGCAGGTCCTGGCGCGGGTCCTCACCGGCGAGCCGGGCGGGCAGGGAGTGCGCGCCCTCGGGCTGCGGCTCCCGCAGCCGTACGGCGAGTTCGGTGCCGCGGTCACCCGGGGCCGGGCTGATGCGTGTCTCGATGCGGTCGCCGTACTCCCGCAGGGGCGCAGGCAGCTTGTCGGGCTGGAGCTCGCCGGGATCGACGTTGATCGTCACGGCCAGCCAGCGGTCGGCGGCGGCGGGGCCGCTGGCGCCCGCCGCCTTGCGCTGCCAGGCGATGACGGCGCCGGCGGTCACGCCCGCGGCGGCCGCCCACAGTGTCTTCGCGTGAGCCATCGGCGGTCACATCCTCCGGGAGGTGGCCGGACGACGGGTGAGCAGCGCGCCCAGGGCGATCATGCCGATGCCGAGGACGAAGTGCAGCCAGTCGTCGGCCGTGTTCAGCGGGACGAAGTTGGCGTCGCTGTCGTGGCCGACGAGCAGGCCGTACAGCCACAGGACGAGGTAGATGGCGCCGCCCGCCAGGAGGTAGGTGCGGGCGCCCGAGGCGCTGCGGGACAGCGCCAGGCCCGCGACGCCGAACGCGAGGTGGACGAGGTTGTGCAGGATCGAGACCTGGAAGATCCCGAGGAGCTCGGCGCGGGAGTCGTGCGAGGCGAACTCCATGGTGTCGTAGTCCGTGGTGATCCCCGGGATGAAGCCCAGGATCCCGACCAGCAGGAACACCGCTCCGACCAGCAGCGCCGCCAGCTGGACGGGGGTGCGGGCCGTTCTCGTCGGCGAAGTGCGTGTGTTCATGACGGTGGCCTTCCGGCGCGGGGGGCGCGTCACGGTGAGCGCCCCGGTGCGCGGCGAGTACCCCTTTCCGGGGCGCAATCGTGCCGTGCCGGGCCGTGTTTTCCGATGAACCCGGCGGGCACTCACCGCGCCATGGATGAAAGTCGTCGTGCGCCACTCGCGGACAGCTCGCTCGCCCTGCTGGCCAAGGGGTACACCTGGCTGCCCGACCGCAGGGCCCGCACCGACGCGCCCCTGGTGCGCACCCGCCTGATGGGACAGCACGCCGTCGCCCTGTACGGCACCGACGCGGTGCGGTTCTTCTACGACGAGCGGCACGTCGAGCGCGGATCCGCGCTGCCCGGCCCGGTGCTGAGCACCCTGTTCGGGCACGGGGCCGTGCACACGCTGGACGGGCTGTCCCACCGCGGCCGCAAGGAGATGTTCCTGTCCCTGCTGACGGGGCCGAAGGCGGTCGCCGGGGTCGTGGACGAGGTCGCCGCGGTGTGGGAGGAGACGGTGCGCACGTGGCCCGGGCGCCGGATCGTGCTGTTCGACGAGGCGAGCCGGGTGCTCACCCGGGGCGTGTGCCGGTGGGCCGGTATCCCGCTGGACGACGCCGAGGCGGTGGCCCGGGACCTGGTCGCCATGGTCGACGGTTTCGCCACGGCGGGGCCGCGCCACTGGCGGGCCCGCCGTGCCCGGGCCCGCGGCGAGGAATGGCTGGCACGGCTGGTCGAGGACGTCCGGGCGGGGACCGCGAGCGCTCCGGACGGGTCGGTGCTGGAGGCGGTGGTGCGGCACCGGGACATGGACGGCCGGCTCCTCGGTCCGCGCACCGCGGCGGTCGAGCTGCTCAACGTGATCCGGCCGACGGTCGCCGTGTGCTGGTTCGTCTCCTACGCCGGGCACGCGATGCGCCGCCCGGACGTCCGGGAGCGGCTGCGCGAGGACGACGGGGCCTACGCCGTGGCGTTCGCGCACGAGCTGCGGCGCTTCTACCCGTTCGCCCCGTTCGTCGGCGGCCGGGCCGTCACCGATCTGGACTGGCACGGCGAGCCGATCCCGGCCGGCGCGATGGTCCTGCTGGACCTGTACGGGCAGAACCACGACCCCGGCATCTGGGGCGACCCGTACGCCTTCCGGCCGGAGCGGTTCCTCGGGCATCCGCCCGCCCGGGACGAGCTGATCCCGCAGGGCGGCGGCGACCGGGCCACCGGCCACCGGTGCCCCGGCGAGGACATCACGGTCGCCCTGCTGGCGGCGCTCGCGCCCCGGCTGGCCCGGCTGGAGTACGAGGTCCCCGAGCAGGATGTGAGGATCCCGCTGAACCGCGTACCGGCCCGGGTGCGCAGCGGGTTCGTCATCGAGTCGGTCCGGGTGCCGGTGCCCGTGGGGTAGACGGCCCACCGGACGCGACACGGCTGTGG
>NZ_JAPSKN010000213.1 GCF_031181705.1 Streptomyces sp.
GGCCGTGCCGTGCGGCCGTCGCGGGTCGGCAGCAGCCTGAGGGCCGTGCGGTCGGCCGCCGCCCCCGGCGTGTCGGGGGCGGCCGCCGCCCTCGGTGTGCCGTGCGGCAATCCTGGTGCCCGGGCCGCCCTTGGCGGCCCGGGTTCCGTGGCGGCTAAGGCGTCGTGCCGCCGCCCGCGGTCGGCTGCTCCTCGGCGGTTCCGGCGCGAGCCAGGCGGCTGTGGGTGCGGCCGTAGAGGAAGTACACCAGGAAGCCGGCCGCCATCCAGATGCCGAACCGGACCCACGTCTCGGCGGGCAGGTTGATCATCAGCCACAGGGAGGCGCACACCGACAGGATCGGGATGACCGGGACCCACGGGGTGCGGAAGGCCCGGGGCAGGTCGGGGCGGGTCCGGCGCAGGACGAGCACGCCGATCGCGACGACCACGAAGGCGAACAGCGTGCCGATGTTCACCAGGGCGGCGAGTTCCGTCAGCGGCGTGAAGCCGGCCAGGATCGCGATGATCACACCGAGCAGGATGGTCGGCCGGTGCGGCGTCTTGAACCGGGGGTGGACGCGCGAGAAGAACCGCGGCAGCAGCCCGTCACGGCTCATGGCGAAGAACACCCGCGTCTGCCCGAGCAGCAGGATCATGCACACCGTCGTCAGACCGACCGCGGCCCCGAAGCTGATGAAGCCCGCGTACCACGGGTGTCCCGTGGCCTTGAACGCGTCGGCCAGCGGCGCGTCCACGGACAGCCGGGTGTAGTGCTGCATGCCGGTGACCACGATCGAGACGAGCACGTACAGCGTGGTGCAGATCAGCAGGGAGCCGAGGATGCCCCGCGGCATGTCGCGCTGCGGGTTGCGCGTCTCCTCGGCGGCCGTGGCCACCACGTCGAAGCCGATGAAGGCGAAGAACACGACCGAGGCTGCGGTGAAGATGCCCATCACGCCGAAGTTGGACGGCGCCCAGCCGAACATCAGCTGGATCAGCGGCGAGTCGAGACTCGCCCCGGCCTCCACCGGCTTCTCCTTCGGGATGAACGGGTCGTAGTTCTCACCCTTGATGAGGAACGCGCCCGCGATGATCACCACGAGCACGACCGTGACCTTGATGGCGACGACGAGCGAGGTGATGCGCGCCGACAGCTTCATGCCGAGGACGAGGATGACCGTGAGGACCAGCACGAGCACGGCGGCGAGGATGTCGAAGCCGAAGCCGTCGGCGCCCTCCCGACTGCCCAGGGCCGCCGGCATCTGCCATCCGGCGTTGTCCATGAGCGACTGGATGTACCCCGACCAGCCGACGGCCACCACCGCCGTCCCGAGCGCGAACTCCAGGACCAGGTCCCAGCCGATGATCCAGGCGGGCAGTTCCCCGAGGGAGGCGTACGAGAACGTGTAGGCGGACCCGGCGACCGGGACCGTGGACGCGAACTCGGCGTAGCAGAGCGCTGCCAGCGCACAGGCGACGCCGGCCGCCGCGAACGCCAGGGCCACCGCGGGCCCGGCGTTGTTCTTGGCGACGGTGCCGGTGAGGACGAAGATGCCGGTGCCGATGATCACACCGACGCCGAAGACGGTCAGATCGAGCGCGGACAAGGACTTCTTGAGCGCGTGCTCTGGCTCCTCGGTATCGAGGATGGACTGCTCGACCTTCTTCGTCCGGAAGAGGGTGCTGCTCACGGGGTACCTCCCACGCTTGTCGTCCTCGACATGATCGAGAGGGGGCACCATCCGTATGCCCCGACAGCGATGGAATCACGCCAATGGGCCGGTTTCACCACCCTTGTCGGGGGCGGAACCGGCCCATTCGGCGGTACCGGGTGGGCGTCAGTCGCGCGCGGGCTCCACGGAGTCGACCGTGGCCCGCTCGTAGCGTCCGTCCAGCTTGGCGACCAGGCCGGTCACCTGCCGGGCGATGTCCGGCGCGGTGAGTCCGATCTCGGTGAGCACCTCCGCGCGCGAGGCGTGGTCGAGGAAGCGCGGCGGGATGCCGAAGTCCCGCAGGGGGACGTCGACGCCCGCGTCGCGCAGCGCCTGCGCGATCGCCGAGCCGACCCCGCCGACCCGGCTGTTGTCCTCGACGGTGACGACCACGCGGTGCCGCTCGGCGAGCGGGGCCATGGCCTCGTCGACGGGTTTGACCCAGCGCGGGTCGACCACGGTCGTGGAGATGCCCTGCTTGTCGAGCAGTCCGGCGACCTCCAGGCACATCGGCGCGAGGGCGCCGACGGAGACCAGCAGCACGTCGGGCCGGTCGGTGCCGGGCTCACGCAGCACGTCCATCCCGCCGACGCGGCGCACGGCCGGTACGGCGGGGCCGACGGCGCCCTTGGAGAAGCGGACCACGGTCGGCGCGTCCTCGACGGCGACGGCCTCGCGCAGCTGGGCGCGGACCTGGTCGGCGTCGCGCGGCGCGGCCAGCCGCAGCCCGGGCACCACCTGGAGGATCGACATGTCCCACATGCCGTTGTGGGAGGCCCCGTCGGTGCCGGTGATCCCGGCCCGGTCCAGGACGAAGGTGACGCCGCACTTGTGCAGGGCGACGTCCATCAGCACCTGGTCGAAGGCGCGGTTGAGGAAGGTGGCGTAGACGGCGAACACCGGGTGCACGCCGCCCGTGGCCAGGCCCGCGGCGGAGACGGCGCCGTGCTGTTCGGCGATGCCGACGTCGTAGACCCGCTCCGGGAAGCGCTTGGCGAACTTGTCCAGGCCCACCGGCTGGAGCATGGCGGCGGTGATGGCGACGATGTCCTCGCGCTCCTCGCCGAGCTTCACCATCTCCTCGCCGAAGACGGAGGTCCAGTCGGCGCCGGAGCTGGCGATCGGCAGGCCCGTGTCGGGGTGGATCTTGCCGACGGCGTGGAAGCGGTCCGCCTCGTCCTGGAGGGCGGGCTGGTAGCCGCGGCCCTTCTCGGTGAGGCAGTGCACGATGACGGGCCCGCCGAACCGCTTGGCGCGGGCCAGGGCGGACTCCAGGGCCTCGATGTCGTGGCCGTCGATCGGGCCGACGTACTTCAGGCCCAGGTCCTCGAACATGCCCTGCGGGGCGATGAAGTCCTTCAGGCCCTTCTTGGCGCCGTGCAGGGTGTCGTAGAGCGGCCGGCCGACGACCGGGGTGCGCTCCAGGACCTCCTTGGTGCGGGCGAGGAAGCGCTCGTAGCCGTCGGTGGTGCGCAGGGTCGCCAGGTGGTTGGCGAGGCCGCCGATGGTCGGCGCGTAGGAGCGCTCGTTGTCGTTGACGACGATGACGAGCGGGCGGTCCTTGGCGTCGGCGATGTTGTTCAGCGCCTCCCAGGCCATGCCGCCGGTCAGCGCGCCGTCGCCGATGACGGCCACGACGTGGTCGTCGCGCCTCATGAGCTGGTTGGCCTTGGCGATGCCGTCGGCCCAGCCGAGGACGGTCGAGGCGTGCGAGTTCTCGATGACGTCGTGCTCGGACTCGGCCTGCGAGGGGTAGCCGGACAGGCCGCCCTTCATCTTCAGCCGGGAGAAGTCCTGGCGGCCGGTGAGCAGTTTGTGGACGTAGGACTGGTGTCCGGTGTCCCACAGCACCTTGTCCCTGGGCGATTCGAAGACCCGGTGCAGGGCGATGGTGAGCTCCACCACGCCGAGGTTGGGGCCGAGGTGACCGCCGGTCTTGGAGACCGCTTCGACAAGGAAGGTCCGGATCTCCTCCGCCAGCTGGTTCAGCTCCTCCAGGCTGAGCCGGTCCAGATCGCGCGGTCCCCTGATACGGGTCAGCAGCGGCACCCGTGCCTCCTTGCAGTAGAGCTGATCGAGCTGTTGCCGGGCGTGTCGAGTCTAATGTTCCGCCCCAGGGGACCGCGCCGAGGCCGTGCGTCATACGTCACGCATTCGGCTGTACCCAACTTGGGCCCCGCCTACGACACGACTGTGCCCGGCACCTGTCGGTGCCGGGCACAGTGAGGGTCTTCGGCGCTACGCGCGACCCGCGGTCTTCTGCGTCTTGCGCGTCACCGCGTCGATGACGACCGTGGCGAGGAGCACACCACCGGTGATCATGTACTGCACCGGGGAGGCGATGCCCTCCAGGGCGAGGCCGTACTGGATCGAGACGATCACCAGCACACCGAGCAGCGCGTTCCACGTGCGGCCGCGGCCACCGAAGAGCGACGTGCCACCGATCACCGCCGCGGCGATCGCGTTCATCAGCAGGTCACCGCCGCCGGCGCCCTGGTTGGCCGCCGCGATCTTCGAGGCGATGAACAGGCCGCCCACCGCGGCGAAGGTGCCGGAGATCGCGAAGACCGAGATCCGGACCATCTCCACGTTGATGCCGGCCCGGCGCGAGGCCTCGACGCTGCCGCCGAGCGCGAACACCTTGCGGCCGTACGCCGTGCGCCGCAGCACGAAGTCCGTGACCAGCAGCACCACGATGAAGATCACCACGGCGAGCGGCAGGCCCTTGTACTGGTTGAAGACGATGGCGACGGCGAAGGCGAGGATCGCCAGCAGCACCGTGCGCACGATGGTCTCGCTCAGCGGCCGGGACGGCACACCCGCGGCCTCGCGGCGGCGGTTGCCGTAGAAGGAGCTGAGGAAGTACCCGGCGGTCACCACCGCGGCCAGCGCGTACGCGGCGGCCACGTCGGAGAAGTAGTAGCTGGTCAGCTGGGCCACGACCCCGTCCGGGTCGAGGTTGATCGTGCCGTTGTCGCCCAGGATCTGGAGCATGAAGCCGTTCCAGAACAGCAGACCGGCCAGGGTGACGGCGAAGGCGGGGACGCCGATCTTCGCGAAGAAGAAGCCGTGCAGCACGCCGGCGACCGTGCCGGTGAGGATGGCCAGCACGAAGGCGAGCCATTCGTTCATGCCGTTGGTGACGTTCAGCACCGCGAAGGTCGCACCGGCGACACCGGACACCGAGCCGACCGACAGGTCGATCTCGCCGAGCAGCAGCACGAACACGATGCCGACGGCGATCATGCCCGTGCCGACCATGGCGACGGACATGTCGGACAGGTTGCCCGCGGTGAGGAAGTTGGAGTTCAGGCTCGTGAAGATGAGCCAGATGATCGCCAGGCCGATGACGACCGGGATGGAACCCAGGTCACCGGACTTCATCTTCCGCTTGAACTCGGTGACGTAGCCCGCGAGGCCCTGCTCGCGCACCAGCAGCCGCGGGTCGACGACCGTGACGGCGGCCTTGGCCGCCTCGGGGTTCTCCACGACGTGCTCTTCGGCTCCCGGAGCCGCGGAGGTCTTGTCGATGCTCACTTGGAAACCTCCCCGTTCGTGCGCGCCGCACGGCGGGTCACGGCGTTGTCGGTGGCGCCGGTGATGGCGGAGATGATCTCTTCCTGCGAGGTCGACTTGACCTCGAAGACGCCGTTGTTGCGCCCGAGGCGCAGCACGGCGACCTTGTCCGCCACGGCCTTGACGTCGGCCATGTTGTGGCTGATCAGGATCACGGCGTGACCGCGTTCGCGCAGCCGCTCGACCAGGTCGAGGACCTGGGCGGTCTGCTCGACGCCGAGCGCGGCGGTGGGCTCGTCGAGGATGACCAGCTTGGGCTCTCCGAGCATGGACCGGGCGATGGCCACGGTCTGGCGCTGACCACCGGAGAGCGAGGCGATCGGGATGCGCACGCTGGGGATGCGGATCGACAGCGTGTCGAGGAGCTCGCGGGAGCGGCGCTCCATCTCCACCTCGTCCAGGATGCCGCGCTTGCGCAGCTCCCGGCCCAGGTAGAGGTTGCCGACGACGTCGATGTTGTCGCACAGCGCGAGGTCCTGGTAGACGGTCGCGATGCCCAGGTTCTGGGCGTCGTGCGGCTTGTTGATCTGGACGGACCTGCCGTCCCATTCGATGACGCCCTCATCGATGGGGTGCACGCCGGCGATCGTCTTGACCAGCGTGGACTTTCCGGCGCCGTTGTCGCCCACCAGGGCGACCACCTCACCGGCGTGGACCTCAAGCTCTACGTCGGTGAGCGCCTGTACGGCACCGAACCGCTTGGAGACCCCGCGCAACGCCAGCACGGGCGTAGCGGACACGTGAACCATCTCCTTCGCCGCCTGACCCGGCGGGAGGTTGTGCAGAAGTGTGGGAGGAGTGATCACTCCGGCGCCCCGCGGAGCTTGCGGGGCTGGTGAGGCGGGGCGCCGGAGGAACTCGGGGCAGCCGGTCCGTGGGAGTTCGGGGAGTCCGGGCGGACTCCCTGGTGTCTTCATCGGACCTGGCGGCTGCTTAGTTGAGGCCGATCTTGTCGCAGGCGGACTTGTACTTGCCCGCGCAGATCTCGTTCACGGTGTAGATGCCGTCCTTGATGACGGTGTCCTTGATGTTGTCCTTGGTCAGCGAGACGACCGGGACCAGGACGGACGGGATGGCCTTGGTGGTCGGGCTGTCGACCTTGTCCTTGGCGATCGAGTCGAGCGACTTGCCCTGGGCGAGGGCGACGGCCATCTCGGCCGCGACGTCCGCCTCCTGGGGGTAGGGCTTGTAGACGCTCATGTACTGCTCACCGGTGACGATGCGCTGCACGCCGGAGAGCTCGGCGTCCTGGCCGGTGACGGGGATGTCGGCGATGCCGGCGGCCTTCAGGGCGGTGATGATGCCGCCCGCCATGCCGTCGTTGGCGGAGTAGACGCCGACGATCTTGTCCTTGCCGAGGGCGGAGATGGCGCCCTCCATGTTGGCGTTGGCGTTCTC
>NZ_JAPSKN010000002.1:0-29808 GCF_031181705.1 Streptomyces sp.
GCAACCACCACCGGCCCCCGCCCGGCCCACGATCCGCGCCCCCGGCCCTCACCTTGGGTCGGGCCGCCGCCCCCGCCACTCCCCGCCCTCGACCCGCCGCCCGGCATCCCTCAGCCGCGCGGCCACCCCCTGCCCCGCGACATACACCCAAGCCCGCACACCCGCCCCGTCGGACTCCCGCAAGACCTTCCGCTCCACCCGCACGTACAGGCTGCGCGGATCCCCCGGCACGTACTCCTCCAGCCGGTCCAACTCCGCGAGCAGCGCCCCGTACGCCTCGGGCAGCGCCGTCACCAGCTCCCCGCGCACCACGCCGCCGCCGGGCTCCTCCACCGCGTACGGATAGCCCGGCCCCTCGTACAGCACCGCGTCCGCGAGCACCCCGGGTTCCTCGGAGCGGACGCGGCCGCGCAGGAAGAGGTCGTGGTTGACCTCACCGGGACGCAGGGTGCCGTAGACGAAGAAGGGCAGGGTCGGGGCCACAGGACCGATTCTGCCTCCCCCACACCTCCACAGCCGGGCTGTGGACATGCCAGGTCGCGGCCGCGGTCTGGCGCGCGGCGGGCGTCAGCCGGCCCGCTCCCGCCCGACCGTCTCCAGCCGCACCGCGCACGCCTTGAACTCCGGCATCCGCGAGGTCGGGTCGAGCGCGGGGTTGGTCAGCGTGTTGGCGCGGCCCTCCCCCGGCCAGTGGAACGGCATGAACACCGTGTCGGGCCGGATCGCGGTGGTGATCCTCGCGGGCGCCACGGCCCGGCCCCGCCGGGACACCACGGCCACCGGATCGCCCTCGGCCGCCCCGAGCCGGGCCGCCAGCCGGGGGTGGATCTCCACGAACGGCCCGGGCGCGGCGGCGTTCAGCTCCGCCACGCGCCTGGTCTGCGCCCCGGACTGGTACTGGGCCACGACCCGCCCGGTGGTGAGCAGCACCGGGAACTCGTCGTCGGGCTCCTCGGCGATCGCCCGGTGCGCAACCGGCACGAACCGGGCGCGCCCGTCGGGCGTGGCGAAACGGTCGAGGAAGAGGCGGGGCGTGCCCGGGTGCGCGCCGGGTGTCCGCGCGGTGGGCGTCTCCCGGGCGGGGTCGTCGGGCGGCGGCGCGTCGAGCAGGGCGTCCTCGCCCTCCTCCACCGCCTCCTGCCCGGCCGGACAGGGCCAGAACACCCCGTTCTCCTCCGCCAGCCTGCGGTAGGTGATCCCCGAGTAGTCCGCCGGGCCGCCCGCGCTCGCCCGGCGCAGTTCCTCGAAGACCTCCTCCGGGTCCGTCGGGAAGCCCTTCTCCACACCCAGCCGGGCGGCGAGTTCGTGGAGGACCTCCAGGTCGCTGCGGACCCCGTCCGGCGGGCTGATCGCCCGGCGGCGCAGCAGGACCCTGCCTTCCAGGTTGGTCGTCGTGCCCGTCTCCTCCGCCCACTGCGTGACCGGCAGGACGACGTCCGCGAGCGCGGCCGTCTCCGACAGCACCACGTCACACACCGCCAGGAAGTCCAGCGACCTGATGCGCTCCTCGATGTGCGCGGCACGCGGCGCCGACACCACCGGGTTGGACGCCATCAGCAGCAGCGACCTGATGTCCGTGCCCAGCGCGTCCAGCAGCTCGTACGCGCTGCGCCCCGGCCCGGGCAGGCTGTCCGGGTCGACGCCCCACACCTCGGCGACGTGCGCCCGCGCCGCCGGGTCGTCCAGCTTGCGGTAGCCCGGCAGCTGGTCGGCCTTCTGCCCGTGCTCGCGCCCGCCCTGCCCGTTGCCCTGCCCGGTCAGGCAGCCGTAGCCCGACAGCGGGCGGCCCGCCCGGCCGGTCGCCAGGCACAGGTTGATCCACGCGCCGACGGTGTCGGTGCCCTTGGACTGCTGCTCGGGGCCGCGGGCGGTGAGGACCATCGCCGACTCCGGCTCGCAGAACAGCCGCACGGTCTCGCGGAGTTCGGGAACGGACACCCCCGTGATCCGCTCCACGTACTCCGGCCAGTGCGCCATCGCGGCGGCCCGGGCGTCCTCCCAGCCGGACGTGCGCTCGCCGACGTACTCCTCGTCCACCCGCCCCTCGGCGATCACCAGGTGCAGCAGGCCCAGGGCGAGGGCCAGGTCGGTGCCCGGGCGCGGCGCCAGGTGCAGATCGGCCTGCTCGGCGGTCCTGGTGCGCCGCGGGTCGATGACGATCAGCGTGCCGCCGTTCTCCTTCAGCTCGGTGAAGAACCGCAGCGACGGCGGCATGGTCTCCGCCAGGTTGGAGCCGACGAGGATCACACAGCCCGACTTCGGGATGTCCTCCAGCGGGAACGGCAGCCCGCGGTCCAGCCCGAACGCCTTGATGCCGGCGGCGGCCGCCGACGACATGCAGAAGCGGCCGTTGTAGTCGATCTGCGACGTGCCGAGCACGACCCGCGCGAACTTGCCGAGCGTGTACGCCTTCTCGTTCGTCAGGCCGCCCCCGCCGAACACCCCGACCGCGTCCGGCCCGTGCCCCTCCCGCGTCCGGCGCAGCCCCGCGGCGATCCGGTCCAGCGCCTCGTCCCAGGAGGCGGGCACCAGCGTGCCGCCCTCGTCGCGCACCAGCGGCGAGGTCAGGCGGACGTTCCTGGCGAGCACCGCGGGAGCGGTGCGGCCCTTGCCGCACAGCGCGCCCCGGTTCACCGGGAAGTCCGGGCGCTCACTCACCTCGACGGTCCCGTCCGGTGTGGGCGTCAGGTTCATCCCGCACTGCAGGGCGCAGTACGGGCAGTGCGTGGGCGTGGCGGTGTTCTGCATGCCGTCCAGCGTGCTTCGGCCGTGTTACGCCCGGGACGGCTCCCTGTTACACGGCCGGGACGGGGACCTCCCCGCCGCCGCCCGGCCCCCGTGAGGCACCGGTCACCGGGCCCGGCCCAGCGCCCGCTCCACTCCCGGCTCCCGCGGCCCGAGGAACCGCGGGTCGGGCCGGAACACCGCGTCCAGGGCGGCCTTGCCGGCGGCGAGGATCTCCCGCGCGCCCCCGTAGTACCAGGTCGCGTCGTGCACCGCGTCCACCCCGACCCCGTACGACGCGACCCCCGCGGCCTCGCACAGCGCCACCGCCCGCCGGATGTGGAAGCCCTGGCTGATCAGCACCGCCTCGTCCACCCCGAAGATCTTCTTGGCGCGCACGCAGGAGTCCCAGGTGTCGAATCCCGCGTAGTCGCTGACGATCCGCCCGTCGGGCACCCCGTGCCGGGTCAGGTAACCGCGCATGGCGTCCGGCTCGTCGTAGTCCTCGCGGCTGTTGTCCCCGGTGACCAGCACCACCTCGACCCGGCCCCGCCGGTACAGCTCCGCCGCCGCGTCCAGCCGGTGCGCGAGATACGGCGAGGGCTCCCCGTCCCACAGTCCGGCCCCGAACACCACGGCCACGTCGGTGCGCGGCACCTCGGCCGCCGTCCGCAGCCGGTCGTCCGCGACGGTGTACATCCAGGCCGACGGGGACAGCGCGAGCACACACCCGGCCATCACGGCCTGCACCAGCCGCCGCTGCCCCCGGCGGGTACGCGGCCACCGCGGTCTGCGCGACGCCGTACGACGCATCGAATGCCCCTCCCCGGGTCGGCCCTCGACAGTCAGGGACGCCCCGCCGGACCGCCCGGTTCATACCGCGACACGTGAGCAGCTTCACTCCCTCGATGGAAACCGCAGGTCACGACCGCTCACACACCCCCTGCCCCGGACCGTGAACCGCTGGTAAACACCCGTGACGCCCCCGCAACGGGGAGGCAACGTGACGCCGCGACCATCGACGCATGCCCAGTCAGCTCAGCCTCGTCCCGCCGCCCGCCACGCGCCGCCCGGCCCCGCCCGCCCTCGTCGTCGTGGCCCACGGCAGCCGCGACCCGCGCGCGCTGAGCACCGTCCGCGCCCTCCTCGACCGCGTCCGCGCCCTGCGCCCCGACGTGCCGGTGCACCTGGGCCACATCGAGCTCAACGCGCCGCTGCTCCCCGACACCCTCGCCGCCCTGGCAGACACCGAGGCCGTCCTGGTCCCCCTCCTGCTCAGTCGCGGCTACCACGTCAAGCGGGACATCCCCGAGATGGCGGCGGCCTCCCCGGCCCGCACCCGGGTGGCCGCCCCCCTGGGTCCGCACCCGCTGCTGATCCACGCCCTCCAGGACCGCCTCACGGAGGCCGGCTGGGGCGCCACCGAACGCCGCACCAGCGCGGTCGTCCTCGCCGCCGCGGGCTCCCGCGACCCGGACGCGAAGACGGACACCGCCCGCACGGCCCACCTCCTGGCGGCCCGCCTGGGCGTACCGGTCCTGCCGGCCTACGCCTCGGCGGCGACCCCGACGGTCCCCGCGGCCGTCCGCACCCTCCTCGCCCGCGGCCGCCACCACATCGCCCTGGCGTCCTACTTCACGGCCCCCGGCCGCTTCGCCGCGGAGTGCGCCCAGGCGGCCCCCTGGATCGCCGCGGCCCCCCTCGCCACGCACCCGTCGATGGCCCACCTCGTCCTCCACCGCTACGACGAGGCCCTGCGGACGTCGCCCTCGCTGCCGCTGCCGGCCTCGGCCTGACGCCCCAGGGTCGCGGGGAACCGCGCGACAAGCCACGACGGTCCCGCACCCGCCGGACAACCGCACCCGGCAGACGCTCAGGCACGCCGCACACCCGTACCCGTACTGTCGACCCATGCCAGGCACCACGACGAACCCCACGGCCTACGACCCGACGTCAGCCGAACGCTGGGCCCCCGAACCCGACAAGCGCCCCGGCCGCACTGCCTTCCAGCGCGACCGTGCCCGGGTCCTGCACAGCGCCGCCCTGCGCAGGCTCGCCGGCAAGACCCAGGTGGTCACGCCCGGCACCCTCGGCCCCGCCTGGGACGCCAGCCCCCGCACCCGCCTCACCCACTCCCTGGAGTGCGCCCAGGTCGGCCGCGAGCTGGGCGCCGCCCTCGGCTGCGACCCCGACCTCGTCGAAGCCGCCTGCCTCTCGCACGACCTCGGCCACCCGCCCTTCGGCCACAACGGCGAACAGGCCCTCAACGAGTTCGCGGCCGACTGCGGCGGCTTCGAGGGCAACGCCCAGTCCCTCCGGCTCCTCACCCGCATCGAGCCCAAACGGTTCACCCCCGAGGGTTCCGTCGGCCTCAACCTCACCCGCGCCGCCCTCGACGCCGCCACCAAGTACCCCTGGCCCCGCGGCGCCCACCCCACCGACCCGGCCTCGCCCAAGTTCGGCGTCTACGACGACGACCGCCCCGTCTTCGACTGGGTCCGCAAGGACGCCCCCGGCACCCGCACCTGCTTCGAGGCGCAGGTCATGGACTGGTCCGACGACGTGGCCTACTCGGTGCACGACGTGGAGGACGGCCTGCACGCCGGGCACATCGACCCCAACTGCCTGCACGCCGAACCCGAACGGCAGGACGTCTTCCGGGTCGCCGTCGGCCGCTACGTGCCGCCCGGCACCGACCCCGCCGAACTCGCCGAGGCCCTCGACCGGCTCCTCGCCCAGGAGTGGTGGCCGCACGGCTACGACGGCACCGCCGTGGCCCAGGCCCGTCTGAAGGACGCCACCAGCCAGCTCATCGGCCGCTTCTGCCTGGCCGCCGAGAACGCCACCCGCGCCGCCTGGGGGACCGGCCGGCTCACCCGGTACACCGCCGAACTGGTCGTCCCGCGCGAGGCCCGCATGGAGTGCGCCGTCCTCAAGGCCGTCGCCGACCTCTACGTCATGCAGCGCGCCGAACAGGAACGGCTCCGCGCCGACCAGCGGATCGTCGTCGCCGAACTGGCCGAGGCGCTCACCGCACGCGCGCCCGACGGACTGGACCCGCAGTTCCGCGCGCTGTTCGACCGGGCGCCGGACGACCGCGCCCGCAAGCGGGTGGTCGTCGACCAGATCGCCTCCCTCACCGACACCTCCGCCCGGTCGCTGCACGCCCGTCTGACGGGGCACGCGTGAGACTGACGGGAGACCAGGGACTCCAGCACGCCCGAATGTGACCCTCCGTGGCCTGATCGGGTCACTCCCTCTTCCCGCATCACGCTCCGTGCGGGACGCTCGCAAGTGGCGACACCCTGACGAGGAGGCATCAAGTGGTCGACGCGGATCAGACATTCGTCATCGTCGGAGGCGGCCTGGCCGGCGCCAAGGCGGCCGAGACGCTCCGCGCGGAGGGCTTCACCGGCCGGGTGATACTGATCTGCGACGAACGCGACCACCCCTACGAGCGCCCGCCCCTGTCCAAGGGCTACCTCCTCGGCAAGGAGGAACGCGACAGCGTCTTCGTGCACGAGCCGGCCTGGTACGCGGCGAACGACATCGAGCTGCACCTCGGCCAGACGGTCGACGCGATCGACCGCTCGGCGAAGACGGTGCGCTTCGGCGACGACGGTACCGCCGTCCGCTACGACAAGCTGCTCCTGGCCACCGGCGCCGAGCCCCGCCGCCTCGACATCCCGGGCACGGACCTGGCCGGTGTCCACCACCTGCGCCGCCTCGCCCACGCCGAGCGCCTCAAGCACGTCCTGACCAACCTCGGCCGCGACAACGGCCACCTCGTGATCGCCGGCGCCGGCTGGATCGGCCTGGAGGTCGCGGCGGCGGCCCGCGAGTACGGCGCGGAGGTCACCGTGGTCCACCGCGGGCCCACCCCGCTGCACTCGGTCCTCGGCCCCGAGCTGGGCCAGCTCTTCACCGAGCTGCACCGCGAGCACGGCGTCCGCTTCCACTTCGGCGCCCGGCTCACCGAGATCACCGGCCAGGACGGCATGGTCCTCGCGGCCCGCACCGACGACGGCGAGGAGCACCCGGCGCACGACGTGCTGGCCGCGATCGGCGCGGCCCCCCGCACCCACCTCGCCGAGGCCGCCGGCCTGGAGATCGCCGACCCGGCGCACGGCGGCGGCATCGTCGTCGACGAGCGGCTGCGCACCTCCGACCCGGACATCCACGCGGCCGGCGACGTCGTCTCCTTCCCACACCCCCTGTTCGACACCCGGCTGCGGGTCGAGCACTGGGCCAACGCCCTCAACGGCGGCCCGGCGGCGGCGCGCGCCATGCTGGGCCAGGACGTGACGTACGACCGGGTGCCCTACTTCTTCTCCGACCAGTACGACCTGGGCATGGAGTACTCGGGCTGGGCACCGCCGGGCAGCTACGACCAGGTGGTCATCCGGGGCGACGCGGGCAAGCGCGAGTTCATCGCCTTCTGGGTGAAGGAGGGCCGGGTGCTGGCCGGGATGAACGTGAACGTGTGGAACGTCACGGACAAGATCCAGCGCCTGATCCGCGGCAAGGCCCGGGTGGACACGGAGAACCTCGCGGACCCGCACATTCCGCTCGAAAACCTCGCACCGTGAGTGTCGGTCCGCCCCCGTAGACTTCACGCGTGGCAGGACGGATCAACGACGAGGACGTGAAGGCGGTACGGGACGCGGTCCCGATCGACGCCGTGGTGTCCGAGTACCTCCAGCTGCGAAGCGCGGGCGGTGGCAACCTCAAGGGCCTGTGCCCGTTCCACGACGAGAAGTCGCCCTCCTTCCAGGTCAGCCCCGCCAAGGGCCTGTTCCACTGCTTCGGCTGCCAGGAGGGCGGCGACACCATCACGTTCGTGATGAAGATCGACCACCTCACCTTCTCGGAGGCGGTGGAGCGCCTGGCCGGGCAGGCGGGCATCACCCTGCGCTACGAGGAGGGCGGGTACAACCCCTCCCACCAGCGCGGCGAGCGGATCCGCCTGGTCGAGGCCCACAAGATCGCCGCCGAGTGGTACGCGGAACAGCTCGCGACGAGCCCGGAGGCCGACACCGGCCGTCAGTTCCTCGCCGAGCGCGGCTTCGACCAAGCCGCCGCCGAGCACTTCTCCGTCGGCTACAGCCCCCAGGGCTGGGACCACCTCACGCGCTACCTGCGCGGCAAGGGCTTCACCGACAAGGAGCTATTGCTCTCCGGGCTCTCCCAGGAGGGCCGCCGCGGCCCCATCGACCGCTTCCGCGGCCGCCTGATGTGGCCCATCCGCGACATCGGCGGCGACGTGGTCGGCTTCGGCGCCCGCAAGCTCTACGAGGCGGACAACGGCCCCAAGTACCTCAACACGCCCGACACGGCGATCTACAGGAAGTCCCAGGTGCTCTACGGCATCGACCTCGCGAAGAAGGACATCGCCAAGGCGTCCCGCGCGGTCGTCGTCGAGGGCTACACGGACGTCATGGCCTGCCACCTCGCCGGGGTCACCACCGCCATCGCCACCTGCGGCACCGCCTTCGGCACCGACCACATCAAGATCCTGCGCCGCCTCCTGATGGACAACGGCTCGGCCCGCGTCATCTTCACCTTCGACGGCGACGCCGCCGGCCAGAAGGCCGCCCTGCGCGCCTTCGAGGACGACCAGAAGTTCGCCGCCGAGACGTACATCGCCATCGCCCCCGACGGCATGGACCCCTGCGACCTGCGCCTCGCCAAGGGCGACGAGGCCGTCGCCGACCTGGTGGAACCCCGCACCCCGCTCTTCGAGTTCGCCCTGCGCCAGATCGTCGGCCGCTACGACCTCGACACCCCGGCCGGCCGCGCCGCCGCCCTGGACGAGGCCGCCCCGATCGTCGCCCGCATCAAGAACAGCGGCGCCCAGCACGAGGTCGCCGTGCAGCTCGCCGGCATGCTCGGCATCCTCGACACCCAGTTCGTGGTCAAGCGCGTGGCCCAGCTCGCCCGCTGGGCCCGCGACCGCGGCGGCAAGGGCCCCGCCCCCGACCGGCGCGCCCCCCAGCAGCAGTACACCGCCGCCCAGCCGCCCGCCGCCCCCCGCGGCCCGGCCCTCAACCTCCGCAACCCCGTCTACGCCACCGAACGCGAGCTGCTCAAACTCGCCCTGCAGCGCCCCGAGCTGGTCTCCCCGGCCTTCGACGCGTACGGCATCGACGAGTTCACCGCCCCGCCCTACGCCGCCGTACGCCAGGCCATCCTGGACGCCGGCGGCGCCGCGCTGGGCGTCGCGGACCCCCAGGACTACCTGGTCCGGGTCCGCGAGGCCGCCCCCGACGACGCGGTCCGCGCGATGGTCACGGAACTGGCCGTCGAGGCGATCATGCTGCACAAGGGCGTGAAGGGCGTCGACGAGAACTACGCGGGCGCCCAGCTGGTCACGGTCCGCCGCCGGGCCGTGGAGCGCCGCATCCGTGACATCACCGGGCAGCTCACCCGCCTGGGCACCCACGGCGACCCGGCCCAGCTGGCCGCCGTCCAGAACGAGCTGTGGGTGCTCCAGCAGTACGACCAGGCCCTGCGCGAGCACGGCGCCGCCGCGCTCTGACGTCGCTCAGTCCTCCTCGAAGACCGGTGCCACCGCCCGCACCAGCCGCTCGGCGAACGCCCGCTCGTCGGGACCGGAGGCGGGTGAGGCATCCGGGTTTCTGACCCGGGGCGAGCGCGCGGTCACGGACCGGAAGCAAAAAGTCACCGCACGCCCCTCGTGGCGACGATGTGTCTTCCCCCACACTGGGTTCCGGTGCCTGAGTCCTCGGAGCGCGGCCGGTCCGTCACCGACGGGTCCCAGATCCCCGCGGTTCCGCTCATCGCGTACGGGACGGAAAGCGGCAAGGCCGTCGACTCCGCCCCCGAAGTACCGCTGCCGCACCCCCTGGCAGCGATCATCCTGGAGGTCGCCCCCGTGCAGACCCGGACCCTCACCCAGACCGACGTCCGCGGTGCCCTCGGTGCCGTCGGCGCGGCGGCGGAAGCGGAGACCGACGCCCGGTCCGCGGTCCCGGCGCAGAGCCGCGTCGCGCACCACCCGGAGGCGGAGCCGGAGTCGGAGGCGGAGCCGGAGGAGCCGCCCGCCGAGGTCATCGCGACGGCCGAGGCCCCCGAGGCCGTGGAACCGCCCCCGGCCCGCGCCGACACCGGCGCCGGCGCCTCCTCGGACCTGTTCCGCCAGTACCTGCGGGAGATCGGCCGCATCCCCCTGCTGACCGCGGCCGAGGAGGTCGAACTCGCCCGCCGCGTCGAGGCCGGGCTTTTCGCCGAGGAGAAACTGGGCAACACCCCGGACCTGGACAGTCAGTTGGCACTGGATCTGGACCGGCTCGTCGTCATGGGCCGGATGGCCAAGCGCCGCCTCATCGAGGCGAACCTGCGCCTCGTCGTCTCCGTCGCCAAGCGCTACGTCGGCCGCGGCCTGACCATGCTCGACCTCGTCCAGGAGGGCAACCTCGGACTCATCCGCGCCGTCGAGAAGTTCGACTACGCCCGCGGCTACAAGTTCTCCACGTACGCGACCTGGTGGATCCGCCAGGCCATGTCCCGCGCCCTGGCCGACCAGGCGCGCACGATACGGGTCCCGGTGCACGTCGTGGAGCTCATCAACCGGGTCGTCCGGGTCCAGCGCCGCATGCTCCAGGAGCGCGGCTACGAGCCGACGGCCGAGGAGGTCGCGGCCCACCTGGACCTGCCGCCCGAGCGGGTCGGCGAGGTGCTGCGCCTCGCCCAGGAGCCGGTGTCGCTGCACGCGCCCGTGGGCGAGGAGGACGACGTCGCCCTCGGTGACCTCATCGAGGACGGCGACGCGACCAGTCCCGTCGAATCCGCCGCGTTCCTCCTGCTCAAGGAGCATCTGGAGGCGGTGCTGTCGACCCTGGGGGAGCGGGAGCGCAAGGTCGTCCAGCTCCGCTACGGCCTCGCCGACGGCCGCCCCCGCACCCTGGAGGAGATCGGCCGCATCTTCGGCGTGACCCGGGAGCGGATACGGCAGATCGAGTCCAAGACCCTGAACAAACTGCGGGACCACGCTTTCGCGGACCAGCTCAGGGGCTATCTGGACTGATGCCGTCCGCGGGCCGGCGCCCCTCGGGGGGCGGGGAACCGCGCGATCCGCCCCCACCGGCCCGCGGCCGCCCCGCGACCCCCTCGCCCCCCGCACCGCGACTCAGTCCACCTCGGCCACCGCCTGCGCGAACTGCGCCTCGTACAGCCGTGCATAAGCCCCGCCGGCCGCCAGCAGCTCGCCGTGCGCGCCCTGTTCGACGATGGCCCCGTTCTCCATGACCAGGATCGTGTCCGCGTCCCGGATCGTGGAGAGCCGGTGCGCGATGACGAACGAGGTCCGCCCGTGCGCGAGTTTGGCCATCGCCTTCTGGATGAGCACCTCGGTGCGCGTGTCGACCGAGCTCGTCGCCTCGTCCAGCACGAGGATCACCGGGTCGGACAGGAACGCCCGGGCGATGGTGACGAGCTGCTTCTCACCGGCGCTGACGCCCGTGCCCTCGTCGTCGATCACGGTGTCGTACCCGTCCGGCAGCGTCCGGATGAACCGGTCCGCGTGCGCGGCCCGGGCCGCCTCCTCGATCTCCCCGCGGGTCACCTTCCGGGACGCCCCGTAGGCGATGTTCTCCGCGATCGTGCCGCCGAACAGCCAGGTGTCCTGCAGCACCATGCCGATGCCGGCCCGCAGTTCGTCCCGGGACATCCGGGCGATGTCGACTCCGTCGAGGGTGATGCGCCCGCCGGTGACGTCGTAGAACCGCATGAGCAGGTTGACCAGGGTCGTCTTGCCCGCGCCGGTCGGGCCGACGATGGCCACCGTCTGCCCCGGCTCGACCTTCAGCGACAGGTCCTCGATGAGCGGCTTGTCGGGGTCGTAGCGGAACGACACGTGCTCCAGCGCCACCTGCCCGCGCAACCGCTCGGGCCGTACGCCCGGCACCGGGTCGGCGCCCTGCTCCTCGGCGTCGAGCAGTTCGAAGACCCGCTCCGCCGAGGCCACACCCGACTGCACCAGGTTCGCCATGGACGCGACCTGCGTCAGCGGCATGGAGAACTGCCGCGAGTACTGGATGAACGCCTGCACGTCGCCGATGGACAGCGAGCCGGAGGCGACCCGCAGCCCGCCGACCACCGCGACGAGCACGTAGTTGAGGTTCGACACGAACATCATCAGCGGCTGCATGACCCCGCTGTTGAACTGCGCCCGGAACCCCGCCTCGTACAGCGCGTCGTTCTGCTCGGCGAACGCCTCGGCCGACTCCTCCTGGCGCCCGAACACCTTCACCAGGGTGTGCCCGGTGTACATCTCCTCGATGTGGGCGTTGAGCGTGCCCGTGGAGCGCCACTGCTGCACGAAGTGCGGCTGCGAGCGCTTGCCCACGCGCGTGGCCACCACGAACGACAGCGGCACCGTCACCAGCGCCACCAGCGCCAGGATCCAGGAGACGTAGAACATCATCGCGAGCACGCCGATGATCGTCAGCACCGAGTTGATGAGCTGCCCCATCGACTGCTGCAGCGTCTGCCCGATGTTGTCGATGTCGTTCGTCGCCCGCGAGAGCACCTCACCGCGCTGGCGCTTGTCGAAGTACGACAGCGGCAGCCGCGACAGCTTGGTCTGCACGTCCTCGCGCAGCCGGAACATCGTCCGGTTCACGGCCCGGTTCACCAGCCGTGTCGCCACCGCCATCAGCAGCCCGGCCACCGTGAACACGCCCAGCGCGAGCAGCAGCACATGCCCGACGGCCGTGAAGTCGATGCCCTCGCCCGGGGTGAAGTCGGTGCTGCGCAGCATGTCGGCGACGTCACCGTCCCCGCGCTGCCGCATCTGCTCCAGGACCTGCTCCTTGCTCGCCCCCGCGGGCATGTCCCGCCCGACGATGCCCGCGAAGACCAGGTCGGTGGCCTTGCCGAGGATCTTCGGCCCGACGACGTTGAGGCCGACGCTGAGCACCACGCACAGCAGCAGCACCCAGATGGTCCCGCGCTCGGGCCGGAACCGGACGACGAGCCGTTTGCCCGATCCCTTGAAGTCCAGCGAGCGCTGGTCGGGGCCGCCCCCGGCCATCATCCGCCCCATGGGCCCCGCCATCAGGCCGCCTCCGCTTCCGTGAGCTGGGAGAGCACGATCTCCCGGTAGGTCTCGTTGTCCGCCATCAGCTCGTGGTGCCGCCCGGTGCCGACGACCCGGCCCGCGTCGAGGACGACGATCCGGTCGGCGTCCCGGATGGTCGCCACCCGCTGGGCGACGATCACCACGGTCGCCTCGGCGGTCTCCTGCGCCAGGGCGGCCCGCAGCGCGGCGTCCGTGGCGTAGTCGAGCGCGGAGAAGGAGTCGTCGAAGAGGTAGATCTCCGGGCGCTGCACCAGCGTCCGGGCGATCGCGAGCCGCTGCCGCTGACCGCCGGAGACGTTGGTCCCGCCCTGCGCGATCGGGGAGTCGAGCCCGCCCTCCAGCCGCTCCACGAACTCCCTGGCCTGCGCCACCTCCAGCGCGTGCCACAGTTCCTCGTCGGTGGCGTCGGGATTGCCGTAGCGCAGGTTGGTCGCCACCGTGCCCGCGAACAGGTACGGCCGCTGCGGCACCAGCCCGACGGTCCGGGCCAGCAACCGCGGGTCGATCTCCGCCACGTCGACCCCGTCGACGAGCACCTGCCCCTCGGTCGCGTCGAACAGCCGCGGCACCAGCCCCAGCAGGGTCGACTTGCCGCTGCCGGTGGAGCCGATGACGGCGGTCGTCTCGCCCGGCCGGGCCACCAGGTCCACGGCCCGCAGCACCGGCTCCTCGGCACCCGGATAGCGGAAGCCCGCCCCGCGCAGCTCCAGATGCCCGTGCCGGCGCAGCTCGCGCACCGGCGCCGTCGGCGGCACCACGCTGGAGGAGGTCTCCAGCACCTCCTGGATGCGTTCGGCGCACACCTCCGCGCGCGGCACCATCATGAACATGAAGGTGGCCATCATCACCGACATCACGATCTGCATCAGGTAGGCGAGGAACGCGGTCAGGTCACCGATCTGCATCCCGCCGCTGTCGATGCGGTGCGCGCCGAACCACACCACGGCGATCGACGACAGGTTCACCACCGTCATCACGATCGGGAACATCAGCGCGAGCAGGTTGCCGGTGCCCAGCGCGACGTCGGTGAGATCGCTGTTGGCCTTGCGGAAGCGCTGCTGCTCGTACTCGTCGCGGACGAAGGCCCGGATCACGCGGTTGCCGGTGATCTGCTCGCGCAGCACCCGGTTCACCGTGTCCAGGCGCTCCTGCATCGACCGGAACAGCGGCCGCAGCCGCCGCACGATCAGCGTCACGCAGATGCCCAGCACCGGCACGACCGCCACCAGCACGCCCGACAGCGGAACGTCCAGGCCCAGCGCCAGCACGATGCCGCCGACGCACATGATGGGCGCCGACACCATCAGCGTGAACGTCATCAGCGCCAGCATCTGCACCTGCTGGACGTCGTTGGTCGTCCGCGTGATCAGCGATGGCGCCCCGAAGTGACCCACCTCACGCGCGGAGAACGACTGCACCCGGTCGAACACGGCCGCCCGCACGTCCCGTCCGAGCGCCGACGCCGTACGGGCGCCGTAGTAGACGGCGCCGATGTTGCACACGACCTGGATCAGGGAGATGCCGATCATCAGGGCGCCGTAGCCCATGATGTAGCCGGTGTCACCGTTGACGACGCCCTGGTCGATGATGTCGGCGTTGAGTGTGGGCAGGTAGAGCGTGGCGCAGGTCTGCAGGAACTGCAGCAGCACCAGCAGGATGATGGGTCTCTTGTAGGGCCTGAGGTAGGTCCGCAGAAGTCGTATGAGCACGCTGCTTCTCTCGGGGTGGTAGACGGGGCGGTTGGTTGCCCCTGGCCCCTATCGTCGAACACTCCACCCGCGTTACCTCAACCGAATTAACCCAACAGGCGGTCAAGCCGTCAGAAGGCCCCGGGGTGCGTCTGCTCCCGCACCGACACGTACTGCTGCCGCACCGCCTGCCCCACGGCCAGCTCCTCCCCGGGCTCCAGCACCTGCGCGACCGCGCCCTGCCACAGCGGCGGCATGCGGGTGTCGAGGGTGCCCTGCGACACCCCGAGCGCCCAGGCCGCCTGCCGGGCGGCGCCGATCGCCGCGTAGTCCGCGGGCTGCGGCACGACGACCTGCGTCCCGAACAGCATGGGTGCCGCGGCCTGCACGGCGGGCAGTTCGGCGGCCGGTCCGAGCAGGAAGACCCGCCGCACCTCCACGCCCCGGCCGCGCAGCACGTCCAGCGCGTCAGCGAGCCCGCACAACATGCCCTCGAACGCGGCCCGCGCCAGGTGCTCCGCCTTCATCGACTCCCGCCTCAGCCCCGCCAGGGTCCCGGCGACGTGGGGCAGGTTCGGCGTCCGCTCGCCCTCCAGATAAGGCAGCAGCACCAGCCCGTGCGCCCCCGGCGTCGACTTCATCGCCAGGTCGGACAGGCTCTCCAGATCGGGCAGCCCCAGCAGTTCCGCGGTCCCGCGCAGGGTCCGCACGGCGTTCAGTGTGGTGACGACGGGCAGGTGCATGCCGGTCGCGTCGGCGAGCGCGGTGATCATCCCCGAGCCGTCGACCAGCGCCTCGGGGTGCACGGCCATCACGGACCCGGACGCCCCGAGCGAGACGACCGCGTCCCCGAGGCCGATGCCCAGACCGAACGCCGCCGCCATGGTCTCGCCCGTGCCCACGGAGATCAGCAGCCCCTCCGGCGTGGTCCCGGCCGCGTCCGCCGGGCCGATCACCTCCGGCAGCATCGCCTGGTGCCCGAGCGCCAGCTCGACCAGGTCGGTGCGGTAGGTGCCGGTGGCGGCCGACCAGTACCCGGTGCCGGACGCCCCGCCGCGGTCGGTCGTTCTCCTGACGGGCCGGCCCAGCAGCTGCCAGACCAGCCAGTCGTGCGCCTGCAACAGGATCGCGGTGCGCTGCGCGTTCTCCGGTTCGGTGCGCGCCAGCCAGCGCAGCTTCGTCACCGGCTGGGCGGCCTGCGGGACACAGCCCACGGCCTGCGCCCACGCCTCGCGCCCCCCGAGCGCGTCGACCAGATCGGCCGCTGCGACCTGGGTGCGCTTGTCGCCGCCGACCATCGCCGGGCGCACGGTGTTGCCCTGCGCGTCCAGCGGCACGACCGCGTTCTGCTGCGCCGAGACGCCGATCGCCTGCACGCCCTCCAGCAGCCCGCCGCCCGCGGCCTCGCCCAGGGACAGCAGCCAGGCCTGCGGGTCGACGTCGGACGGCCGGCCGCCGTCGGGGCTCTCCACCGGATGCGGCGCATACCCCTGCCTGAGCACGGCTCCGGTGTCCCCGTCACAGACGACGATGCGAGTGAAATCGGGTGAACTGTCCAACCCGGCGACTATCCCCATGGCCAAAATTCTGCCGCACGCTCCGCTCGGCTCGAGCCGTGGGCGCCGCCCGGGCCAGTGCCGGGTCTCGGATCAGGTGTTGCTCGTGCCCCAGTCGTCCTGGCCCCCGTTGTGGGTGGCGCGCTCCTTGAGCTGGCGGACGCGGTCGGCGACCGAGTCCGGGACGCGGTCGCCGACCTTGTCGCTGACCACGTGGTAGGCCTTGCCCGCGAACTCGCGCCCCTGCTGGGCCGCCGACTCCGCGGTGTTGCGGACGGCCGGGTTCTGCGCGAACTGCCGGGCCGACTTCTTCAGCTGTTCGTAGCGCTCGCGTCCGGCCCTCGTGCCCAGCACGTAACCCAGGACGACTCCGGCGACGAACGTGAGCCGGTAACGCATGGCTGCCACCCTTCTCTTGCGTGAGTCTCCGGTGCGGCGTCGGCGCCGGGGAGTACCGATTGGCGGAGCACCCCCCTGCTTGCGCTAATGTATGTGTCGCAGCGAGCGCGCGCCCCCTGGCGAATACCCAGGTAGGTACGTTCGATGCAACGAGACCTTCCTCGGTAGCTCAATTGGCAGAGCAGCCGGCTGTTAACCGGCAGGTTACTGGTTCGAGTCCAGTCCGGGGAGCTCGGTCCTCCGTAGCTCAATTGGCAGAGCAGCCGGCTGTTAACCGGCAGGTTACTGGTTCGAGTCCAGTCGGGGGAGCACGGTGAACGAGGGCCCCTCAGGGGTCCTTTTTCATGTCCGGTGGAACCGTCCGGCCCGGGGCGGAGTCATCAAGGTCACGAACGCCGTGGCCGAGCCGACCATCCGAAGCAGGAGATCGTATGAGCGGCTATGCTGCGGCAGACGGCGCGCACACATGTACGCGACACGCCGCTATGGGGCGGTAGCTCAGCCGGTTAGAGCAGCGGACTCATAATCCGTCGGCCGTGGGTTCGAGTCCCACCCGCCCCACTGCGCGTTTCCCGCGCAGGTCCGTTTCCAGCCGTGGGGCGCAGGAGTGGCGGTGCCCTCGACTCACGTCGAGGGTGAGCGTGCCGGTGGGGACCGTGAGCCGCAGCACGCCGCGGGCGACCAGGACGACCGGCCGGCCGCTTCCGTGCAGCCGGCCCCCGATCGAACCGCCGACCGCTCCCGACCGACGATGATGCAGCGCATGTGGCTCCCGGCTCCCCGCTGGTTCGATCCGCTGTCAGTCCAGGGGCGCGTGGCCGCCGTCGCCGTGGCGTCCGGTACGCCGCACCCCCGCGGCGTACCACCGGGCGAGGTCCCGCGTCCGGCGCTCGACCTCCTGGTCGTCGGCCCCGGTCAGTATGTAACCCGCCACGTGCACAACGTACTTCAGCGCGTGGCGTCATCCCGATCCCCGGCAAGTCGGCCGGGACAGCCGGGGAATCCCTCGACGCGTGGGAGGCGAACCACCGCGCCCGCGTCGACGAGGCGCTGAGCGAGGGCGGCTTCACCTGCTGACCCTGCGGGCCGGGCCGGCGGGGCGGGACGGTGTGACACCGTCTGCCCCGCCGGTGGGCGAGGCGCCTACAGGGACAGCGGGTTCGGGCTCTCGGCGCCCAGGCGGCGCTGGCGGTGGGTGTAGGCCGTGACGGCCTGCCACAGGTGACGGCGGTCGGTGTCGGGCCACAGCCCGGGCGTGAAGTGCAGCTCCGCGTAGGCCGAGTGCCAGGGCAGGAAGTTGGACGTGCGCTGCTCGTTGCCGGTGCGCCAGAGCAGGTCCACGTCGGGCATGTCCGGGTGGGGCAGATGGCGGGCGAAGTCCTCGTCCGTGATCCGGTCGGGGTCCAGCTGCCCCGCCCGCGCCCGGCGGGCCAGCGCGGCCGCGGTACGGGTGATCTCGTCCCGGCCGCCGTAGTCGACGCACATCGTCAGCGTCAGCCCGGTCCGGCCGCGCGTGGTGCGCTCGCGCAGGTGCAGCAGATCGGCCAGGTCGGGGGGCAGCCGCCCGGCGCGGCCGTGCCAGCGCATGTGGACGTCGAGGTCCTGGAAGGGGTTCTCGGCCACCTCGTCGCGCAGCAGGCCCAGGATCGCGTCGACCTCCTCCGGGTCGCGGCTCCAGTTCTCGGTGGAGAACGTGTACAGCGTCAGGTGCCGCAGGCCCAGTTCCAAGGCGCCGTGCACCACCTCGCGCACCGCCCGGGCCCCGGCCCGGTGCCCCTCGTACCGGGGCAGGCCGCGCTGCGTCGCCCAGCGGCCGTTGCCGTCCATGATCACGGCGACGTGCGTGGGGAGGTGGGCGGCCGGGATGGCGGGGGGACGCTCACCGCTCGGGTGCGGGGGCGGGCGGCGGAAGGCCGCGGCGGCGGCCGGCCGGACGGGCGCGGGGACCGGCTGCGGGTCGCCCGGCGACCGGGACGGCGGCAGCGTGAGGGGGGTCAGGGACCAGGCCAGGGCCGCGCGGGCGCGGGCCGGGGCGAGGATGCGGGCCCGGGTGCGCAGTGCGGGGCGGGGCCGGGTGCGCAGCAGGGCCGCGCCGGCCGCGTCGACGGCGTCGAGCTGCGCGTGCAGCAGGGCGGCCATCGTGTGCAGGACCGTCGCGGGGCCGGGATGCATGCCGCGGGTGAGGGTCTCCTGGCCGACCCACCGGCGGGCCAGGCCCGTCAGGTCGGTGACCAGGGCCGACACGGCCGGGCTCCAGCGCAGCCGGGCCAGGTCCTCCGCCGAGCCCGGGTGCCGGTCGAGGGCCTCCTCGGGCAGCAGGAGGTCGCCCTGGGCCAGGTCGGCGGACAGGTCGGTGAGGATGTCCGTCAGCCGGACGCCGTCGAGGAACTCCTCGTAGGACTCCCGGGTGTCCAGGCGCAGGGCCACGGGGACGCCAGCGCGGTCGAGGACCGCGCGGACCTGGGCGAACCAGGGCAGCAGGTTCTCCCGGCCCCAGGCACGCCACTCGGCCCAGTCGGCGAAGCGCCGGCCGTCGGTGTCGTCCCGGACCTGGGTCATGGCGGCCTGCAGTTCGGACAGGTCCAGGCGCCAGCGCCCGGCGGTGTCGACCAGGGCGTGGCGGATCGGGTCCGGGCTGGTGCCGGTGGGCAGTTCGCGGTGCAGGGCGGCGATCCACGCCTCCACGCGGGCGGCCCGTTCGGCGGCCGGGGCGGTGCGGTCGTCGCCGAGGTCGTCCAGGGCGTTGGCCGCGGCCCACAGGGCGTGCAGCGCCGGGCGCAGAGGGGCGGGGACCAGCTGGATGAGGGCGTACTCCGCCGGGTCCTGGATCCTCGTCCGGCGTCGGCACAGTCGGTAGGCGGCCCGCAGGGCCGGGTCGGCAGGCGCATCGCTCACACCGAGGACATTACGTCCCGCCCGCACGGTGGTCCGAGCACCCGGGGCGGGGCCGCGCCGGACGGTGTCCGCCGCGGGGACCACGGCCCGGTCCCAGAGGCGGCTCACGCGCTCACCACCGCGGCCGGAGCGGCGGTGGTGCACGGGGTGGGAGGCGCCGGCGGGCGGACGGGCGCCGCCGCCGCGCCGGAAGCCGGGAGCGCATGCCGGGCCCGTGGGCCGGGTGCGCGGAGCCCACCGGCGTGTCCGCCTGCCCCGGGGGCCGGGCCCGCGTCCGTCATGCCGTGTCGTCCTCCTCGGGCTCCGTGTCGTCGCGGTCGCCCTCCGCCTGGGAGGGGGTCGGGGTCGGCGTCGGGGGCGTGTCCTGGTCGTCCTCGCGGTCGCCTTCGGCCTGGGACGGGGTCTGGTCGGTCATGGTCTGTCTCCTTATGCCGGTGCCGGCTGCCGGGTACCCCGGTGGGGCCGGAGTGATCGCCCCTGTGCGCGGTACCACTGGGACGCCAGCAGCGCGGCCAGGGCGATCTCCACCGCGTCCCCGCCGTAGTACATGAGCTGCGAGGCGAGGTGCAGGTCGGCGGGGGCGTGGGCGGTGCCGGGCGGGCCCGTCGCCCACAGGCTCTTCGCCAGGACGGCGTGGGCCGCGGCGGCCGCCAGGAGGGTGCCCGCCCGCACGGCGAAGCCCGGCCGGTGGCGCACCGGGTCCACGGCGAGCAGGGCGAACGTGAGGAGCAGACCGGCCAGGAAGAGGTGCAGGAGCAGCAGGGGATGGTGGTGCAGGGAGGGCGGCAGGGGACCCCGGTAGAGGAGCCACAGGCCGCCGATGTCCAGGGCCGCGGCCACCGGGGGGAAGACCAGCGCCGTGACGAGCCGGGAGCGGGTCAGCCGGACCAGGGCGCGGCGGGCGGGCAGCGGGAGGGCGCGCAGTGCCAGGGTCACGGGCCGGGCGAGGACCAGCGGCAGCGGAGCCGCCATGCCGGCCATGACGTGGGCGGCCGTGTGCGCGGAGAACGGGGGCAGCCACTCCTGCCACGGCACCGCGAACGCGGCCACCAGCATGCCCCCGCCCAGCCAGCACCCCGCGTCCCGGCCCACCGGCCAGCGGTCCCCGCGGCGGCGCAGCCGGACGGCGCCGGCCGTGTACAGCAGGCAGCACAGCAGGACGGCGACCGGCAGGGGAGCCGGGGTCGTCATCGCGGTCCCCCGCGCGCTGCCCGCCGGGCCCGGCGCCACAGCAGCAGACCGGCCAGCAGGAACAGGGCCGCGACCACGTTCCAGGTCCAGTCGTACGGCCGCGGGTCGACCTCGTAGCGGATCTGGTGCAGGCGCAGCAGCTTGTGCTGGACCGTGCCGTCGTAGAGCTGGAAGCCGCCCAGGCCCAGGCAGACGCCGGACCACCAGGCCGGACGCAGCGGGCCGCCCCTGCGGCGCAGGTCCGCGTAGACGAACAGGCCCGCCACCATGGCGAGCCACCCCCCGGCGTGGAACAGGCCGTCGGAGACCAGTCCCACGTCGGGTGTGGACCTGTCGTAGAAGTGGTGCCAGTGGAGCAGCTGGTGGAAGACGACCTCGTCGACGAACGCGGCGATGCCGACTCCCGACAGCGCCCCACCGGCCAGCGAGCGGCGGTACGTCACCCGTCCTTGCCCATGGCCTTGCGGACGGCGTCCCGCGTGCGGTCGACCAGGGCCGCGAGCGGGCCGACGGCGAGGTTCTTCGCCGCGGACTCCGTACCGGGGTGCGGGCGGGTCGGGGCCATGGCCTCGGCCGCCTTCAGGGCCGAGGCCATCGACGCAAGGCGGCCCTGGTCCGCGTGGCGGCGGATGTGGTTGAACTCGTAGCGCTCCTCCGCCCGGGCGTGCGCCATCACGTCCAGGCGCAGGGCGAGCAGCTCCGGCAGGAACTTCGGATCGTCGGTGTCCATGCCGTCCAGCCGCGACAGGAGTTCCTTCGCCTCCCGCTCCTCGTTCAGGCGGTCCTCGACGACCTGCTCGCCGCCCGGCACGTTCGCCCGGGTGAAGGGCCGCACGACCTCCTCCTCGGCCGTCTCGTGCACGGCCAGCAGCCGGACCAGGTCGCGGAACGCGGCGCGGCGCTCGTCACCGGCCGTCCGCTCCACCTCGTCGAAGAGGTTGCGGATGTCGCCGTGCTGGCGCATCAGCAGCGCCACGACGTCGGTGTCACTCGCTGCGATCCCCGCCATGTCAGTGCCCCTCCCGGAGGGCGGGGTCCGGGTGCTCGCCCTCGGTCTCCATGCGGTACTCGCGGCCGAACATCTCGTCGTGCTGGACCATCACGCGCTCACTGGGCGGCTCCTCGCCGCCGTGGATCTGCTCCTGCAGCTTCTCGAACCGCTCGTGCGCGTCCCGGACGTAGCCGGTGCCGAGCGTGGTCAGGTCGATCTGCGTGTCGAGCAGGTTGCGCACGAACGTCTTGTTCTCCTCGAACGTCAGGACGTTCGGCAGCTCCGGCGCGAGGATCTCCTGTGGTTCCCGGCCGTCGTGACGGCGCATCAGGTCGCAGGCGATGCGCAGGTGTTCCAGCTCCATGTTCAGGTGCAGCTCCCAGATGGCCCGCACCTTCGGGTCCGGCTCCTGCTCCATGAAGGAGTGGTAGAGGTAGCACTCGTTGTACTCGTGGTTGACCAGCTGCTCCCACCACGTCTCGCCCGGGTCGACCAGGGACTCGTAGTGGGTGACGTGCTCCTCCTCGATCAGGCCGATCTCCTGGTAGAGCTGACGGGCGATCGGCTCCATGTACTGCGGGCCGACGTTCATGTAGAAGTTCATGGTCTGCTGCTCCGCCGACATGATCGTCAGCGCGTGCAGCTTGGACAGCGGGTTCACGGTCGAGCGGTCGTACGGCTCGCGGACGTTGTCGGCCGGGTGGCGGTGGTGGTACTTGGTGGGCCGGCCCGGCATGACCTCGGTCAGTCCGTCGACGATCGACTCCGCCTTGCGGTGCTCGATCATCTCGTAGAGGTTGGCGTACCGGTACAGGTGGTCGAAGTCCTCCAGGACGCCGAACTCGTAGGCCTGCTTCAGGTACGGGTCGGGTTCGTGGCGGGCCACCCAGCCGGTGAGGTCCACGGCCACCTGCTCGTAGGCGATCGTGGTCTCCAGGACCGAAGCGAGGCCGGGCAGCAGCCAGTTGACCGCCTTCTGCTGCTGGTGCTCGATGTAACGGACCTCGGCCAGCTGCCGTTTGACGTCCGGGTCGGGGCAGCGGCGGGCGAGCTGGTGGCTGAAGAGGATCGCCTCGACCTCGATGCCGTTCATCGTGATGACGCGGCAGCGGGTGTACGGATCGGCGTGGTCGGGGTCGATCGGCTCGACGTCCAGCTCGCGCCAGCTGCGCAGCTGACGGTCCAGGGGGATGCCTTGGTGCTCGAGGGGGTTGAAACCCATGGGGTTCTCCTCGCCTGAGTGCGGAGCGGGCCGCCGCCGGGTACCCGAGCACCCTCCCCGCGAAACCGCCCGGCTTCGGGGGCGCGGGGACCGCGCTCCCCGGCCGCGTCCGGCCCCGCGCCCGCGTCCGGGCGTCGGTGGGCGTCAGCCCCTGTTCCGCCTCGCGATCGCCCGCTGCAGCGCCGTTCGCAGCTCGGCCGGCGGGGCGGGGCCGTCCCCCTCGGCGCTCGCCGTCACCGCCGCCGCCACGTCCCGCAGCTTCGTGTTCGACAGCTGGGACGTCTCGCGCAGGATGTGCCACGCCTGGTCGGACGTGCAGCCGTGCGTGGCCATGAGGATGCCGCGGGCCTGGTCGATGACCGGGCGGGACGCGATGGCCTGGCGCAGCTGCTCGACCTCCTCCTGCAGCACGTGCAGACGCTCGGCGCGTTCCAGGGCCACCGCCGAGGTCGTCAGGGCCGGGCCGGTGGTGCCCGTGCCCGAGGCGCCCGGGCCCGAGGTGTCCGGGCCGGCCAGCGGGTCGGCCGTGTCCAGGCCCGCGAGTTCCAGGATGCGGCGCGGCTGGCCGTTCCAGTTCGTCACCGTGACGGTCAGCGACCGACGGCGGCGGAAGTCCCCCAGCACGTCCAGGAACTGCAGCCCGGCCGTGTCCATGAAGTGCACGTCCGCCATGTCCAGCTCGACCCGGGTGACGCCCGCCGGCAGCTCGGCCAGCGTCCGGGCCAGGACGTCGGCGCAGCCGTGGACGAGCTCGCCGCGCGGGCTGAGCTCGGCACGGTCCGCGTCGACGCGGCCGCGGATGACCAGGGTGTTCAGCCCTCCTGTCAGATGTGGTGATGCCGCAGAGGTCATGTCACCGCCTTGTCGGTCCTCGTCGGTCGGGTCCGTCTCGCCGGACTGCACCACGTCACTCGCCCCCGTCGACGTCGGTGTGAGATGCGCCTGCCCGCCGGACGGCTTAGTACACGCGGCTGGGGGGAATGAGCCTCCAGCGCGCGGGTACGTGCGCTGTGGTCGAGGAGTGTGGGGAGAGGGGCGTGAACACTCGGTATCAGGCACCGGCCGTCGAGGCCCCCGGGCCTTCGCCGGGCCTGGCGGTGTTCCCGCTGACCGGCGGTCGGGGAGTCCGGGCGGCCGGGGAGGTCGGACTGACCACTCGGGCGATCTGGGAAGGTGTACTCGAGCAAGCCGTTCGTGAAGGCGAGGACGTGTACCACCTGGAGCTGTCCGACGTGACGTTCGTCGACGTGGCGGGCGCCGGCGCGCTCGCGGCCGCCGCCGGGCGACTGCGGGACGGACGGCGGTTCGTGGTGTGCCGGCCGCCGGCGGCGCTGCGGCGCACGCTGGACCTGCTGTGGCCCGACCAAAAGGGGATCGAGGTGACCGTGTCATGACCACTGCCGTGGCGGACCCCTTCGGGCCCCTCGAGCCCTTCGTCCATCCCGCGTTCTTCTACCGGGACGAGCAGGACTACCTCGATGTGACGGTGCCCTTCGTACGGGACGGCCTGGCGGCCGGCGAGCCGGTGGCGGTCGCGGTGCCCGGCAAGAACCTCGCCCTCGTCCGGGACGCCCTGGGCGACGACGCCGGCGCGGTGCGGCTGCTGGACATGGAGGAGGCCGGACGCAACCCGGGGCGGATCATCCCCGGCGTGCTGCGCGCCTTCGCCGACGCCCAGCCGGCCGGCCGCCGGGTGCGGATCATCGGCGAGCCCATCTGGGCCGGGCGGTCCGACACCGAATACCCCGCCTGTGCCCAGCACGAGGCGCTCATCAACGCCGCCTTCCGGGGCAGCACGGCGACGATCCTGTGCCCGTACGACACCCGGGCGCTCCCCGAGCACGTGCTCGCCGACGCCCGCGCGACCCACCCCGTCGTCATCCCCGAGGGCTCCAGGACGGCGGAGGACAGCGCCGCGTACGCCCCCGGAGACGTCGTCGACCGCTACAACGAGCCCCTCGACCCGGTCGCGCACGCGCTGGCCTTCGCCTTCGACACCGAGTCGCTCTCCCACGCCCGGCACGTGGCCGTCGGGGAGGCCTCCCGGCTCGGCCTCACCGGCGTCAAGCGGGACGACCTGGCCCTCGCCATGGCGGAACTCACCACCAACAGCGTGGTGCACGGGGGTGGTACCGGCGTCCTGCGGGTGTGGAGCGAGGACGGGCACGTGGTGTGCGAGGTGCGGGACGCGGGGCGGCTCGCGGACGTCCTGGCCGGGCGCCGGCCCGTGCCCCGGGACCAGCGCGGGGGCCGCGGGATGCTGATGGTCAACCTGATCGCCGACCTGGTGCGGGTGCACCGGGGCGACAGCGGCACGACCGTACGCTGCTGGTTCGCTCTCTGAGGGACTGCGACGGCCTTCAGGGCGCTTTCCGATCACCCTCCGGCCGGTCCCCGGCGCTCAGCTGCCCAGCGGGTCCAGGGCCAGTGGCGCGATCCTGCCCTCCAGCATGGCGCCCAGCCCCTGGACGGCGCACACGTCCGGGCGTTCCGCGATGTGCACGGGCATGCCCGTCGCCTGCCGCAGCATCTGGTCCAGGCCCGGCAGCAGGGCGCTGCCACCGACCATCATGATCCCCCGGTCGGCCAGGTCGGCGACCAGGTCGGGCGGGCAGGACCGCAGCACCTTGCCGATGCCGTCCAGGACGGCGGTGAGCGGCGTCTGGATGGCGTCCCGCACGGCCGCGGTGTCCACCTGCACGGAGCGGGCCAGACCCGTGGCGACGTCCCGCCCGTGGATCTCCGTCGAGGCCGGGCCGTGCGGGGTGAGGCCGTTGCCCGACAGGGCGAGCTGCAGCGGCCGGACCGACTGGCTCGGCAGCATCAGCTCGTGCCTGAGGCGCAGGTGCTGCACGATCGCCTGGTCGACGGCCTCGCCGCCCACCGGGATGCGCTCGGCGGTGACGATCGCCCCGAGGGACAGCACCGCCACCTGCGTGGCCGCCGCCCCGCACACCATGATCATGGTCGCCTCGGGCTGCTCCACGGGCAGCCCGCAGCCGACCGCCGCGGCGATCAGCGTGTCCACCAGCTCCACGCGCCGGGCCCCGAGGCCGACCAGCGTCTCGATCGCGGCCCGCTGGGCGAGCGGGTCGGCGTCGTGCGGCGTGCAGGCGGCGGCGCGCAGGATCGGCTTGCGGCGCAGGCCGCGGCGCATCTTGTCGCCGAGCAGGTGGCGCAGCATGCGCTGGGCCATCTCGATGTCGACGACGCTGCCGCCGGAGACCGGCCGGACGACCCGGATGTAGCCGGGGGTGCGGCCCGTCATCTGCTCCGCGAGCTCACCGACCGCGATCAGCGCCCCGGTGCGGGTGTTCACGGCGGCGGCGGACGGCTGGTCGACGACGAGCCCGGCGCCCTTGACGTAGACCCGCGTGCGGGCCGCCCCCAGGTCGACGGCGAAGTGGCAGCGGCGCAGCTGCTCCAGACTGGCGGTCATGGCAGGTCCTCCCGAGAGCACAGACCGTGGGGGGCCGCCAGGTGGCGGGCCTCGCGGACGTGAGGCCGCCGGGTGGCGGGCCTCCCTCGCATCGTGCGCGGGAGGGCCCCGGGCCGCCTTTCGGAGGGGGCCGGGCGGGGCGCCGCCGAACGGGGGGTTCGGGCCGTGCTACAGGGACCGGGCGGCCTCCAGCAGCGGTGCCAGGGAGGTGACGGTCGTCTCACAGCCCGCCTCCTTGAGCAGCCGGCCGGCGGTGGTGTCGCGGGCCAGGGCGACGAAGCGCAGGCCCGCCTGCCGGGCGGCGGTCGGCTCGGGGACCGTGGAGCCGATGAGGACGCCCGTCGCGGCGCCGCCGGTGGAGCGCATGACGCGCAGCAGGCAGTCGGGGTGCGGGGTCAGCAGGGTCAGGTCCGTGCCGCGGGCGTGGATGCCGGCCAGGGGCAGGCGTGGCGGGCGGCCACCGGTACCTCAGTCTCCGACCGTCCCCCGGATCACCCCCAGCTCCACCAGATCCTGCGGGCGGATGCGCAGTTGGTCCGCCGTCGCCTCCACCTCGCGGGGCGGGCGCTTGAGGATGGCCGCCGCGAGCTCCGGGGCGATCACCGAGAAGTAACTGTCCGGTGTGGCCCAGGTGTTGCCGGGCGCGGCCAGGGCCAGCGCGCCGCCCGAGCCGCCCTCGCCGATCACCAGCGTCGTCAGTGGCGTGCGGGCGCTCGCCACCGCGCCGAACAGGCCGGCGATCGCGGCGCCCGCGCCCTGCCGTTCCGCCTCGGCGTCGTTGGCGGCGCCCGGGGTGTCCACCAGGGTCAGCACCGGGATGCCCAGCCGGTCCGCGAGGCGGATCAGCCGGGCGGCGGTGCGGTAGCCGGCCGGGCGGGTCGCGGTCCCGGTCTGCGCGGCGTACGCGATCGTCCGCCCCTGGTGCGTGCCGAAGCCGCACAGCATGCCGTCCGGGTCGGCCCCGCCGCAGCGGTCCCCGCTGATCGCGACCCGGTCGGTGAAGTAGGCGTCCAGGTAGGCCGCGGCGCGCGGGCGCAGCGGTGAGCGGGCGCGCCGGACGGCGTCCCAGCCGGTGGCCGGCAGGACCGCTCGCTCGCCGAGCGGCTCGGGCGGCGGGGCCGGCGTGGTGGACGGGCAGGTCAGCAGCCGCAGCCACCGCGCCAGCGTCGCGCGCAGCTCGCCCGGCGTCACGACCGCGTCCGCCGCGCCCGCCGCGACCTGCGCCTCGGCGGTGTACGCCGCCGGGTCCGCGTCCGCCGGGCGCACCCGGGAACCGGCGAAGCCGACCTGCGCCCCGGGCAGCGCGAGGACCACGTCGGCGCCCGCGCCCAGCGTCGCCCAGCCGCCCCCGGTCGTCGGGTCGCGCAGAACGGACACCTGGGCGAGTCCGGCCTCCCGGGTGAGCGCCGACTGCCGGGCCACCCGCTGGAGTTGGGCCAGCGCCCGCATGCCCTCCTGCATCCGGCTGCCCCCGGTGGCCACCAGCGGAACGACCGGCAGGCGACGCTCCCGGGCGTACGCGTGGGCCGCCTCCAGCCGGTCGCCGGTGCGCTCGCCCAGGGAGCCGCCGAGGAAGCCGAACTCGAACGCGATCAGCACGGCCCGGGTGCCGCCGACTTGGGCGGTGCCGCACACCACGGACTCCTCCTCGCCGGTGCGCGCGGCGGCCCGGGCGCGGGCGGCGTCGTAGCCCGGCCAGGCCAGCGGGCCGTCGGGCGGCGACTTCCGGACCGGAGCGGGCAGTTCGTCGAAGGTGGCCTCGTCGGCGAGGGCGGCGACGACCGCGCGGGCGGAGAGGCGCTCAGCCATGGGGCAGCGCCCGCTTCATGATCTTCCCCATGTCGTTGCGGGGCAGGGCGTCGAGGTGGTGGACCACCCGCGGCCGCTTGTGCGGGGCCAGGCGCCGGGCCACATGGTCGGCCAGCTCGTCCAGCGCCGGGGGCGCCTGGGGATCGTCCGGCACGATCCACGCCACGATCCGCTCACCGAGGTCGGGGTCCGGCTCCCCGGTGACGGCGGCCTCCCGCACCCCCGGGTGTTCCAGCAGCGCGTTCTCGATCTCACCGGCCCCGATCTTGTAACCGCCGCTCTTGATCAGGTCGGTGGCCTTGCGGCCCACGATCCGCACGTAGCCGTCGGGGTCGCGCACCGCCATGTCGCCGGTGCGGAACCAGCCGTCGGCGGTGAACGCGGCGGCGGTGGCGTCCGGCCGGTTGAGGTACTCCGTGAACAGGTTCGGGCCGCGCACCTGGATCTCGCCCACCGTCTCCCCGTCGTACGCGGTGACCTCCGAGCCGTCGTCCTCGACCAGCCGCAGCTCCACACCGGGCAGCGGCACGCCGACCGTGCCCGGGCGGGCCTCGCCGTCGGCGCGGACGCTGGTGTTCATCAGCGTCTCCGTCATGCCGTACCGCTCGATCACCCGCCGCCCGGTCGCCGTCGCGATCCGCCCGTGGTCGTGCACGGGCAGCGCGGCGGAGCCGGAGACCAGCAGCCGCGCCCCGGTCAGCGCCTTCACCAGGTCCGGCTCGCCCGTCACGGCCTCGGCGAGCCGGTGGTACATCGTCGGCACGCCGAACAGCATGGTCGCGCCGGCGTTCAGCTCGCGGGCGACGCCCTGGGTGCTGAACCGGCCCAGGTGCCGCACCGAGCCGCCGCGGCGCAGCGGGCCGAGGGTGCCGAGGACCAGGCCGTGGACGTGGAACAGCGGCAGGGCGTGGACCAGCACGTCGTCGCCGGTCCACTGCCAGGCGTCGGCCAGGGCGTCCAGGGTGGAGGCGATCGCCCGGCGCGGGATGACGGCGCCCTTGGGCGGGCCGGTGGTGCCGGAGGTGTAGACGATCAGGGCCGGGTCCTCCGCCTCGCCGCGGTCCTCGGGGACGGGGCCGCTGTCGTGCACGTCGACGTCGACGCGGGGGAGGTCTCGCAGGGGTGCGGGGAGCTGGTCGTCCGGGGCCGTGAGCACCAGGCCGGGCGCGCTGTCGGCCAGGATGTGGCCGAGCTCCTTCTCGCCCGACTTGGGGTTGAGCGGCACGGCGGGCACACCGGCCAGCAGCGCGGCGACGACCGCGACGGCCGTCTCCAGCGTGGGCGTCGCCCAGACGGCGACCCGCGCGGCCCCGCCGAAGCGGCCCGTGAGCGCTCCGGCCGCGGCGGCGAGCTGCGCGTAGGTCAGGGAGCGCTCGCCGAACCGGAGGGCGGGCCGGTCGGCCGGGTGCTCGGTCAGGGCCGGGAAGAGAGGGGTCACGCGTCACATCTCCTTGGCTGTTGCGCCGGTTGCCGGTGGCCGGTCGCCGGTGGGCGGCGAGGTCACCGCGGGCCGCCCGTGCGACGGCCACCACGATCCCTCCGTACACCATCAGCCGCCGGAGGAAACGTTCCCGGCGCACGGTGGCGAAGGCGCGGCCGCTGGACGGGGAACCCGACGGCACCTGGACGCCCGCCCGGTCCCCGGCCTCCACCACGTCCGCCACCACGCAGCTGACGTTGTCCGGTCCGCCGGCCCCAGGGCGACGTTGTTCCGCATCACCCACGACCACACCGTGGTCCAGCCGATGATCGACGAGGGCCGTCTGACCGCCGAGGAGGCCGTGTCCCGCCC
>NZ_JAPSKN010000002.1:29908-64862 GCF_031181705.1 Streptomyces sp.
ACGCAGCTGACGTTGTCCGGTCCGCCGGCCCCAGGGCGACGTTGTTCCGCATCACCCACGACCACACCGTGGTCCAGCCGATGATCGACGAGGGCCGTCTGACCGCCGAGGAGGCCGTGTCCCGCCCGGTGTGACCTGCTCCTGAAGGCGCTCACCGGTTCGGAGCCCTCCGTCGCGCCGGACCTCCGCCTCCACGACGCACACCCCGGCGAACGCTCCCCGCTGTGCTCCAACGGCCTGTCGCGTGCTCCCCGGCGACCGCGTCCGGGAACGGCTCGGCTCGTCCGGATCGCCACAGCAGACGGTTCGCGCCCTGGCCGGTGCGGCGAACGACGGCCTGTTCGGCGCCCCGTATCGCGTCCTCCAGGAGGGTGAGGACCCCGCCGGCCGGGATCTCCTCCGGCGTCCAGGAACCGCAGGGCTTCCCCGGCGGCGCTGCTCGCGGGCGCCCCCGCCGGTCCGAAGCCGTCGGCCACGGCGCGCAGCCGCGTGCCCGCGTAGCGCATGCCCGTACGGCCTCCCGCGACTCCCGCGCTCCTCGCGCTCGTCCGTTCCGCCACCGGCGCCGGGGCTTCACCGAAGGTGAAGGTCAAACGCGGCGTCCCGGTTCCGCGGGGCGGTTGCTAGCCTGCGGCGGAAGCCGACGACCGATCGTCCGCCCGAGGAGGGAGTCGCCGTGGCCGGCACCCCGCGCATCGCGCTCGTCACCTACGACCCCGGTGACGCGGAGCACAAGGACCGGGACCTGCCGGTGCTGACCGGCGCGCTGTGCGACGCCGGGGCCGACGCCGTCGCCGTCCCCTGGGACGATCCCTCCGTCGACTGGGCGGCCTTCGACCTCGCCCTCATCCGCTCCACCTGGGACTACAGCCGGCGTGCCGCCGAGTTCACGGCCTGGGCGGAGCGCTGCGCGCGGGCGACCCGGCTCGCCAACCCGGTCGAGGTGGTGCGGTGGAACGCCGACAAGCGCTACCTCGGGCAGCTCGCGCGGGCCGGGGTGCCCGTCGTGCCCACCCGCTACCTCGCGCCCGGCGACCCCGTCGAGCTGCCCACCGGCTATGAGTACGTGGTGAAGCCCACCTCCGGTGCGGGGGCCCGGTACGCCGCCCGCCACCCGGCCGGGGAGCGGGACGCCGCCGTGCGGCAGGTGGAGCGGATGCACGCCGAGGGGTACACCGCGATGGTGCAGCCGTATCTGAGCGCCGTCGACACGCACGGCGAACGGGCCCTGCAGTTCTTCGGCGGCCGGCTGCTGCACGCCGGCGTCAAGGGCGCCGTCCTCACCCCGGGCACGCCGTACGACGCGGACAAGGTCGCCCACCCCGACGTGCGGCGCTGGAAGCCGACCGCCGCGGAACTCGACGTCGCCGAGCGGGCACTGGCGGCCGTGCCCGGGGATCCCGAGCTGCTGTACGCGCGCGTGGACCTCGTCACCGGGCCGGACGGGCAGCCCGTGGTGATGGAGCTGGAACTGATCGAGCCGAACCTGTTCCTGGACGTCCACCCGGACTCCGTGCCCCGGGTCGTGCGGGCGGTGCTGGCCGCCGCAGGCTGAGCGAGACGGGTGGGGCATACGCCCCGTGGTGGTGCCGGCCCGCAACTCCGGGGCGACTCACGTATCCGGACGAACTCCTGGCGGATATCCGTCACTTGACGCAAAGTCACGATGTACGGTCTTCGCCGACGCCGTCGAGCCGCACGCCGTCGAGCCGCACGCTGGAGTGGGCATGGGAAGCAGTTTCCGCTACTGGGCCGAGCGCATCGTCCTGGGCCTGACCGCCACCGTCGGCATCGCCGTGACCCTCGCCGACCAGGTGGACCTGCTCGACGGACTGGCGGCCGACACCGTCCCCAAGCTCACGCTGCTGACCCTCAGCACGGTCACGCTGTTCCTGCTGTTCGAGATCGACCGGCTGAAGGCGCTGGACAACATCAGCACCCAGCTGTCCAGGCTGGACATCGACGCCCTCGCCCGCGACCTGCGGCACGATCACTACGGCGGTGTGGTGCGTGTGCACCGGCGCTTCCCCGAGGAGGCCTTCGAGGGCTACCTCAACGGCGCCGGGCGCGAGGTGACCATCCTGCAGACGTGGATCCCGAACGTGCACCGGTTCGAGTCCGCGCTGAAACAGGCCATCGTCGACCGCCGGGTCCGGGTGCGGGTCCTGCTGCTGCACCCGTCCTCACCGGTCGCCGACCTGCGCAACGAGGCCCTGCGCGGCCTGCGCGACCCGGCCCTGGAGGAGGACGTCCAGGCGGGCGTCGCCCGCTGTCTGTCGACCTTCGCCTCCCTCTTCCAGAGCGTGCGCGCCGGCGACCGGGCACGCCTGCAGGTGCGCGTCTACCAGGCCCTGCCGTCCATCGCCGTCTACAAGGCCGACGAGCACTACCTGGTCAGCTCCTTCCTGCACGGCCGGCTCGCCATCGACTCCACCCAGCTGGAGATCGAGGGCAGCGGCACCGTGATGGGCCGGGAGATCCAGCAGGAACTGGACACGCTGTGGAGCATCGGCCGCGACGTGGACCTGGACGACTGGCGCAGGTCGGTGGACACCACCCAGTGACCCGGGAAGGGGTACGCACATGACAGACCTGGACGCGTTCGAGGACGCGCTGATCGACCGGTTCCGCGGGCACCCCGTGCTGGCGAACACCGCACGCCTCGCGGACGCCGACTTCGCCGCCCTGCTGCTCCAGCGGCGCTTCGTCTCCCTGGCGTTCACCCCCTCGTACGACCTGGCCATCGACCTGCTGTCCGACGAGGCCGGCCTGCGGATCGCCCGGGCCATCCTGCGCGAGGAGTACCCGGACGGCCGCGGCCACACCCGTTCGCACCGGGAGGACATGAAGGAGGACCTGCTCCAGCTGGGCATCCCCCGCGCCGAACTGGTCGCCTCCCGGCCCACTCGGGCCACCCGGAACGCCATCGACGAGGCCTTCGCGCTGATCTCCGAGGCGGGCGGCCACGACGACGCCGACCTGCGGCTGCTGACGTTCCTGCGGTTCTGGGGCGAGGTCCTGGTCTCCGTCGAGTACGAGCACCTGTGGCAGCGCATGGCACCCGTGCTGGCCGCCGGCGGCCGCAACCGCTCCCGCTTCTACTACCCGCACTACGTGCACGACGCCAAGGCCCACCCCCTCACCGCCGTCTCCCTGCTGTCGGCCACCCACTCCGACCGGCTGGCCACCCGCATCAGCGAACTGCTCGCCCGGCACGGCTCCGCCGACGCCTTCCGGGCCACCGAGGAACAGGCCCTGCGCCTGAAGACCGCCTTCTACGACCAGTTCCTGCCCGCCCTCGACCGGACCGGCGCGCCTCAGCCCTGAGTGCCCGCGACGGCCACCCGCTGCAGCAGACCCCAGGTGAACTCGGCGACGGCCTCCCGCCGTACGCCCCGGGCGTCCGGCGCGGTGAACGCCAGTCCCCACCGGGTCGGTGCCGATCCCTCAAGGGGGCGGGCCGGGGCGAAGGCGCGGGCCGTCTCGTCGACCGTGCAGGACCAGGGGGCGAGGTCGTCCAGCGTGCGCAGCCTCGGGCCCGTCGCGCCCGGGGCGCGGACCAGCCACTCGTTCCACACCGCGCCGTTCGGGGCGGTCAGCACCTCGAAGCGCAGGTCCGGCCAGAGGGGCACCGGCCAGAGCCAGGCCTCGCAGTCCAGGTCGCCGATCCGGCGCGGCGTGCGCGATTCGGGTTCGCCCAGCACGGAGCGGTACCGGGACAGGGGCGCGCGGGAACGCGGGGAGCGGACCATCGCCTGCCAGCGCTTGTTGGCCTCCCGCATGCCGGCGATGGACACGCCCAGGGCGTGCCGGGCGTCCTCCACGAGGCCGGGGTTGTGGTCGGCCATGCGGCGCAGCAGCACCAGCTGGAAGTCGAGCGGGGTGAAGGGGCTAGCGGGGCGCTTTCCGGAGGGCATGGGACCCATCGTCGCCCACCGGGGCGGTGCCGGGGCGGCGGCCGTCGGGCAGGAACAGCACCGAATTGACGTAGCGCGGGCCCCTGAGCAGCGGGGAGGGCAGGACGCGGCGGAGCAGGCCGTGGGAGACGACGTAGGAGGCACGGTCCTGGTGGTCCTCCAGCGGGAACCTCGCCAGCGGCACCCAGGTGTCGCCGGGCAGCACCCAGCCCTCGTAGCCCAGCAGGGTCAGATAGGTCACCACGGGCGTGATCGGCTGGATGCGGGACTCCAGTTCGACGAAGAGGGCGGGCCGGTCGCGGGCCAGCAGCCCGGTCGCGCCGCGCAGCACCGCCGGCTCGTTGCCGTCCACGTCGATCTTGATGAAGCCGACGTTGCGCAGCCCCAGCTCGTCCAGGGTGACGCTGGGCACGTCCAGCGCCCGGCCGTGGATGTCGCGCCGCACCAGCGAGGAGACGCCCCGGTCGCCCGAGTCGCCGGGCGGCAGCCACAGGCGGGCGATGCCCGGGCGGTCCGAGGCCGCCGCGCGGACCACCCGGACGTTCGGCGGGGCGGCGGCCGCCAGCAGCCGGGCCAGATGGGGCACCGGCTCGATCGCCACCACGTGCTCGGCGTGGCCGGCCAGCCGGTGCGTCCAGGGCCCGTACCAGCCGCCGACGTCCACCGCCGTCCCGCAGTCCGGCGGGCACAGCTCGGCGAGCCGGGCCAGCTCCGGCTCGAAGCGCGGATACAGCGCCCGGGCCGTCGCGGCCACCAGCCGGGTGGGCAGGAAGGGCGCGAGGCGCGCCGCCAGGCTGGTCACGGTGCCATCCTCCTGAGGAGTTCCTCGTGCACGTCGTCCGGGACCTGCTCGCCCGAGGACGGCAGCAGCTGCGGAATGCCGTCGACGATTCGGTAACGGCGGTGCAGGCGCGGGTTGTACAGCGCCTCCTCGTGCCCGGCCTCCTCGGGCAGCAGATGCAGCGGGCCCTTGTCGAGCGGGCACGCCAGGATCTTCAGCAGCGGGTCGTCGGGCTTCATGGGGATGCCAACTCCTCGGCAGGTGAGGTGGTTCGGGGAGCGGAGTCGTGCTTCGGCATGGTCAGCAGCACGGCGACCGCGAGGGCCGTGCCCGCCACCCGCAGCGCGAGCCGCAGCGGGTCGTGCGGCAGGGCCTCGCCGAACGCCGGCGTGCCGAGCACCGCTGTGAACAGACTGGTCACGGTCGTGCACACCGGCACGATCAGCGAGGCACGGCAGCGCTGCAGCGCCGCCTGCGACATCACCAGGCCGAACACGCCGGTGAACAGCAGCAGATACGGATACGGGGAGCTGAGCAGGTCCAGGACCGCCCCGCCGGTCCCGTCGGTCGTCAGGTGGCCGGAGACGCCCTTGATGGCCAGCGAGCTGACGCCGTACAGCAGGCCCACCGCCACGCCGTACTCGACGCCGGTCGTCGGGCGCCGGTGCCGGTTGCGGGCGCGCCGCTCGGCGGAGCCGTACAGCCACACCCCGGCCGCCAGCGACGGCACGCACACCAGCAGGATCAGCGGGTAGGGCGCGTCCCGGCCGACGCTGTCGGCGTCCTCGCGCAGCGACAGCACGACCATCAGCAGCGCGAGCAGGATCGCACCGAGCGCGTACCTTTCCCGGCCGGTCGTCTCCTCGCCGAGCAGCCGGGCCGACAGCAGCACGAGCAGCACCAGGCCGGAGACGAAAATGCCCTGCGCGGCGGCGATGGGCAGGGTGCGGTAGACGACGAGCTGGGCGCCGAAGCCGGCGGCGAGGGCGAGGGAGCCGCCGATCCACAGCGGGCTGCCGAGGACCAGCCGCAGCAGCCGGGCCGGCTGCCGGATGCTCACCTCCGGGAGCGAGGTGAGCGCCCGCTTCTCCAGCACGAACCCCAGGCTGTACAGGGTGTTCGCCAGCAGGGCCGCGGCCACTCCCCACCACATGGGTTACGTCCTGCGGGCGTGCAGCAGCAGGATCGACGCGAGCTGCGGCCGGACACAGGCCAGCCGGTCCAGCGGCCGCAGCGGGCGCGGCACACCGTGGAAGGGAGCGCCTTCGAGCCGCACCACCGTGAACCCGGACGCGGCGACGAACTCCCGCAGCGCGCGCGGGGTGTACAGCCGCAGGTGCCCCACGACCTCCTTGCCCGGGCGGCCGTGGATGCCCCGCAGGCTGACCTCGGAGAAGACCGGCTGCACACCGGCCAGCAGCAGGGCCCGGTTGTACCAGGCGGCCAGGTTCGGCGTGGACAGCATCAGATGGCCCCCGGGGCGCAGCACGCGGCGGATCTCGTCCAGCGCCGCGTCCGGGTCGACGAGGTGCTCGATCACCTCGCTGAACAGCACGGCGTCGGCCGACCCGGACGCGAACGGCAGCCCGCCGCCGGTGAGTTCGCCGCGGACCGCGTGGGGGACGCGGGTGCGGGCGCGGCGCAGCGCGTCCTGGGACCAGTCGACGCCGACGATGCGGTGACCCGGCAGCAGGGGCGCGGCGGTGGCCGCGGCGGTGCCGTCGCCGCAGCCGATGTCCAGGACGGTCGCCGGGCGGCCGGCGGCCGGGCCGAGCGCCCGGGCCAGCATGCGCGCCTGGCGCAGGCTGCGCGGGGTGCCGGAGGCGACGGGGACGGCCGGGTTCTCGTAGAAGTCGCGCAGGTTTTCCGGGCGGGGCGCGGTGGTCGGCAGGGCCGTCATGACGTGGCCTCCGTGGTGTGCAGGTAGTGCTCGAACAGGTCGCGCAGGCGGGCCCCGTCGCCATGGCCGAGCAGGGCGCGGGACCAGCGCAGGGCGAGGTGCAGGCGCCCGGCCGTGGAGGCGGTCGTCACGGTCAGGCCGCGTGGCATCCGGGCAGGGGCGGAGAACCAGACCGCGTGCGCGCGGCCGGCCTCCTCGCCGAAGTCCAGCGGGTAGGGGATGCGGCCGATGTTGCTGAGCAGGGTCGTCGACGTCAAGGGCGCGGCGGCCCGGCGCAGGGCGCGGGTGACGGCGGCCCGGGCGGCGACCGGCGCCCACGGGGCGGTGAGCAGGGTGGCGCCGTGGCCGAGCTGGGGGCGGGGCAGGGACTTCAGCGCACGGGTGCGTTCGGCGGTACGGCGCAGCAGGGTCGGCAGATGCGGGTCGCGCAGCTCCTGCGGCGCGAAGGGGACCTCCACCAGGCGCGTGCCGTTGCCGATGGGCATCGAGGTGTCCCGGGGGCGGTCGTCCACGGGCATGGTGATGCGCAGGGGGCGGGGCCGGGCGCCGTGCTCCCGGTTCCAGTGGGCGATGGTCAGCGCCGTGGCGACCATGAGCTGGTCGTTGACGGTGTAGGGGGAGCCCTTGGGGCGGTGCGGCAGCGACAGCTCGGTGACCAGCAGGCCGTTCCCGGGCGAGGGGTCGGGGGTGCCCGGCGCGACCCGGGCGGGCGGCGTCCAGCCGGCCGGGGTGTCCGGGGGCTCCTGGTGCGGTTCGGCGGGGCGGACCGGGGGCGCGGCGGGGGAGTTGTCCCGGCCGCCGTAGAGCTCCGCGGCCGTGGCCAGGACCCGCAGGCAGGCCGGGCCGTCCAGGGCGGTGTGGTTGATGGTGAGGACCAGGACCGAGTCCACCACGTCGAGGCGGATCGGCGGGGACTGCGACAGCGGCGGAGCCTGCGCCAGGGCCCGGGTCCGGGCGTCCTGCAGGGCGCGTGGGCCCGACGGGGCGAAGCGCACCACCTCCACGTCGGGTTCGCGGGTCAGCTCCCACTCGTAGCGCCGCCGATACCACGGGCCCCGGGCCTCCCGCATGAGCACGCGCGGATGCCGGTGCAGCGCCTCCACGAACGCCTTGCGCAGGCGCGCCCGGTCGAGAGGACCCGGCAGGTGGACCTCGATGTGGACCGTCTCCGGCTCCTCCTCCTGGAGGCAGTGCCGGGAGACCTCGTCCACCACCGGGAACGGGATGCGGGCCGGTGTCGTCATACGGCCTTGTCCTCCCCGGGGTCCGTCCTCGGCAGCGGCCGCGTCGGCGCCTGTGACCGCGGCTGCTCGCGCAGGCTCACGAGTGCCGCGAACAGGCCGATCAGCGCCAGCAGTTGGGCCAGGTGCCCGAACGCGCCCTCCCCCGCGCCCACCGGCTCCCCGGCCCCGAGGGCCGCGGCGATCCCCGCCGCGGCCAGGGCGGCGAACGCGATCGGCACCAGCAGCGCGTGCCGCCGCGCGGCGAGCAGGGCCAGCGCCGGGACCAGCAGCGCCAGCCATCCGGCGATCACCACCCCGACCAGGGTCAGGGCCACCGTGCCGAGCCACGGACCGGGCAGCGGCGGGGCGGGTTGCGGCGCGTCGGGGTTCGGCGCGCGGCGGCGCCAGACCGCCAGACCGAGCAGGGCGGCGATGCCGACGCCGCTGCCGATCAGCCCGATGTCGTAGGTGGTGGCCGGTTCGTACGACAGCTTCACCGCGCCGCCCGCCCCGGCCGGGATCCGCCAGCCCTGCTGCCAGCCGTCCAGCCGGACCGGGGTCAGCTCCCTGCCGTCCAGCGTGGCCCGCCAGCCGTCGTTGACGTTCTCGTACGTCGTGAGGTACGAGGCCGCCCCCGAGCCGACCGTCACCTCGCGCCGGTCGCCCAGCCAGTCCCGGATCCGCAGTTCGCGCCCGGCCGCGGCGGCCTCGGGCACCGTGCCGCGCGTCAGGGTCACGTCCGTGAGCGCCAGCGGGCCCGCGTCACCGCCCTCCAGCCGGTGCTCGCCCGCGGGCAGCCGCACCTCGGTGTCGCCCCGGCCCTCCTGGCAGAGCGTCACCTCCACGCCCCGCCGCTCCACCAGATCGCGCACGGTGCCCTTCGCCCGCGTCTGGTACAGCTCGCCGTCCAGTGCCACGTCCGGGCCCTTGCCACAGGGCAGGGAGAACGCGCGGGTGCCGTCCGGCTGCGGGGTGCGGTACTGGTCGAGGGAGGGGATGTAGGCCTCGGTGAGCCCCACCGGCAGGCGCAGGTTTTCGTCGGCGACCGGGTTGTGCAGGGTCAGCGGGGCGGTCTCGGTGATCGTGACGTCGAGTCGGTCGGTGGTGATCGGCGGGAAGCGGACCCAGCCGTTCTCGTCGACGCCGGCGATGGCCGCGCCGTCCGGGGAGCTGATGTGCACCTCAGTGGCCCGCGTGGACAGCCCGCCCGCGGGGGCCAGGACCAGCTCACCGACCGGCTGCTTGCCCTCCCAGCGCAGGTGGATCGTCGGCCGGTCGCCCGCGATCCACGCCGTCGTCAGGTCGCCGTCGGTGAGGTTGCGCGCCCCGATGCCCGCGCCGAGCCGTGCCGTGGAGTCGGCGGTGGCGACGATCCGCGCCTGCTGCCCCGGCGCGACCTCGTACAGCAGCTCGTCGAGTGCCGGGCCCGGCACCGGCACCGCACGCGCCTTCACCTCGTACGTCCCGGCGGCCGGGGTGGTGAAGCGGCGGTGCAGGCCCGCCTCGGTGCCGGTCGGGGACAGTCCCGTCGGGTCGGAGGCACGGTGCAGGGAGACGACGGTGGCGGCCGCGGTGGCCTCGTCCGCGTCGGACGGCAGCCGCAGCAGCCGCGTCACCCGCACGTCCGGCAGGTCGATCTCGGAGAAGCCCGCGCCCGTGAGACCGGCCCGGCGCTCCACCGAGTCCACGATCGTCAGCTTCATCCACCGCGTCGCGCCCTCGGGCGCCTCGACCCGCTGCGTCTTGCCGTTCGGCTGGAGGAAGCCGGTGCGCTCGCCCTTCTCGGTCTCCACCCGCACCTTGGTCGCCGCCGCCCGCACGCCGTCCTGCGGCAGCGGCGTGACCTGGAAGGAGGACGGCATGTCGTAGGGGCCGGTGAAGCCGATGCGCAGCCACTGCCCGTCCGGCGTGTCCGGCGCGCCCTCCGCCCAGGCGGTGTCCGGGTTGCCGTCGAAGGCGTTCACCGGGTCGTACTGCGGCAGGTGGAACAGCCAGTTGCCGTACGAGGACGCCGACACCGAGGACGCGCCGCGCAGTTCGGCGACCGTCTGGTGCTCCGTCCCCTCGGTCGGCAGGATCTGGCGCGGCTTCTCGCCCGGGTCCTGCTGCGCGCCGGACGCGTTGCGCTCGCCGCGCGTGTACGTGTACGAGGTGCCCGCGTTGACCAGCCCGAACCGGGTGTCGGCCCGGCGCAGCCCGTCGCCCACCACCTGCACGGCCGGGGTGCCGAGCCCCGGGTGGTCGTCCCCGGTCAGGACGGCGGCCCGCCCGCGCAGTTCGGACGCCAGCGGCAGCAGCGCCTCCGGCCCGCCGGAGACCACGGCCGTGTCGGCCACCGGGGCGAGCCCGGCCTGCCCGGGCCGGACGGCGGCCCCGCCCGCCGGACGGTAGATCTCCACGGCCCGCTGCCGCGGGTAGAGCCCCTCGACCTGCAGCGGAGCGTCCTGGGCGATGCGGCCGCCGGTCATCACCGGGCCGAGCCCCGTGACCCGCTCGTACCCGGACTGCTCCAGGGTGCGCTTGACGGTCGCGGTCGGCACCGCGCCGATCTGGTCGGGGTCGAGGTCGTTGCGCACGACGACGTAGTACAGCCCGGCCCGGCTCAAGTAGTCTGCCAGGCCCGGCACTTGGGAGCCGGACAGCAGCGCCTGCTCGACCGCGTCCATCGCGCGCCGGTTGCCGGGCGTGCCGAACGGGACGTAGTCGCGCTGCGCCCAGCGCGACTCGGCGAGCACGTCGAGCGGCTGGTCGATGGGGGAGCCCCAGGTGTACACGCCGTGCGCGGTGGCCGGGACGACCAGGGCGCGCGAGTCCGGCGAGTACTTCTCCAGCCAGTCGGCCGTGGCCTGCCAGTAGGTGGGCAGCTGCCGGAAGGAACCGGGGTTCAGGATCGAGCCGTTGAGGTACGGCCACAGCAGCCCCGGCAGGATCAGCACGGCCGCGGCGAGCGGCGCGAGACGCCGGCCGCGCACCGGCCGGACCCCGCGCCGCTCGGCGGCCACCCCCACCAGATGGGCCAGGCCCAGCACGAGCGCCAGCGCCAGACCCGTCTGGAACTTGTAGACGTTCCGGAACGGCGACAGCCACCCGTCCAGCCAGCCCTGCGTCACACCGTGGAACGGCGCCCCGAACGCCCCGCCGTACCCGGCGAGCAGCGCCAGCGCGGTCACCAGCACCGTCAGCACCAGCCAGCGCCGCTCGGGCATGTCGCGCCGGGCGAGCCCGGCCAGCCCCAGCCCGGCCGCCAGCGCCGAGCACACCACCACCAGCACGGAGGAGGCCACGGTCCAGCCGGCCGGCAGCCAGGCCTCACCGAAGTGCAGATAGGCGACCCAGTTCCCGGCCCCGCGCAGCGCCTCGGTCGCGGACATGGTGTCCGTCGTCGTCCGCGCGGTCTCTATGTAAGGGAGGAAGTTCTCGCCGTAGACGCCGAGCAGCAGCAGCGGCACCCACCACCAGGCCGTCACCACGATCACCGCCGGGGCCCACCAGGCGATCAGCTTGCGCATCCGCGGCCCCGGCGGCCGGGACAGCAGGTACAGCCCCACCGGCAGCAGGGACGCCAGCGTCGCCGAGGCGTTCACCCCGCCCATGAACGGCACGAGCAGCGCCGAGCGCAGGGCGGCGACCCGGGCCGCGTACCGCTCGTCGGCCAGCGGCAGCAGCACCCACGGCAGGAACGCGCCGGGCAGCGCGGCGGCCGACGTGGAGCCGACGACGGTCGTGAACAGCGGCCACAGCGCGTACGCCACGGCCCCCAGCAGCCGGGACGCCGAGCTGCCCACCCGCAGCCGCTCCGCCAGCCGCAACGCCCCCCAGAAGGCGACGGACACGATCACCGACAGCCACAGCCGCTCCGCCAGCCACACCGGCAGCCGCACGAGGTCGGCCACCCAGTAGAACGGCAGCATCGGCCACAGATAGCCGGCGTACTGGTCCTGGATGCCGCCGAACCCGGCCCGGTCGTGCCACAGCTGCCCCAGATCGGCGAGGAACCGGCCGGGATCGGTGGTCACCCCCAGCTTGGTGTCGAACGTCTGCCGCCCCGGCTGCACCGCCAGGAACAGCACGAACACCACGGCCCAGAAACCCAGCAGCCAGCGCCGCGACCGGGGACCCTCGGGCGGGCCCGACGCGGTCGCGGTGGTGGGGACGGCTGCCGGGGGAGGAGCCTGGACCGTGGTTGTCATGTAGGGCACCGCCGCAGAATGAGGAGGAGGTTCCAGGTGGCGAACTCGCGGATCCCGGGCGCCTTGACGACGGCCTCCGCGAGGAAGGGCCAGTAGCGGGAGCGCGCCGAGACGACCGTGACGTCGTCCCGGGCCCGCACCTGCCGCAGGGTGGAGCCGATGTGCACCGCGAACAGGTTCTCGCCGAGCGTGTGCTTGGCGGGCCTGCCGGTCCGCCGGGCGTAGCGGGCCCGGGCCCGCTCGGCCCCGAGGTAGTGCCACGGGGCCCACTCGTGCCCGCCCCACGGCGACAGCCAGTTGGTGAACGACACGTAGATCAGCCCGCCGGGCCGGGTGACCCGGGCCAGCTCGCTGAGGAACGTCTCGGGGTCACAGACGTGCTCCAGCACGTTGGAGGAGAAGGTGACGTCCGCGACGCCGTCGCGCAGGGGCAGCAGGTAGCCGTCGGCGACGACGGAGGAGTCGGGCGGCTCCTCGCCGAGTTCGGCGACGTCCGGCTCGAACAGGAAGGCGTTCGCCCCACGCCGCCGGAACTCCGCGGTGAAGTACCCGCCGCCCCCGCCGACGTCCAGGACGGTACGCCCGGCCACCGGTCCGTCGTAGGCCTCGACCTGGTCGACGGCGTCCCGGGCGAGCAGGGTGTAGCAGGCCTCGGGGTCGTCCTGCTCGTGGCGGAAGGCGCGGAACAGGGCCAGGGAGCGCCGGAAGGAGGGGTCCTTCCACGGGGTCGTTCCCGAGGGGCGCGGGGCGGGGACAGCTGCGGCTCCGCCACGTGGACGCGACCAGCCACGCGCGAGCCGCACCCGCGACACGGCGTCACCCGCACGGCGCAGGGGCGAGGTCACGGCCCCCAGCCCCTCACCGCCTCCGCGGCCACCACCCGGAACTGCCGCACGGTCCGGTCCCACCGGAACTGCGCCGCCCGCTCCCGGGCCGCCTTGCCCATCAGCTCGCGCCGCTCCGCCGACAGCGCCAGCGCGCACCAGGCAGCGGCGAACGAGGACTCACCGCGCGCGAGGACCCCGGTCTCACCGTCGACCACGGAGTCCTTGAGCCCGGGCACGTCGAAGGCCACGCTCGGTGTCTCCCGGGCCGCCGCCTCCGTCACGACCAGCCCCCACCCCTCCACCGCGGAAGGGTGCAGCAACATCCAGGCCGCACACAGCAGCCGGTGCTTCTCGGCTTCCGAGACGTACCCGGTGAACTCCACCCCGGGCCCGGCCAGCCGCTCCAGCCGCTCGCGCTCCGGCCCGTCCCCGACGATCACCAGCCGCCCGCCGGTCACCGGCCGCACCCGCTCCCACAACCGCAGCAGCAGATCGATGCGCTTGTACTCGACGAGCCGCCCGACGGCGACGAACAGCGGCTCGGGCGAGCGCTCGGCGCGCGGCCCCGGCTCCTCGACACCGTTGTGCACGACCCGGATCCGCTCCCGCTCGACGCCGATCGCGCGCAGGGCGTGGGCGGTCGAGGACGACACGGCGACCAGCAGGTTGCGCTGCTGCGCGCCGGTCAGCGCCCAGTGTTCGAGTCTCCGGCCGATCCGCGCCGCCGGGGCCAGCGGGCCGCCGAAGCGCATCTTCCACAGGTCCGTGTGGACGTGGTTGACCAGGCACAGGGTCGGTCCCCGGTGCCACAGCGGCGCCAGGTACGGCATGCCGTTGCACACCTCGACCAGCAGATCGCAGTCGCCGACCTGGCGGGCGAAGGCGGACCGGGCGCGCAGGTAGTGCCCGTACGGGCCGCCCGCCGACACGACCCGGTAGTCACGGAAGGACGCGGGGCCGCCGCACAGCAGGGTCACCTGGTGACCCAGCCGGGTCAGCCCGTCGGCGAGTCTGTCGACCAGCAGCTCGGAGCCGCCGGCGGAGGGATTGTCCAGATCACGATGGGCGAGGAACACGATCCGGCGCGGATGTGGGGGAAGCGCCGGAAGGTGCTGCGGCGCGTCGGGGGACGCGGTGCGCAGCGTGGACGGTACGTGCTGGGGCATGGGTGCTCCAACTCGTCTCGGGGTGCGGAACCCGGTGGGGAGAACGTGGGGGTGGGGTCGTCGGGAGGGAGGGGTCGGCCTGTGGGGGGCCTGAGCTCTTCCTGGGAGGGGAGTGTGGACGGGGTGTGCTCGGGTGGGGTTGGACAGTTTTCGCCCGGACCTTCTCCACGGCTACTCACCGACGTGACAATTTCCGGCTTTGTTAGAGCTGACGTCACATCACATCGTGAGGGTCGGCTGGGGCGTACCCGGCTTATCGGACGGAGTGGGCTCCTCCGGCTCCTTCCGCCCACGGGCCACCAGAACGCCGCCCGCCACGGCGAGCACCACTCCGGCGATCCCCGCGCCGACCGGCAGGGTCGTCCCGACGAGCCGGAGCCGGCCGCTGTCGTTCTTCGCCTGCCGCACCGCCTCCCGCTGCGTCGCGGTCGTGAAGGCGACCTTCTCGCTGTCCAGCAGCACCGCCGTGTCCTTCTTCGCGCCCGGCGCCCGCAGGGTCCGCCTCGGCCCGGTCTGCGCGTACAGCACCCGGCCCGTGGCCTGGTCGACGACCAGCACGAAGCCGTGGTTGGCGTACCACTCCTCGGCCAGCACCTGGGGCCTGTCCGGCTGGTCGACGAGGGTGCCGGGCACCATCCGCGTGCCCGTCCGGGTCGGCGGCACCGAACCGGTGAACTTGTAGCCGGTGTAGCCCTGGACCTTCTCGGTGCCCCGGTAGCGCAGTACGACCGTGTCGCCGAGGGTGTTGTCCCACCACTGGTAGGAGCGCTTCTGCACGTCGAAGGGGAACTTCAGGTACGCCTCGCCCTCGATGTGGGGCTTCTCGCCGCAGCAGTGCACCGGCCGGGTGGTGCGCCGGTCCATCACCCAGCGGTGCGGCACGAAGTCCAGCGCGTCGTGCGGATCGGCCGCCGGCAGCGACTTGTCGGTGTCGACCGTGGTGGTCACGTCCCAGACGGCGTTGCCGCTGCGCTCGCTGTCCTCGACGTCGCCCCGCACCCGCTGGGTGACGGTGATCCTGCGGTCGGGCACCGTCTCGATCCGGTCGGTGTCGAAGACGCTGCCCCGGCCGGTGTAGACGGCGGTCGTGTCGATGTCGATCGGGTTCACCGCGGCCCGCGGCTGCACGTACCAGGCGAGCAGGGGCGCCAGTACCAGCAGGAACGTACCGAGACCCAGCAGGACCAGGGAAAAGGGAGAGGTTGTACGGCGCATCCGGGCACTCCAGTGGCTTGGGACGGCTCGACGTACGAGAGGACCGGCGCGGCGGCGGAATGCGCGCGTGCGGCCGGGCCGGGAACCGTAGGCGGCTCTTGACGGGGTGTCAATGCTTGTCGAGACTGGGCGCGACAGGCAGGGACGGGGTGCCGAGGTGGGGCAACCTCCGGACCATCTCCGGACGAATCCGGACAGAGAGGCTGACCCTGCGATGTCCAGACTGCTCGCTGCCGCGCTGACCGTAGCGCTCGCCGCCGCCCTCGCCGTGGGGGCCGCGCTGGGCGTGGTCGCGCTGCTCGAAGCCACACCCGACCAGCCGAACACGCCCCTGATCACCTACGAGCAGGCCGGTCAGGGGAGTTGACGGATGACGGCCGCCCGCACCGGAACCGTCACCACCCGCTCGGCCTGGCACGACGTACCGCGCTTCCAGGTGCGCCGGTTCGCCGCCATCGCCATGGCCGAGGCCCCCGAGCTCGCCGAGGAGATCCTCCGCGAGATCCAGCGCGAGTACCCGCACCTGCCCGTGGTCCTCGACGACTCCGGCGAGCCGATGGCCCTGGTCGGCATCCGCCGCGCCATCGAGGTCTTCGTGCAGCACCTGGAGAACTCGGAGGGGCGCCCGACCGTCCCGCCCGGCGTCTTCCAGGACTTCGGCCGCGGCGAGGGCCTCAACGGCCGCTCCCTCGACTCCCTCCAGGCCATCTACCGCATGGGCGTACGCCTGGCCTGGCGCCGCTTCGCCGACATCGGCCAGCGCGTGGAGATCCCGCCCCCGGCGATGTACGAACTCGTCGACGCGGGCTACGAGTACCTGGACGGCCTGGTCGACCAGTCCGTGCGCGGCTACGCCGAGGCCGCGGCCCGCCAGGCCGGCGAACGCCTGCGCCTGCAACGCCGCCTGTTGGAACTCCTGCTGGCCGAGCACCACCGCGGCGACCCCACCGAGGCCTTCACCGAACGCGCCGCCCGCATCGGCTGGCCGCTGCCGGAGAAGGTCGCCGTCGGCGTCCTGCTGCGCCCGGCGCGCGAGGCGATGGCGCCGGCCGTCGGCCAGGGCGTCCTGCTCGACATGGAGTACGAACAGCCCCGCATGGTCGTCCCCGAGCCGGACGCGGCCGGCCGCCACGAGCTGCTGCACCGCGCCCTGACCGGCTGGTCCGGCGCGATCGGCCCGCCCGTCCCGCTGGCCGACGCGGCGAAGTCGCTGCGCTGGGCGGAGGCGGCGGTCCGCCTCATGGAGCGCGACCTCCTGCCCGCCGGTGAGGTCCTGCACTGCACCGAGCACACCGAGGCGCTGGTCCTCCTCCAGCCCGAGGAACTGATCGACGACCTGGCCCTGCGCTGTCTGGCCCCCCTGACCCACTGCGGCCCCACCCACGGCCGCCGCCTCGCCGAAACCCTCCTGGCCTGGCTGGAAACCCGCGGCGGCGCCCCCGAGGTCGCCACCCGCCTGGGCGTCCACCCCCAGACGGTCCGCTACCGCCTGCGCCAGATCCGCGAACTGTGGGGCGACGAGATAGACGACCCGGACCGCCGCTTCGAACTGGAACTGGTCCTGCGGGCGCAGCGGCTGCGGGGGGAGCTGGGGGTGGTGCGGGGGCGGCGGTGAGGCGGGCCGGTGCACTCGGCGGGAGCCCACCGCCGCCGCACCGTCACACCGTGGCGCGTTCCTTCGCCGCGGCCCGCCCGGACACCGGAGCGTCCAGGTGGACCACCACCGACGTGTAGAAGCGGTGCACGGCGTCGTCGACACTGCGGATGAAGCCGGACTCCGCGCTGCCCCGGCCGCTGCCCATGCCCTTGAACAGCGACAGGCGGAAGCCGGTGATGCGCGTGGTGCCGTCCTTCGGGAGCAGATCGGCCGGTTCCGGGCGCAGCCGCTCCAACGTGCCCCGCGGACCGCCCGTCCCGCCCTCCACCAGCGTCTCGACGTGCAGATCCGCCGGAGCGTCGGCGAGACGGCGGATGAGACGCTTGGCCCAGGTCAGGGGATAGCCCTGCTCCGGAGCCGGGATGTCCACGGACGTCCGCAGCTTGGCGGTGCGCAGGTCCGCGGTGACGCCGAGCAGGCCGGGCGCGCCCTCGACCCGCAGCTCCGCCTGGAGCCTGCCCTCCTCGCACAACTGGTCCGCCAGGCGGGCGCGGCGGGCCCCGGGGTCGGTGCCGCGCCTGGTGCGCTGGGCGGGCAGCACCTTCTGCCCGAGTTCGCCGCCGAGCCGCAGGCACACCTGGCGGATGAGCCGCTCCCAGCTCTCGACGACCTCCAGGGCCCGCGGGTCCCCCTGGCAGAGGGTCTCGTCGCTGATGCCGTTGCGCACCGGCACCCAGGCCGCGCCCATGTTCTGGAAGCCGTGGCAGCCGGAGTTGTCGTGCTGGAGGTAGTGGAGCAGGTCCTGGAGGAGCCAGGTGCGTGCCGCGTTGCCGACGCCCTCGTGGCGGATCAGCATCTGCGCCTGGTGGGCCACCTCGGCCCAGGACAGGTGCCACAGCGCCACCTGGTGCTTGCGCCGCCGGTCGATCTTGACGTCGACCAGCGGGCTGCCCTCCAGCGCCACGTCGTTCGACAGGGTGATCACGGCCTCGTAGCCCCGCCGGGCGGCGATGTCCATGTAGGCCTGCACCTGGTCGGACTTCAGCGGGTTGCCGTTGGTCTTGGTCTCGACGAGCGCCGTCCACAGCTTCCCGGCGCGCTCGACGCGGATGACCCCGTCGGGGCGCCGGGGGGTGTCCCCGTGCGGCAGGGAGACCTCGGTGAAGGTCTCCATCCGGCCGGACGGCGCGCCGAACGGGGCGGTGATGCGCCGGCCGAACCGGGGCACCTGGGCCATCACGGACAACAGCACCGAGGTGGCGCGCGTCTCCCGGTCCCGGTCGCTCTTGAGCGCCGAGACCGGAAAGAGCCGGGCCTGCTTCCAGGAGTCGTTCTCCGCCAGGCTCTTGACGGGCGCCCCGGGCGGGGTGACCTTCTTCTTCGCGGTCCGGGGCCGGGCCGTCCGCTTCTTCGGGGCGGCCTGCTCGTCGGCCGGCGGACGCGGTGCCGGGACGGCCTCCAGCGTCGCCCGCGGCGGGGCGCCGGAGGCGGGGGCCGCGGCGGGTTCCTCCGCGACCGGCGTCGCCGATTCCGCCTCGTCGTCCTCGATGTCGACGCCGAAGTCCGTCGCCAGTCCCGCCAGGCCGCTCTCGTAGCCCTGTCCGACCGCCCGGAACTTCCATTCCTCGCCCCGCCGGTACAGCTCACCGAAGATGATGGCGCTCACCTGGCCGGGGTCCTCGATGACGAACCGGAGGAGGTTCTCGCCCACCGCGTCGGCCAGCGTCACGCGCACGTCGTGCAGTTCGCCGAAGCGCGCGCCCTCGTAGCGGCTGGCGGCCACGACGATCCGCTCCACCTCGGTCGGGACCGCGGTCAGGTCGAAGCTGATCCGGTCCTCGCTGCCGGCGCCGGTGGGCTCCTTGCCGAGCAGCTGCACGCTGCCGTCGGCGGCCACCGGGTTGTTGTAGAAGTAGAAGTCGGCGTCGCTGCGCACCTTGCCGTTGCCGTCCAGCAGCAGGACGGACACGTCGGCGTCGCCCTCCCCGGTCGGGCTGGACCAGCCCAGGCTCACGATCGCGGAGCCGACGTGCTCGCTCAGGGCCGAAAGGGACACGTTCGATCCCATGGTCATGTCACGCACAGAAGAATCCCCCACCTCTGCGGCACCTGTGACGTGCCGCACATCGGCACTTTAATGTGCACGCAACGTGCTCGTGGGGTGCTCGCCGGTTTCCGCCCGCTGCGGGTCTGCCCATTGCCCGGGCAAACCTCTGTGGCTAGCCTGTGTTCGTCATGCCGATCGCCTGTTGAAATCTCGAACGCGGGCGCTGAGAACACACTAGGGAGGGGGCCGGTCGTGGGACGACTCGTACCAGCCGTGACCCGGGCTCTCGACATTCTCGAGCTCTTTCTCGACGGGGACGGGACGCTCTCCGCCCCCGACATCGTGCGCAGGCTGCAGCTGCCGCGCACCACCGTGCACGAGCTGGTGACCACGCTCGCCGCCCGGAAGTACATCGTCCCGGTGCCCGGCCAGCCGGGACGCTACCGGCTCGGCGTGCGCCCGTACCAGCTCGGTGCCCGCTACGCCGAGCAGCTCGACCTCGCAGCCGAGGGCCAGCAGGTCGCCCGGTCCGTCGCCGAGACCTGCGACGAGACCGTGCACGTGGCGATCCTGGAGGACACGGACGTCATCTACATCGCCAAGGTCGACTCCACGCACGCCGTGCGGATGGTGTCCGCCGCCGGCCGCCGGCTCCCCGCGCACTGCACCTCCGTCGGCAAGATGCTGCTGGCCTCCCTTCCCGAGCACGAACTCGCCGCGCGGATCCCCGACGGCGCCGAGCTGGTCGCGATGACCCCCAACAGCATCACCGACCCGGCCGCCCTGCGCGAGGCCCTGGCCGAGATCCGTGAACGGGGCCTGGCCGTGGAGAGCCGCGAGTCCAACCCGGACGTCAGCTGCGTGGCCGCTCCGGTGCGCGACCGCACCGGGCAGGTCGTCGCCGCCCTGTCGATCTCCGTGCCCATGATCCGCTGGAGCGAGGAGCGCCGGGCCGAGCTGGAGCAGCTCGCCGCGAAGGGCGCCGCCGAGCTGTCCGAGCACCTCGGTCACCGGAGCCTGGCATGACGACGCCGTACGAGGTCGCCGTGCGCGCCGAGGCCGAGCTCGGCGAAGGCCCGACCTGGGACGCGGCGGCCGGCCGGCTGCTGTGGATCGACATCCTCGGCTCGCGCCTGCACACCTACGACCCGGCCACCGGGCGGCGGACCACACGCCGTACCGAACAGCACGTGGGCGCCGTCAAGCCGCGCGCCGGCGGCGGTCTGGTGCTCAACCTGCGCGACGGGGTCGGGCTCCTCGACCCCGACGGCGGCTTCCGCTGGCTGCACCGCGAGCCCGTGCCGGGCCGCCGCGCCAACGACGCCGCGGTCGCCCCCGACGGCGCGCTGTGGGCCGGCACCATGCGCTACGACGAGGCGCCGGGAGGCGGGACGCTGTCCCGCGTCACGGGGGACGGATCGGCCGAGGTCGTGCTCGACGACGTGACCGTCAGCAACGGCACCGGGTGGAGCCCCGACGGGCGGCTCATGTACTACATCGACACCCCCACCCGGCGCGTCGAGGTCTTCGACCACGCCGACGGGCGGGTGTCCGGCCGGCGCACCCTCGCCGAGATCGAGCAGGGCGCCGGTTTCCCCGACGGGCTGACCGTGGACGCCGACGGGTGCGTGTGGGTGGCCCTGTGGGAGGGCGCGGCGGTGCGGCGGTACACGCCCGACGGCCGGCTGGACCGGGTGATCGAGCTGCCGGTGCCCCTGGTGACGGCCTGCGCGTTCGGCGGGGACGGACTGACCGACCTGTACGTCACCACGGCCCGCACGGGGCTGACCGAGCCGCCCGCCCTGGCGGGATCGCTGTTCGTGGTGCCCGGGGCGGGCAAGGGAGTGGCGCAGCCCGCGTTCGCCGGCTGACGAGGGGCGGGGCGGCCGGGAGCGCGGACCGGACCGCCCCTGCCTCAGCCTCCCGTCCGGTCCAGCCGTCGCAGGACCGCCCGCTCGTCCGCCGTCAGCGGCGCCCCCACCGCCGCCGGCAACGGCGGCCCGCTCAGCGTCGCCAGCACCGTCGAGGGCCGCAGCAGCCGCGTCGGCCCCGTCGTCATGCTCATCACGTCCCAGAGCGCGGACGCCGCCGGGTACGAGCCGGTCGCCGTGCGGATCATGCGGCGGGTGTAGGCCGTGACCAGACGGTCGGCGACCCCGGGGGAGCCCCCGCGCGTCCCGGGGTACCAGACGTCCTGGCTCACCGCCATCGTCCACGCGGCCTGGACCGACCGCGCCGCCCGCCGTTGCACACGCCGGGCGAGCCCGGGCGCGTCGAGGCCGGACCCCCGCAGCTCGCGGTCCAGCTCCCGGGCGCCCAGCGCGGCCACCGACATGCCCTGTCCGTAGGCGGGGTTGAACGTGGCCAGCGCGTCACCGAGGACGACGAGGCGCTCGGGCCAGGAGCGCGTCTTCTCCAGGTACCGCCGGTGGTTGCTGGTACTGCGGCTGACATGGACCTCGGTGAGCGGCTCCGCGCCGGAGATCAGCCGGCCCACGATGGGGTCGGGCAGGTCCAGGGTGTACCGCAGGAACGCGTCCGGGTCGGACGGCGGTTCGCCGCCGCCCCGGGTGCCGGCGAGGCTGACCATCCAGCGGTCGCCCTCGATCGGCAGCACCATGCCGCTGCGGCCGGGCCGCCCCTGGTACGGATCGGCCTGCACCATGGTCAGCGGGAAGCGCCCGGCGCCCTCGGGAGTGCGGTAGAGACGGGTGGCGTTGACCAGGCCGGCGTCCACCGTCTTCTCGCGCACGTCGTCGACGCCCAGCCCGGCCAGCCAGGTCACGATCCGCGAGCCGCGTCCGCTCGCGTCGACCACGAAGTCGGCGGCGAGTTCCTCCTCCCCGGCCTCGGCCGAGAGGCGGACCCCGGTCACCCGCTGCCGCGACCCCGTCAGCTCCAGCACCCGGGCCTTGCGGATCACCACCCCGGTGCTGTCCAGCACGGCGCCCCGCACCGCCCAGTCGAGCAGGGCCCGGGTGCAGGTCAGCATCCGCGGGCCGGGGTGGCGCCAGCGCCTCAACCAGCCCTCGGGCGTGAGGGCGACCATGCCCGAGCCGAGCGGTATCTCGTGCGCACCGGCGGCGAGCAGGTGCTTGCGCATGCTCACGCCCGGCACCAGGTCCTCCATGGGGGCGAGTCCGCCGGCCATGAGGAGATGCGCGTGACGCCCCTGCGGCAGGCCCTTGCGGTGCTCCGGCCCCTCGGGCAGCTCGTCGCGGTCGAGCACGACCACCTCGTCCGCGACGGCGGACAGCGCCGCCGCGGCCAGCATGCCGGCCAGCCCCGCACCGATGACGACAGCTCTACGCGACATGCGACTCCTCGCACTCAGCCATGACGGCTCCTTCGCCCCGCGGGCATTCCCCGACGTCCGGCCACGGCCGTGCAGCGCACAACAGCGTCCGCCGGCACCGGCTTTCGAGCCATGCGGGCCTCGTCCCGGACGGCTCTCACCGTACCTTCACGCACCGTGCACGCAGCCCCCGCGTACGGGCCCCGCGTACGGGCCCCGCGTACGGGCCCCGCGTACGGGCCCCGCGTACGGGCCCGCGTGCGGACCTCGTCCGCGCATCCGGCCGGGCACGCGACGCGCGTCCGGCCGGGACGGCCCCCGGGGGACGGGTCAGCCGGTGAGCGACCTGCCCTCCGTGTGGTCGCGCGCCAGGGCGCGGATCGCCCGGAGGTCCTCCGTGCGGCGCAGGGCCCGGGACACGGCGTCGATCTCGCGCAGCAGCTCCGTGGTGTCGCGGGCGCCGGTGCCGTCGTCCTCCCGGGCCTGGTTCCGGGCCTCGGCCGCGTCCAGGATCGCCGCGGTGGCGGCGAGCACCTTCGCCCGGTCGGGCGGATGGCCGAGGGCGCGGGCGGCGTCGTGGAACCGCTCGCGCCGGTCCTCGTCGATGTGCCGGGCGAGCGGCAGCAGCACGTCGCGGATGAACGTCTCCCGGCGGACCAGCCGCAGCTCCGGCGTGGCCCGCAGCAGGAACGGCACCCCGTCGCCGTTGACGGTCCTCATCAGCAGGTAGAGCGGCCGCAGTTCGTGGTGGGCGAGCCGGACGTGCCAGCGGCCGTGCAGGTACTGCCCGGCGTGCGGGAGGATGAAGCCGATCGCGATGAGCACGGCGGACAGGCAGGCGAGCGGCGGGGCGACGGCGGTGCTCAGCCAGTCCACGTTCCGCCCGGACCAACGGGCCACCACGGCGCTGATCTTGGCGACGTCGAAGAGCAACTGCGCCGCGTAGCCGACGCCGAGGAACTTCAGCCCCCAGCGCAACAGCGAGTCCAGCCCGTCCGTGCGGACCCAGTTCCAGATCAGCCCGTTGGTGACCAGTGCCGCCACGGTGTGCGCGAGCAGGTAGAGCACGATCACTTCGCGCATGTACGGGGTGTTCGCGTAGTACGTGTCGAGATCCCGCAGCCGCTCCTCCGGCACGTCCGCGAGCGCGAACAGCACCCACATCGCGACGATCACACCCGAGTAGACCGCCACCACCCCGCGCATCGCGCGCCGGGTGCGCGCCGAACGGTCGGACAGGCCGTTGCGCCAGGCGATGATCAGCAGCAGGCAGAAGGCGCAGAACGCGGTGAGCAGCGAGTAGACCCAGGGTCCGGAGAAGTTCGCCACCCCGGTGAGCCGGTTGACCCGGGCGATCGTCGACGGCGCCACGAAGACGAACACCGCGCAGGCGAGCAGCAGCAGCCCGCCGACGGCGCGCAGCATCGGGTCCTGCCAGAGCCGGATGATGCTCGGCAGCTTGATGGCCAGGGCGGCGGCCAGGACCCCCGCGGGGATCCACCAGAAGTTCGGATAGAACTGGTTGACGAACTCGACCGGGGTCAGCGCCATCGTGCTCACGGTGCCGCACCTCCTCGCGGCCCCCGGTAGTACAGCGACCGCTGCACGGGTTCGAGGGGCACGTCGGGTCCGCGCTCACCCGGCAGCAGCGCCCGGCACCCGGCCGCCAGCCGGTGCCCGAAGGCGTCGGCGTCGGCCTCGTCCCGCTCACGGGAGCCGTCGCGGGCGGCCACCGCCAGCGCGATGTCGTCCCACCCCGGCCGGCCGGCGAACGCGTGGGCCGCCGCCGCACCCGCCCCGTGGTGATGCCCGTGCCCCGCGTGCAGGTGCCACAGCTCATGTCCGAGGATGACCAACTGCTGTACCGCCTCGGCCCGTTCCTCCACGATGACCAGGTCGAAGTCCTGGAACTCCACCCACAGGCCGGTCACTTCGATCTCGTCCGGGAAGCGCTCGAAGCGCAGTTCCACGGGCCGCCCGTCGCGCCGCGCGCTCATCTCCTCGCACAGCGCCCGGCACAACGACCGTACGTCGCCGGGTGCCTGGGGTCTCGCGCGGACCGCGGCGGTGAGGTCGGCGGCCAGGCCGCGCATGGCCGCGCCACGGCGCGAGCGCCCGAGCGCGGCGCTGACCCGGGCGGCCATCGTCCGCGCGCCCGCCATGTCCATCGCTCCCCCTTCTCACCACCGCCCGGCGGCTTCGGCAGCCCGTCCGAGACTACGCGCCCGAAAGTGCGCGCGTCATGCCATCCGGCGTCCGATGTGCAACGGAGAACGACCGTTCGTGCCCGCGAAGTCGGGTCCAATGTGCGACCGGACCATTGACGCGGGGGCGCTGCGAACTTACGGTCCCGTTCGAAGTAGCGAGCAACTTTCGAAATACCGAACAGACCGTGGACATCGATCGTAAGGGCAGGGCATGGGACGACCTGGCCTGAATCGCAGGCAGCTACTCGGCGGGCTCGGCGGACTCTCCGTCGCGAGCAGCTTCGGCTTCGCCGCACTCGGCACCGGAGCCGACGCACTCGCCTCCGACGCGAACACGCGCGTGCGGTACTGGAACCTCTTCAGCGGCGGCGACGGCGCCAACATGATCGCGATGCTGGACGCCTTCCGCCGGGCCAACCCGGACATCGCGGTGAAGGACTCCACCCTCCAGTGGGGCAACCCCTTCTACACCAAACTCGCCATGGCAGCCGCGGGCAACCGCGCCCCCGAGCTGGGCGTCATGCACCTGGGCCGCGTGACCGGCTTCGCCCCCGGCCGCCTCCTCGACCCCTGGGACGCCGACCTGCTCGCCGGATACGGCGTGCGGGAACGGGACTTCAACCCCGACCTGTGGAAACGGGCCGTCGTCGACGGCAGGCTCTACGCCCTCCCGCTCGACATCCACGTCCAGCTCTGCTTCTACCGCAAGGACGTGCTGAAGAAGGCGGGCCTGCTCGGCGCCGACGGCCGGATCGTGCCGGTCACCTCCACCGACGAGTGGTTCGGCGTCCTCAAGGAGGCAAGGAAGGCCACCAGGAAAGGGCTGCAGACCATCGGCTTCTGGCACAACGACCAGAACTTCCAGTGGTGGTTCTTCGTCGCCTTCTACACCCAGCTCGGCGGCACCTGGTTCGACGCCGCCAACACCGAGGTCACCTTCGACACCGGCAAGGCCGTCCAGGTCCTGGAGTTCCTGCGCCGGCACGTCACCGACGGATACGCCGACCCGGGCTTCGGGGGCGGCGCCGGCGCCGAGCAGTTCCTCAACGGCTCGCCCTTCGTCTGGGAGGGCAACTGGTCGGTGCCGGTCTTCTCGGGGGCGAAGCTCGACTACGGCGCGACCCCGCTGCCGCCCGTCTTCGGCAGGCCGGCCACCCACGCCGAGTCCCACGCCTTCGTCCTGCCGCACCAGTCCGGCCGCGGCGGCGCCCCGAACGAGGCCGCCCACCGGCTCGCCGCCTACGTCGTCCGGCACGCCCGGCAGTGGGCGGCCGGCGGTCACATCCCCGCGTACACCCCCACCCTGTCCACGCCCGCCTACCGGAAGCTGAACCCGCAGAGCGAGTACGTCTCCGCCATGGACCACCAGGCCAACGAGCCCAAGGTGTGGTTCGCGGGATCCACCGGCATCCTCGCCCAGCGCGTCGGCCCGATCGTGGTCTCCTCCACGACGGGTTCCGCCGCGCCGGAGACCGCCGCCCGCCGCATGAGGAGCGCGCTCACCGCACTGCTCGCCACCAGGAACCCCATGGACGGCAGGACCGCCGCCGAAGGAGGTGCGGCCGCGTGATGGCGACCAGCGCCCAGACCCTCGCCGCACCCGCCCGCGCCCGCACCGCCGCCGCGGGCGCCACCCTCCGCCGGGGGCAGGGCTTCCAGCACGGCGGCTGGTTCGTCGCCCCCTTCCTTGCCCTGTTCGCCCTGTTCGTGATCTGGCCGCTCCTGCGGGGCGTCTACCTCAGCTTCACGGACGCCAACATCACGGGCGAGGGCGCGGGTTTCGTCGGCCTCGACAACTACCGCGAGGCCCTGCGGGACCCCCTGATGTGGGACTCCCTCGGCCACAGCGCCTACTTCACGGCCCTGGTCGTGCCCTGCATCACCGTCCTCGCCTTCCTCCTCGCGATGCTCGCCCACCACATCGAGCGCGGGAAGTGGCTGTGGCGGCTGTGCTTCTTCGCCCCGTTCCTGCTGCCGTCCACCGTCGCGGGCAACCTGTGGCAGTGGCTGTTCAACCCCGGCACCGGCATGGTCAACCACGTCCTGGGCCTTCAGACCCCGTGGCTGACCGACAAGTCGTACGCGATGCTCGCCATCGTCGTCATGACCCTGTGGTGGACCGTCGGCTTCAGCTTCCTGCTCTACCTCGCCGCACTCCAGGGCATCCCCGGCCACCTCTACGAAGCGGCCAGGCTGGACGGCGCGAACGCCTGGCACCGCATGGTCCACATCACCCTGCCGATGCTGCGCAACATCACCGGCCTCGTCATCGCCCTGCAGATCCTCGCCTCGCTCCAGGTCTTCGACCAGGCCGTGGTGATGCAGGACTTCGGCCCCGGCCCCGAGGAGTCGACCCGGACCTTCGTCCAGTTCACCCTCGAGGAGGGCTTCACCAGTTACCGCGTGGGCTACGCCTCCGCGATCTCCGTCATCTTCTTCGTGATCATCGCGGCCGTCGCCCTCGCCCGGATGTGGCTGCTGCGCAACCGTGAGGAGAGCGCCCGATGACCACCAAGGCGTGGAGCCCCGCCCAGATCGTCCTGACCTTCCTCGGAACGGCCGTCTCGATCGTCTTCCTGGCCCCCTTCGCCTGGGCCCTGTTCACCTCCCTGAAGTCGGAGACCGAGGCCGTCGAGGTCCCCCCGCACTGGCTCCCCGAGGACTTCACGGGCCAGGCCTGGCAGGCCCTGTTCGAGGCCGGCACCCTCACCAACTGGTTCGTGAACTCCGTGGTCGTCTCGGTCTGCGTCACCGCGGTCGTGCTCCTGGTCAGCGCCCTGGCCGGATACGGCTTCGCACGCACCGAGTTCCGCGGCAGGAACGCCCTGCTGGGCCTGGTGATGGCCGGCCTGATGATCTCGCCCGCGGTGCTCGGCGTCCCGCTGTTCACGACCGTCCAGCAGATGGGCATGGTCGACACCTACTGGGGCATGATCCTGCCGCAGTGCGCGCCCGCCGCGATGGTCTACATCCTCTACAAGTTCTTCCAGGGCATCCCGCGCGAACTGGAGGAGGCCGCCTTCATCGACGGCGCCGGCCGCTGGCGGGTCTTCTTCACCATCGTCCTGCCGCTCTCGCGCCCCTCCCTGGCCGCGGTCGGCATCTTCACCTTCATCGCCTCGTGGAACAACTTCCTCTGGCCGTACATGGTGACCAACAACCCCGACCTGATGACCATGCCGAACGGCATCGCGACCGTCATGAACTCCTACGGCATCCAGTGGGCCCAGCTGATGGCCGGCGGCCTGATGGCGGGCCTGCCCCTGATCATCGTCTTCGTCTTCTTCCAGCGGCAGATCGTGGCGGGCGTGGCCCACACGGGACTGGCCGGGCAGTAGAACGACGCGCTCAGGGGCGCGGGGAACTGCGCGACCAGCCACACACCACCTGCAGACGAAACCGACCTCCGAAAGGCGACCATGCACACCGCCCGCTTCACCCTCGACCCCGCCTTCACCGTCGGCGAAGTGAACCCCCGCCTCTTCGGCAGCTTCGTCGAACACCTCGGCCGCTGCGTCTACACCGGCGTCTTCGAACCCGGCCACCCCACCGCCGACGACCAGGGGCTGCGTAGGGACGTCCTCGCCCTCGTCCGCGAACTCGGCGTGACCGCCGTCCGCTACCCCGGCGGCAACTTCGTCTCCGGCTACAGGTGGGAGGACTCGGTCGGCCCCGCCGAGAACCGCCCCCGCCGCCTCGACCTGGCCTGGCACTCCACCGAGACCAACCGCTTCGGCCTGTCCGAGTACATCGACTTCCTGCGCAAGATCGGCCCCCAGGCCGAGCCGATGATGGCCGTCAACCTCGGCACCCGCGGCGTCGCCGAAGCCCTGGAGCTCCAGGAGTACGCCAACCACCCCGAGGGCACCGCCCTGTCCGACCTGCGCGTCTCGCACGGCGACAAGGACCCCTTCGGCATCCGGCTGTGGTGCCTCGGCAACGAGATGGACGGCCCCTGGCAGACGGGCCACAAGACGGCCGAGGAGTACGGCCGCCTCGCCGCCGAGACGGCCCGGGCCATGCGCCAGCTGGACCCCGGCGTCGAACTCGTCGCCTGCGGCTCCTCCAGCCAGTCCATGCCGACCTTCGCCGAGTGGGAGGCGACGGTCCTCAAGGAGACGTACGACCTCGTCGACTACATCTCCCTGCACGCCTACTACTGGCCCGAGGACGGCGACCTCGACTCCTTCCTCGCCTCCGCCGTCGACATGGAGTCCTTCATCGACAACGTCGTCGCGACCGCCGACCACGTGGGCGCGCGACTCAAGTCGAAGAAGAAGATCAACCTCTCCTTCGACGAGTGGAACGTCTGGTACCTGCCCGAGTGGGAGGCCCGTGCCAAGACCTTCGAGCAGCACGACTGGCCCGAGGCGCCGCGCCTGCTGGAGGACAACTACAGCGTCACCGACGCCGTCGTCTTCGGCTCGCTCCTCATCGCCCTGCTCCGGCACGCCGACCGGGTCACCGTCGCCTGCCTCGCCCAGCTCGTCAACGTCATCGCGCCGATCATGACCGAGCCGGGCGGCCCGGCCTGGCGCCAGACCACGTTCTTCCCCTTCGCGCAGGCCGCGAAGCACGGCCGCGGCCGGGTCCTCGACGTCCGCGTGGACTCCCCGACGTACGAGACGCGGAAGTACGGTGATACCGACCTGCTGCACGCCACCGCCGTGCGCGGCGAGGACGGCACGGTCACCGTCTTCGCCGTCAACCGCAGCCGCACCGGGGAACTGCCCCTGGAGGTCGCGCTGAACGGGCTCGACCTGTCGTCGGTCGTCGAGCACAGCGCCCTCGCGGACGCCGACCCCGACGCCCGCAACACCCTCGACGACCCCGAGCGGGTCACCCCGCACACCGTCGACGGCACGACCCTGCAGGACGGCACGCTGACCACCGTCCTGGAGCCGCTGTCCTGGAACGTGATCCGGCTGGCGTGACGGCGCCCGGTCACACCGGCTTGACCGGCACCCCTCCGGCCGCGGCGCCCAGCAGGGTCAGCCGTACCCGCCCCGGTCCGGAGGGTGTGGTCCCGTCGGACAGCACCGCCAGCGCCAGTGTGTTGGCACCACGGGTGCGCAGGATCCCGTTCGGCAGCACGAACGTGTGCTGGGGTCCTACGTCGTTGATGTACTGGCCGAGGTTCCAGCCGTTGAGGAAGATCTGCACGCGGTAGGCCCGGCCCGGGTCGTCGTCGAGGACGAGGCCGATCGAGGCGTCCACGCCCGGGTCGACGTCCAGCCGGAAACCCGTGCGGTACCAGGTGACGCCCTGCCGCCGCTCGGCCCGCGGCAGGGCCGTCTCCTTCCACTCCCCGTCGTCGTGCTCCGGCAGGTGCCAGCCCTCGCGCTCCCCGTACAGCCCGCCGTTGTTCATCGGCCCGCGCACCGGGTCGGGCGCCGAGGCGCCCTGGATCCGCCAGGTCACCTCCGGTGCGGCGCCCTCGAAGGTGACGGCGGTCAGCCCGCGCGCGGCCTTGTGCGTGTCGCGCGCCCTGCCGTCCATGTCGTGCTGCATCGGCCGCACGAGCACGGACAGCACGTGGCGCGTCCCGGGCCGCTCCTCGCGGAGCCTCGTCCGCAGTTCCTCCGGCAGGCCGAAGGAGGCCTTCGCCGTCCACGTCCCCTGCCGGGCCCGGCTCCGGTCCGGCACGGGCATGCGGTGCGTGCCCAGCGGTTCCCCGTCCAGCCAGGCCATCAGCAGGCCCTGGGTGCCCGTGCTGTAGGCGAGGGACACCGACTCGACGCCGCCCGCGCCCCTCCACGTGCCCCGGTACCAGACGTCGCCGTAGTGGAAGCCGTAGTCGTCGGCGAAGAGGACGGGCTGCCCGTCGGGCACGGGCGTGGTGCTGAAGGTCGTCGTCCTGTCGGCCGTCGTCCAGTCCGAGTCGTCGAAGTCCAACTCCGCCTCCGGGTTCTCGGTCCGTCGCCGCCAGCCGTCCAGGGCGGGCAGGGCCGGCCGGGTCACCCCGGGCAGCGGGCGCAGCGCCAGCACGCTGCCGGAGGCGCTGATCCGCGTGGGCACCGCACGCCCGTTCCACGTCACGTGCGTGATGCCGCGCGGCCCCCACACCTCCAGACCGGTCGCGCCGATGGTGTCGCCGGTGAGGTGGACGGTGGACCCGCGCAGCTCGGCCGAGCGCAGCAGGGCCGGGCCGTAGACGAGGAGCGGGCCGGACGGCGTCTCGTAGGGCCACAGGCGCAGGGCGGTCGCGTCGTCGGCGAACAGCACCAGCATCGGCGTGTCCACGCCGTCGCCCTCGACCCGCACCCGGCTCAGCCCGCCGGCGCCGAGCGGAGCCGTGATGTTCAGCTTGCCGAGGTTGTACGCCCAGGCCGGCTCCGCGTCCAGCCGCATGGGCGTCGGCTCGTCCGCGCACTCCAGCACGACCTGCGCCATCTCTCCCCGCCGGCCGGTGAACACGGCGATGTCCTGCCGCCCGGCGGTCAGGCTCAGCATGGGCTGCACCGTGGAGTGCACCAGCGTGCGCCGGCCGAGCCGCAGCCCCGCCGCGAGAAGCTTGGCGTCGCGGGCCCCCACGGTGACCGGCACGTCGATCCCCGCGTCCGGCAGCGTCGTGGACACGGCCTCGCCGGTGTCGTTGCGCAGGACGTAGACGTGGGCGCCGGTGTCGGGGTTGGTCAGGTGGTACACCCTGATCCGCTCGTCGGTGGCGCGCACCCGCTTCGCCGGGTTCAGCTTGGCGAGGTCGGGCACGTGGCGCAGCAACTGCCCGATCTGGTGCATCGGGGCGAGCTTCGGGGTGGCGTTGCGGGCCTCGTCGAAGGCGGCCCCGTAGTCGTACGACGTGTACACGACCGGCGCGGGCAGCCAGCCCCACGAGGTCCCGCCGTAGGTCATGTAGACGTTGTGCAGCGTGATGCCGTTGGCGAGGTTGGTCAGGTGGAAGCGCCGCTCGTAGGCCGCGTCCCGGGTCCGGCGCGCCTCGGCGTAGCCCTTGCCGCCGAACCAGGACCCGCCCCACGGGTCGAACCAGCCCCCGCCGAACTCGGGCACGAACCCGGGCGTGCGCGCACTGGCCGTGGCCCCGCCCCTCGCGCCGCCGGGCCCGAAGTGCCCCCAGTCGGGCGGCACCTCGTCCGGCTCGGGGTAGCCGTCGAACCCGTACAGCCAGCGCCCCTTCTCCCCGCCGGTACCGAACGACCCGGGCGTCCAGTGGCCGTTCCTGCCCTTGTCGTTGTGGAACAGCGGCACGTCGATGCCGTCGGCGCGGACCTTCTCGTACAGGTACGCCATGTAGGCGCGCCCGGCCGGCTCGTCGACGTGCGCGTCGTACTCGTTCTCGATCTGGTAGAGCAGCACCGTGCCCGTGCCGCGGGTGAACAGGCGCTTGGCGACGACGGCGTTGACGGCGGTCAGCCACTCGTCGACGTAGCGCAGGTACGCCGGGTCGGACGTGCGGGCCGTGCCGTCGGTGGCGGTCAGCCAGCCGGGGAAACCGCCGGCGTCGACCTCGGCGTTGATGTACGGGCCGGGCCGCACGATCACGTACAGCCCCGTCTCGGCGGCCGTGCGCAGGAACAGGTCCAGGTCGCGCACCCCGGTGAAGTCGTAACGGCCGGGCGCGGGGGAGTGGTAGTTCCAGGCGACGTACACGCTGACCGCGTTGTAGCCGTGGGCGCGCATCTTCTCCAGCACGTCCCGCCACAGCGACGGGCTCGGCAGCCGGAAGGGGTGCATCTCGCCCGACCACAAAACCAGGCGGCGGCCGTCGATCAGCAGGGAGTACCGGTCGAAGCCCACCTCGTGCCGCCGGCCGTCCGCGCGCGGCACCGGGGGCGGCGGGCCCGTCGGGGCGGTCCGTGCCGGGTTGGCGGAGGTCGGCGACCCGCTGCCGGTCAGCGCGAAGCCGAGCGCCGCCGTGCCGGCGAGAGCGTGGAAGGTACGCCTGCTGAGCTCCAAGGGAGCGCCTCCTGTTGTGCCATGCCTTGCGTGGTGCGTCATGCCGGGTGCGTGGTGTGCGTGGTGTGCGTGCTCAATGTCTACAGGGTGACCGCGACAATGGTCCTATGAGGATCTCGGCACGTGCGGACTACGCGGTGAGAGCGGTCGTGGAACTGGCCGTCCGGCAGGGCCAGGGGCCGGTCAAGGCGGAGGCCGTCGCCACCGCGCAGGACATCCCCCACAAGTTCCTGGAGGGGATCCTCGGCGATCTGCGGCGCGGCGGTGTCGTCGACAGCCGCCGCGGCGGGGGCGGCGGCTACCGGCTGGCCCGGGAGGCGGACCGGATCACCGTCGCGGACGTGATCCGGGCCGTGGACGGCCCGATCGTGTCGGTGCGCGGCGAGCGGCCGACCGGTCTCGCCTACACCGGGACCGCCGAGCCGCTGCTGCCGCTGTGGATCGCGCTGCGCGCCAATGTGCGCAGGATCCTGGAGGGCGTGACGATCGCGGACCTGGCGGCGGGGGCGCTGCCCGAGCCGGTGGAGCGGCTCGCGGCCGAACCGGCGGCCTGGGAGAACCCGTGACGGGCCGCGCCCGCGGCTGAGGGGGCGGCGGGGTCCGGGGTGGTGGGTGATCCTCATCGCGTCCTCGGGGGGCCTCGGTCGACGCATCGGTAACGCACCTTATGCGCCCGGCGGCACGGCCGCGCCCACGGGGCGGGGGCGGACGCGCGACGGGCCCCGCCCCACCTCGGCCGATGCGGAACGGCTGTGAAATGCCGCCCTGTGAATGGCCGGAGACCGACCTGGCCGCCCCCTGCCGCCCTGCGTACGATGCGACCGCCCCCGGCCTTCACGGCTCCTCCACGGAATGGACACACACGGGCCGGGGCGGATGGATTGTGGCGTTGACATGCTCATGTCGACGTACGCGCACAAGCCCCTGTTGGATCCACCCCCCACGCACGGATGGGAGAACCATGGCCGGTGGCCTGCTCCTGAGCGGCGCGATCGCCGCGCTGCTCACCAGCGCACTTCCCGCGCAATCCCCGTCCTCCGGGTTCGTCGACCCGCCCCCGGACAAGATCGTCATCAAGGTCGCCACCGTGAACGGCTCCGGCTGTCCCCAGGGCACGGCGGCGGTCGCCGTCTCCGAGGACAACACCGCCTTCACGGTGACCTACAGCGACTACCTCGCACAGGCGGGCGGGAACTCCGACCCCACCGCGTTCCGCAAGAACTGCCAGCTCAGCCTGATCGTGCACGTCCCCCAGGGCTTCACGTACGCCATCGCCAGCGCCGACTACCGGGGCTTCGCCTCACTGCAGCGCGGAGCGAGCGCCACCCAGCGGGCCTCGTACTACTTCCAGGGCTCCCCGAGCACGGCGCACCGGAGCCACCCCTTCAGCGGCCCGTACAACGACAACTGGCAGGCCACCGACGAGACGGACTGGGCCCAGCTCGTCTACGCGCCCTGCGGCGTCCAGCGCAACTTCAACATCAACACCGAGATCCGGGTCAACGCCGGTACGCAGGCGGCCGACAAGGTCAGCTTCATGACGATGGACTCGACGGACGGGGACATCAGCACCGTGTACCACATGGCGTGGAAGGAGTGCCCGGGCCGGTAGGAGGCCGGGGGCCGGAGCAGGAGCCGGCCCCCGCGCCCCGGTGCTGTCCGGACGGTCGCCTAACGCGTCACGCGGTGGCGGAGGAGGACGACCTGCGAGCTGAACGTGCGGGTCTCGACGAGTTCGAGATCCACCCGGCGCTCACTACGGGGGAAGAAGGGAATGCCGCCGCCGACCAGGACGGGGTAGACCATGGCCCGGTACTCGTCGATCAGCCCCAGGTCGGCCGCCTGGGCGGCGAGTGTCGCGCCGCCGACAGCGATCTCGCCGTCTCCCGGCTCGGCCCGCAGCCGCTCGATCTCCTCCGCCAGGCTGCCGGAGGCCAGCCGGGCAGCGCCGCGCACCTCCGACAGGGTGGTGGAGAACACCACCTTGGGAAGCGGGTTCCAGAGCGCGGTCCATTCGAGCTCCGCCTCGTCCAGGGTGGTCTCCTGCTCGGCGGTCTCCCAGTACAGCATCGTCTCGTACAGCCGCCGCCCCATCACGTGGACGCCGACCTGCCGGATGTCGTCGATCCAGTAGCGGAAGACGTCCGGGAGGGGCTCCGACCAGTTGAAGTCGCCGTCGGGCCCGACGATGTAACCGTCGAGCGAGACGTTCATCGAATAGGTCACGCTGCGCATCGAAGTCCTCCTGGTTGCCGGATCCGACCTTAAGACCGCCGGGCGGGGCAGAACTCATCGCGACGCGCGCCACCCCGGCCGGTCGCGGTTGGATGAGGCATGGAGTTCTTCTGCTACCACCGTGACCGGTCCGGTTCCCTGCCGTTGCGGGTGGCGCTGGGAGAGGCGCACTGGGCCTACATGGACGCCTACGGGGCGGAGCTGATCGCCGCGTGGCCCGACCTTCGCCGCGGACGGCGGGACGTTTCCCGGTGGCCGTGCGGGACGACCTGATCGCGTACGGGCCGCTGCTGTCCGACGACGGTGCCGTGTGGGTGGGTACGGCGGCCCTGGTGCGGGCCGTGGATGCGGTAGCGGCGGCTGCGGTGCTGACCCGGGGCGCGTACGCCGAGGTCGAGGTGCACGCGTGGGAGTTCGGGGGCCGGAGGTGAGGGTGT
>NZ_JAPSKN010000002.1:64962-112137 GCF_031181705.1 Streptomyces sp.
ATCCGGCATCCGCCTCCCCAACTCCACCGAAGCCACCGTGTGTTTGGAGAACCGCACCAGTTCCCCGAACTCCTCCCGGCTCAGCCCGGCGTGTTCGCGCAAGCCCTGGACCACCGCCCCGAACGTCCGCAGACTGTCCGACGACTCCGGCTCGCCACCCGTGCCCGTCCCCACCATGCCATCGACCACTGTCGGTCACCTCCCGCACGCATGGTTACGGGACGTCACCGGTACTGTCCAGTCCGTGACCGCGTACGCTGCCGCAGCGTACGCGGCGCCGGGCTGGAGAATCGCCGTTCCCGCACGTCACATTGGGCGCATGACAGCGCCGATCAACCGCAGCACCGCCCAACCTCCGGTTACCGTACGTGTGTTCACGCAGCGTCTCAGCTCCACCCCGCGCGGCGCCCGGCTCGCCCGCCGTCTCACGCTGAACCAGCTGCACTCCTGGGGCATCCCCTACGGCACGGACGTCTCCGACGCGGTCGGGGCGATCGTGGCCGAGCTGGCGGCCAACGCCGTGACGCACGGGCGGGTGCCGGGGCGGGACTTCGCGCTGCGGCTGGAGCTCGTGCCGGGCCGCGTCCGGGTCGAGGTGACCGATTCACGCGGCGGGCCGCCGCGTCCGCCCGCGCCCGGTGCCGTACGACCGCCCCGGCCCCTCGACGAGCACGGCCGTGGGTACGTCCTCGTCGACGCACTCGCCGACCGCTGGGAGGTGCTCGACCGCGAGCCGCCCGGCAAGACCGTGCGTGCGGAGGTCGACCTTCCGGAGTGGATCTGCCGCAGTGCCGCGAAATGACCGGGCGCCTCTCCGGGGCGGGGCGCCCTGGTTGTTGCTGCGCGAACCATTGACGCGCAAGGGGTTCGATTCTACGGTCCGTTCGAACTTGCGAGCACTGTTCGAAATGTCGACCAGTTGTGACACCCCCACCGCAAGGAGGACCCCCGTATGAGCCGCACCCCCTTCCGCAGGCGCACCACCCTGCTCGCCCTGCCCGCCGCCGCCCTTCTGGCGCTGATCCCGGGCACGGCGTCGGCCTATCCCAACCCCGGCCGGGTCACCGGCGACGTCGTCACGCACGACCCGTCGATGATCCGCACCTCGTCCGGCCAGTACCTGCTCTACGCCACCGGCGGCGGCATCGCCCACAAGACCAGCGGCGACCGCACCGCCTTCCGCAACGGAGCCGACGCCTTCTCCAGCAGGCCGAGCTGGTGGCGGAACTACTCCTCCGTCCCCGAGGCCTGGGCGCCGGACATCTCGTACCAGGGCGGCACGTACCTGATGTACTACTCCGTCTCGAAGTTCGGCTCGAACACCTCCGCCATCGGCCTGGCGACCTCCACCACCGGCCAGCCGGGCAGCTGGACCGACCAGGGCACCGTCTACACCTCGAACTCCGCCAGCGACTTCAACGCCATCGACCCGAACCTCTTCGTGGACGACGACGGCAAGTGGTGGCTGTCGTTCGGCAGTTGGTGGACCGGGATCAAGATGATCCAGATCAACCCGTCCACCGGGAAGCAGCTCGGCTCCAACACCACCCGGTACTCGCTCGCCTCCCGCCCCACCGGGACCAAGGCCGTCGAGGCGCCCTTCATCGTGAAGCGGGGCGGCTACTACTACCTCTTCGCCTCCTACGACACCTGCTGCGCCGGCACCAGCTCCACGTACAAGGTGAAGGTCGGGCGCGCCACCAGCGTCACCGGACCCTACGTCGACAGCAACGGCGTCTCGCTGATGAACAACGGCGGCACCCCCGTCCTCGCATCGCACGGCAGCGTCATCGGCCCCGGCGGCCAGTCGATCCTGAAGGACACCGACGGCGACCTGATCGTCTACCACTACTACGACGGCAACGACAACGGCACGCCCAAGCTCGGCATCAACCTCCTGAACTGGAGCAGCGGATGGCCCGTCGCCTACTGACCCTGCTGGCGGCCCTGCTGCTGGCGCTGTCCGTCCACCAGCCCTCCGCGAGTGCCGCCTCCTTCACGAACCCCGTCAAGTCCGTCAAGGGCGCCGACCCCTGGATCGCGTACCACGACGGCAACTACTACCTGGTGACGACCAGTTGGACCGACGCCATCACCATCCGCAAGTCCACCACCCTCGCCGGGCTCGCCACCGCCCCCAGCGTCCAGGTGTGGAAGGGCGACGCCGCCTCCCGCTGCTGCAACATCTGGGCGCCCGAGCTGCACTTCCTCAATGGCCGCTGGTACCTGTACTACGTCGCCGGACAGAACGTGTCCGACTACAACCCCACCCAGCGCAGCCACGTGCTGGAGAGCGCCGGCTCCGACCCCATGGGGCCGTACACCTACAAGGGGCAGCTCAGCAGCGGGTGGATGCTCGACCCGAGCGTGCTGAACGTGAACGGCCGGCTCTACATGCTGGGCAGCGCCGTCACGGGCGGGACCCAGAACCTCGTCATCGCGCCGATGTCCAACCCGTACACCGTCAGCGGCGCCTACTCGACCATCTCGACACCGACGTACGCCTGGGAACGGCAGGGCGGCACGGTCAACGAGGGCGCGGAGGTGCTCCAGCGGGGCGGACGGACCTTCCTGATCTACTCCGCGAGCGGCTGCTGGACGCCCGACTACAAACTCGGGCAACTGGAGCTGACCGGCACCGACCCGCTGTCCGCGTCCTCCTGGACGAAGAAGTCCGCGCCCGTCTTCCAGCGCAGTGACGCCAACGGGGTGTACGGGCCCGGCCACAACGGCTTCTTCACCTCACCCGACGGCCGCGAGAACTGGATCGTCTACCACGCCAACGACGCGGCCTCCGAGGGCTGCGACAACGGCCGTACGACCCGCGCGCAGAAGTTCACCTGGAACGCCGACGGCACGCCGAACCTCGGCACACCGGTGCGGCTCGGCGCCTCTCTCCCCGGGCCGTCCGGGGAGCCGTCCAGCGCCTCCGCCACCTACACGGTCACCAACCGCAACAGCGGCAAGTGCCTGGATGTCACGGGCGGTTCGACGGCGGACGGCGCCGACGTCGCGCAGTACACCTGCAACGGCAACGCCAACCAGCGCTGGCGCCTGGAGGACCTCGGCGACGACACCCACCGGCTGGTGAACGTCGCCACCGGCAAGGTCCTCGACACCGCCGACTGCTCCACCGCCGACGGCGCCGACCTGCGTCAGTGGTCGTGGCTGAACAACACCTGCCAGCGGTTCCGCTTCGTGGCGACGGACGGCGGCTTCGTCCGCATCACCAACCAGGCGACGGGCAAGGTCGCCGACGTGGCGGACTGCGGGACGGCGGACGGGGCGGACGTACGCCAGTGGTCATGGCTGAACAACGCGTGCCAGCAGTGGAAGCTGACGGCCGTGTAGCGCCGCCCCTGGGGGCGCGGGGAACCGCGCGACCAGCCACGACGGCCCCGCACCCGCCGGACTACCCCGCCTGCCCCATCCCCGCCGCGTTGGGCCAGCTCTGCGCGGCGGGCCACCCCGTGGCCGGCGCCGGTGTCAGCCCGTTCGTCCCCCGCACCTGCGCGGCCGTCAGACCACCCCGAGCGGGGACACCGGGCGGAGTGGGCCCGGTGAACGGCGCGGCCACGGGCTGGGGAGCCGGCTGCGCCACCTGGGGCTGCGGCACCTGCGGCATCTGCGGCATCTGCGGGACCGGCTGCGGCTGCGGTTGCGGCAGCTGTGCCGCGGCCGGCATCGGCATCCCACCGCCCGCGCCCGCCGGCACGGCGGACGCGGCGGCGGGGAGCGGCATGCCGATGCCGGCGGCCGGGGCGGGGGTGGGCATCGGGCTGGGCATCGGCGCGGTGGGCGCCGGCGCGGGGGCGAGGCCCGGGCCGCCGGAACCCGCGCTCGCGGCGGCCGGGACCGGGGCCGGAACCGCCGCCGGGCCGGGTCCGCCCGGCCCGGCCGCCATGGCCTGCGCCGCCAGCCCCCGGGTTCCCGCCCCGTTCGTCTCGCTCACCAGCCGGTCCACGGCCGCCGTACCCGAGCTGTAGCTGGTCCCGTTGCCCAGCTCGGGTACGGCGGCTCCCCTCCTGGACGTCCCGTAGAGCACCTGCTCCAGGCCGGACACCAGGCGACGCACGTCCACCTGGGGGCGCACCACGAGACGCAGGAAGCGGCTGGACGAACCGATCTTGTTGCCGCACTCGCGGACCAGGATCCGGTGCTCGGTGAGCATCCGGTCCCGGACCACGGTGCCCTCCGCGCCCACGGGCAGGCGCACGAAGAGGAAGTTGCCCTGGGACGGGTAGACCGTCAGCCCGGGCAGCGCGGAGAGCTGGGAGGCCATGTCGAGCCGGTCCCGGCGCACCTGTTGCAGGCTCTGCGCGTACTCGGCGCCGTGCTCCTTCAGCATGAAGACGACGTGCTCGGCGAAGGAGTTGAGGTTCCACTTCGGCAGCATCGAGCGGATCCGGCCCGCGAGCGCCGGGTTGGCGACCAGGTAGCCGAAGCGGATGCCGTGCAGGCCGAAGTTCTTGCCGAGGCTGCGCAGGACCACGACGTTGGGGCGGAGCATCGCCTCCTGCACGACGGACGGTTCGGCCTCGGCGTCCGCGAACTCCAGGAACGACTCGTCGATCACGACGAGGTCGAGGTCGGCCATGGCGTCCATGAACTGCACGACGGCGTGCTTGTGCACAAAGCCGCCGTCGGGGTTGTTCGGGTTGCAGATCACGGCGACCCGGGTGCCCCGGGCGCGGATGAACTCGGCGTACTGGGCGAGGTCCAGGGCGAAGCCGCTGGACTCCTGGAGCGGGAACATGTCGACCCGCTTGCCGGTCTCCATGGGCTGGTCGGTCCAGCGGCCGAACGTGGGGACGGGGACGGCGAGGGACTCGCGGACCAGCAAGTGGTCGATCCAGGTGATCAGTTCGGTCGAGCCGTTGCCCATGGCGACGCACTGCGGCGGCAACTGGAGCAGGCTGCACAGCTCGGCCGTGATCGTGTCGGCGCTGCTCGGGTAGTACGTGATGATGTCCCGCAGCCTGGCCGCCATGTCCTCGAACATGGCGGGGGTGGGGAAGTAGGGGTTGCACGGGATACAGAAGTCCACGGGACCGGCTCCCTCGCCGCCCTCGCGTGTCAGAGCCGCCATCGACGGGCTGTGGGCCGCGGTACTGCGGAACAGCGACGTGACGTTGTCGGCCATGGAACCTCCGTATAGGGCGGGCCCGTGGGGGCGGCGGGCCCGACGTTTGAGGGCGGCCCGCGCGGGGGAGCGCGGGCCGCCCTTACATACGGAGACTCCGGTGACGTCGTTCAACCAGTGAGGCTTCCCGCAGGAAGTTGTGTGCCACCTGTGAAGACGGCCGAAGACGGCCGAAGACGGCCGCGGGGCCGGATCAGCAGCCGAACGTGTGGATCGTGGTCGTCCGGTAGGTCTGCCCGGGCCGCAGCACCGTCGACGGGAACGACGGCTTGTTCGGCGAGTCCGGGAAGTGCTGTGTCTCCAGGCACAGCGCGTCGCCCTGCCGGTAGGTGCGACCGGACGGGCCGGTGAGCGTGCCGTCGAGGAAGTTGCCGGAGTAGAACTGCAGGCCCGGCTCGTTCGTGGCGATCTTCAGCGTGCGTCCGGAGGCCGGGTCGCGCAGGGTGGCCACGTGCTCGGGCCGGGCGGTGATGCCCTTGTCCAGCACCCAGTTGTGGTCGAAGCCCTTGGCGGTGACCAGCTGCGGGTGCGAGACGCGGATGTCCCGGCCGATCGGCTTGGCCTTGCGGAAGTCGAAGGGGGTGCCCGCGACCCTGGCCAGCTCGCCGGTGGGGATCAGGCCCGCGTCGGTGGGGGTGTAGCGGGAGGCGGCGATGTGCAGCTCGTGGTCCTCGATCGTGCCGCTGCCCTCGCCGGCCAGGTTCCAGTAGACGTGGCTGGTGAGGTTGACGACCGTGGCCTTGTCGGTGGTGGCCTCGTAGTCGATGCGCCAGTCGCCGTGCTCGGTGAGGGTGTACGTCACCTTCGTCTTGAGCGTGCCCGGGTAGCCCATCTCCCCGTCGACGCTCGTGTAGTACAGGTGCAGACCGACGTCGGAGCCCTTCACGAACGGCTCGACGTCCCAGACGCGCTTGTCGAAGCCCTTGGCGCCGCCGTGCAGGCTCTGCTCGCCGTCGTTGACGGACAGCTGGTAGGCCTTGCCGTCGAGCGTGAACCTGCCCTGGCCGATGCGGTTGCCGTACCGGCCGATCAGGGCGCCGAAGTACGGGCTGCCGGCGACGTAGTCCTCCATGTTGTCGAAGCCCGCGGAGACGTTGGCGTAGCGGCCCCGGCGGTCGGGGATCTCCAGGGACTGCACGATGCCGCCGTAGGAGAGGACCTTCAGGCGGGTGCCGCCGTTCTCCAGCGACCAGCTGTGGACCTTGGTGCCGTCGGCGAGCTTGCCGAAGAGCGTCTTCACCGGCTTCCTGCCTCCCGTGGCGTGCGCCGTGCCGCCGAGCGTGGTGGCGGCCATGCCCGCCGCCGCGGCTCCCGCGATGACCGTGCGTCTGTTCAGTTCCATCTGTGCGGCTCCCGATGAGGAAAGGGCCCCGCCTTCCGGCGGGGCCCGAGCTGACTTACGAACCGACCTTGCGCTTGTTCCACACGTCGAACCCGACCGCCGCCAGCAGCACCATGCCCTTGATGACCTGCTGCCAGTCGGTGCCGATGCCGACGAGGTTCATGCCGTTGTTCAGCACGCCCAGGACCAGGCCGCCGATGATCGCGCCGAGGACGGTGCCGACACCGCCGCTCATCGACGCGCCGCCGATGAACGAGGCCGCGATCGCCTCCAGCTCGAAGTTGAGGCCGGCCTTGGGAGAGGCCGCGTTGAAGCGGGCGGCGAAGACCAGACCCGCCAGGGCCGCGAGCATGCCCATGTTCAGGAAGACCAGGAAGGTGACCTTCTTGTCCTTCACACCCGACAGCTTGGCCGCCGGGAGGTTGCCGCCGATCGCGTAGATGTGGCGGCCGATGATCGCGTTGCGCATCACGTAGCCGAAGCCGACGAGCAGCACGCCCAGGATGAGCAGCACGATCGGGGCGCCCTTGTAGCTGGCCAGCAGCAGCGTCAGCGTGAGGATGGCCGCGCCGATCGCGACCAGCTTCAGCAGGAACAGCTTGGCCGGCGGGACCTCCAGGGCGAACTCCTGCTGCCGCTTGCGGTCACGGACCTCCTGGAAGATCACGAAGGCGATCATCGCGAAGCCCAGCAGCAGCGTGAGGTTGTGGTAGTTGGTGTTCGGGCCGACCTCGGGCAGGAAGCCGTTGGCGACCTTCTGCAGTCCGTCCGGGAACGGGCCGAGGGTCTGGCCCTCCAGGAAGATCTCCGTCAGACCGCGGAAGATCAGCATGCCCGCCAGGGTCACGATGAACGACGGTATGCCGCCGTACGCGATGAAGAACCCCTGGACGGCGCCCGCGACCGCGCCGACGGCGAGGCACAGCACCACCGCGAGCGGCCACGGCATGTCCTGTTTGACCATGAACACGGCGGCCATCGAGCCGACGAACGCCGTCAGCGAGCCGACCGACAGGTCGATGTGGCCCGCGATGATCACCAGCATCATGCCGATCGCGAGGATCAGGATGTAGCTGTTCTGCAGCACCAGGTTGGAGACGTTGCGCGGCAGCAGCAGGTCGCCGTCGGTCCACACGGCGAACAGGACCACGATCAGGCCCAGCGCGATCAGCATGCCGTACTGCCGCATGTTGCGGCGCATGCCGTCCAGCACCAGGGCCAGCAGGCCGTCGCCCGCGGCCCCTCCGCTCCTGCCCGGCGGCGCGGGGGCCGGGCTCTTTGCGGTCACGTCCGTGCTCATCGGGATACCTCTTTGTCCTTCGTCATCTGACGCATCAGCGATTCCTGGGAGGCCTCGGCCCGCGAGAACTCACCCGTCAGCCGCCCCGCGGCCATCGTGTAGATGCGGTCGCACATGCCGAGCAGTTCGGGCAGCTCGGAGGAGATGAAGACGACCGCCTTGCCCTCGGCGGCCAACTGGTCGATGACCGTGTAGATCTCGTACTTGGCGCCGACGTCGATACCGCGCGTCGGCTCGTCCAGGATCAGCACGTCCGGACCCGAGAAGATCCACTTGCTGAGGACGACCTTCTGCTGGTTGCCGCCGGACAGCTTGCCCACCGGCTCGAAGACGGTCGGCGCCTTGATGTTCATGGACTTGCGGAAGCCCTCGGCGACCTGCCGCTCCTCGTGCTCGTCGACCACACCGCGCCTGGCGACCTTGCCCAGGGCGCTCAGCGAGATGTTGCGGTTGATGGTGTCGATGAGGTTCAGGCCGTAGTGCTTGCGGTCCTCGGTGACGTACGCGATGCCGTGCTTGACCGCCTCGGGGACGGACTTCGTACGGATCTCCCTGCCGTCCTTGAGGACCGTGCCGCCCGCGTACCGGCCGTAGGCCCGCCCGAAGACGCTCATGGCGAGTTCGGTGCGGCCGGCGCCCATCAGGCCCGCGATGCCCACGATCTCCCCGCGGCGCACGTGCAGCGACACGTCGTCGCACACCTTGCGCTGCTGGTCGATCGGGTGGTGCACGGTCCAGTTGCGGATCTCCAGGGCGGGCGCGGCGCCCTCCTCGGGCTCGTGCGGCGACCGTTCGGGGAAGCGGTGCTCCAGGTCGCGGCCGACCATGCCGCTGATGATCCGGTCCTCGGTGGTCTCCGGCGCCTTCACGTCGAGGGTCTCGATGGTCTGGCCGTCGCGGAGGATCGTCACCGAGTCGGCGACCTTGCGGATCTCGTTGAGCTTGTGGGAGATGATGATCGAGGTGATGCCCTGCTTTTTCAACTCCAGGATGAGATCCAGGAGTTTGCCGCTGTCCTCGTCGTTCAGGGCCGCGGTCGGCTCGTCCAGGATGAGCAGCTTCACCTTCTTGGACAGGGCCTTGGCGATCTCCACGAGCTGCTGCTTGCCCACGCCGATGTCGGCGACGCGGGTGTCCGGGTGGTCGGACAGGCCGACCCGGCGCAGCAGTTCGGTGGCGTGCCGCAGGGTCTCGGTCCAGCTGATGATCCCCCGGGTGGCGTGCTCGTTGCCGAGGAAGATGTTCTCCGCCAGGGAGAGGTAGGGCACCAGGGCCAGCTCCTGGTGGATGATCACGATGCCGCGCTCTTCGCTGGCCCGGATGTCCTTGAACCGGCAGACCTCCCCCTCGAAGAGGATGTCGCCCTCGTAGGTGCCGTGCGGGTGGACGCCGGAGAGGACCTTCATCAGGGTCGACTTGCCGGCGCCGTTCTCCCCGCAGATGGCGTGGACCTCGCCCTGCCGGACGGTCAGTGTGACGTCCGACAGCGCCTTGACGCCGGGAAAGGTCTTGACGATCGAGCGCATTTCCAGGACGGGTCCCGCCATGGTCGTGCCTTCCAATCAGTGGTGAATCGTCGGTGGGTGGCGGGGCTTACTTGAGGTCGCTCTCCTTGATGTAGCCGGAGTCGACGACCTCCTTCTGGTAGTTGCCCTTGTCGACGGCGACCGGCTCCAGCAGGTAGGCGGGGACGACCTTGGCGCCGTTGTCGTAGGTCTTGGTGTCGTTGACCTCGGGCTTCTTGTCGCTCAGCAGGGCGTCGACCATGTTGGAGGCCACCTTCGCCAGCTGGCGGGTGTCCTTGTAGACGGTCATCGACTGCTGGTCGGCGATGATCGACTTCACCGAGGCGACCTCGGCGTCCTGGCCGGTGACGATCGGCAGCGGCTTGCTCTTGGAGCCGTAGTCGTCCGACTTCAGGGCGGACAGGATGCCGATGGAGATGCCGTCGTAGGGGGAGAGGACGGCGTCGACGCGCTGGCTCTTGTAGGCCGAGGTCAGGATGTCGTCCATGCGCTTCTGGGCGGTGCCGCCGTCCCAGCGCAGGGTGGTGACCTGGTTGAGCTTGGTCTGGCCGGAGCGGACGACGAGCTGCTTCTTGTCGATGTAGGGCTGCAGGACGTTCATCGCGCCCTGGAAGAAGTAGCGGGTGTTGTTGTCGTCGTTGGAGCCGGCGAACAGCTCGATGTTGAAGGGGCCCTTCTTCGAGCCGTCCTTCAGGCCGAGCTTCTCGACGATGTAGCTGCCCTGGAGCTCGCCGACCTTCTCGTTGTCGAAGGAGGCGTAGTAGTCGACGTTCTTCGTGCCGAGGATCAGGCGGTCGTAGGAGATGACCGGGATGTTCGCGTCCTTGGCCTGCTGGAGCACGTTGTTCATCGACTTGTTGTCGATGGCCGCGACGATCAGCGCCTTGACGCCCTGCGTGATCAGGTTCTCGATCTGCGAGACCTGCTGGTCCGGGTCGTCCTCGCCGTAGACCAGCTGGGTCTTGTAGCCCTTGGACTCCAGGTCCCTCTTGACGTTGTTGCCGTCGGCGATCCAGCGCTCGGAGGACTTGGTCGGCATCGCGATGCCGATGGTGCCGCCCTTGGCGCTGTCCCCGCTCTCCTCGCTGCCGCCCTCGCTGTTCTGCCCGCAGGCGGACAGGGTCAGGGCGAGGGACGCGGCTCCGGCTATGGCGGCGAGGGCGGCTCTGCGGTTTCGCATGATCATCATCCTTGATCTGTGTGCAGGGCTCGGTCTGGGAGGCCCGAAGTCGCTCCGGGGGTGGTGCCGGAAAGACCGAGAGGAGGTGTGTGGGATTGTGGTCGGCTGTGTCGTCTTTTGTAAGAAGAGTTTCCGGAACGTTATGACGAGATTTCGAACCGTTGCAGAGCGCCGGGCAGTCGCGAGCCCAGCGGCGCCATGTCACCGTCGGCTCCGTGACGGGCCAGGAGGTCGAGGGCGAGCCGGCCGCGCCGCACCCGTTCCTTGGCGGTGGCCAGGGTCAGCTCCCGCATGTGGTGTCCGTAGGGGTAGATCCCGGGCGCCTTCGACAGGCCGAACTTCAGGTAGAGCGGTGCGCCGCGCCGGATCAGCTCGGCGACCTCGTACATCCGGACGTAGCCACCGAGGTCGTCGGGGGCCTCGATGTACATGTCCATGGGAGCGCCGGACACCCGGCGGATCTCGGTGAGGTGATCGAGCGTCAGGTCGCTCGGCACGTTGACCGAGTCGGCGCCGAGGCGCTCGTAGACGGCGTAGGCCGCCGGGTTGACGGGCCCGATGAGCGCGCTCACCTTGAGCGTGGTGTCGGCCGGGATGATGCCGGCCGCGCGGGCCCGGTGCAGCGTCCACAGCACGCCCTCGTCGGCGACGAGCAGGCACTTGACGCCCAGCTCCGTGGCGCGGACGGCGTCTTCGACACAGCCGGCGACGGCGTCGTGGCCGCGGGCGCGCAGTCCGGCCCCCCGCGAGTCGGTGCGCGTGGAGCCGCCGATGTCCCAGGTGCCGCGCGGGCCGGTGAACAGGCAGAGCTCGATGTCGCGTTCGGCCGTCGCCTCCACCATCTCGGTGATCTCGGCGTCGGTCAGCATCCACACGCCGCTGCCCTGGCTGATCCGGTGGATCGGCACGTCCAGCCGCGAGGCCTCCTTGAGGACCACGGCCAGCGCCTCGGGCCCCTCGCAGGAGGGGATCTCGGTGCGCCAGCGGCCGCCGCCGGGGAAGGAGTGCGGCGAGGCGTCGGCGGGGTCGAGGGCGGGCGCGTTCAGGCCCAGTGCGGTGAGCGCCTGCTCACCGGGCCTGCGGGCGGCCGGGGCGGAAGCGTCGGTCACAGGAATGTCCTTCGGTTCGATATTTCGGACGAAGTTCGCGGCTCGGGGTACGGCAAGGCTGGGTGTACGCCGGTACGGGAGCCGTCAGGTCGCCCCCGTACCGGCGTACGTCTACGGGCGGAGCAGCACCTTGCCCACCTTCGGATCGCCGGCGCCCACCAGCTCGATGGCCCGCGAGAACTCGGCGAGCGGCAGCTCGTGCGTCACCAGCGGCAGCGGGTCGAGCAGCCCGGCGGCGAACACCCGCACGGTGTGCGCCCAGGCGTCCGGCGGAGCACCGAAGACGGTGTGCACCTCCAGTTGCCGCACGACCAGGTCGGTCGGGTCGAGGCCCTCGGCGCCCGGAGCCGGGATGCCCGTCAGGACCAGCCGGCCCCCGCGCCTGAGCAGGGCGGCGGAGATCCGGGCGGCGTCCGCGGACCCGGCAGTCTCGATCACCACGTCGACGTCGTCCGGGAGCTGCTGGTCCTTGGTCCGGAAGTCCGTCGCGCCGTACTGCCGCGACAGCGCCTCACGGTCCCGGCGGGTGCCGACGACCAGCAGCTCCGCCGGCGAGTTGGCCTTCAGGAACTGCACGGCGAACATGCCGAGCGTGCCGGTGCCGACCACGGCGACCTTCTCGCCGGGCCGCGCGTTCGCCTTCAGCGCGGCGGCCGCGATGCACGCGGCGGGCTCCAGCAGCGCCGCTGCCGTGAGGTCGCAGCCGTCCGGGAGGACGTGCAGCAGCCGCGCCGGGAGGGTCAGCGTGGCCGCCATCGCGCCCGGCTGGGTGAACCCGGTCTCCTCGTACCCGGCCGAGCACAGGGTCGTGTCGCCCGCGTGACAGCGGTCGCAGACCTGGCAGTTGCGGAAGCCCTCACCGACGACCTTGCGGCCGACCAGGGAGGCGGGGACGTCCGCGCCCACGGCCTCCACCGTCCCGGACCACTCGTGGCCCGGGGTGAGCGGGTAGCGCACATAGCCCTCGGGGCGGTTGCCCTGGTACACCTCGCGGTCGCTGCCGCAGATGCCGGAGGCGTGCACGCGCACCAGGGCCTCGCCGGCCCCGGGCCGCCGGGGCTCGTGCGGGACGAGACGGTGCTCGCCCGGGGCGTCGATCACTACCGCGGTGCTCACGGGGCGCCTTTCGGTTTTCGAAGGTTTCGGTGGCCGGTTCCGGGTTTCCGGGGGCCGGACGGTCACTGGGTGCCCTTGGGCTTGCGCTGCTCCCAGCCCTCCGCCCAGAGGTCGAAACGGGCCTGCTGCTGCGGGAACTCGGCGGCGGCGTCGACGTCCAGCTCCACGCCCAGGCCCGGGGCGTCGGACAGGTGGAAGCAGCCGTCCTCCGGGTTCACCTGCGGCGCGCCCTTGACGACCTTCTTGATCTCCGCGTCCGCGAAGTCGTTGAAGTGCTCCAGGATCTTGAAGTTCGGGGAGGTGAACCCGACCTGGAGGGAGGCGGCGGTCAGCACCGAGCCGCCCACGTTGTGCGGAGCGACCAGCATGTAGTGGGTCTCGGCGGTCGCGGCGAGCTTCCGGGTCTCCCAGATTCCGCCGATGTGGCCGACGTCCGGCTGGATGATGTCGACGGCCTGGTTCTCGAACAGCTCCCGGAACTCGATCCGGTCGTGGATGCGCTCGCCGGTGGCGACCGGCATGTCGACCTTGGCGGCGACCTTCTCCAGCGCCTTCAGGTTCTCCGGCGGGACCGGCTCCTCCAGCCACGCCGGCTTGAACGGCGCCAGCTCCTTGGCCAGGCGCACGGCCGTGGCCGGGGAGAAGCGGCCGTGCATCTCCAGCATCAGCTCGGCCTCGGGGCCGATGGCGTCCCGGACCGCCTCGATCAGGGAGACGGCGTACAGGGTCTCCTTGTGGTCCAGCTCGAAGTGGCCGGTGCCGAAGGGGTCGATCTTCAGCGCCCGGTAGCCGCGCTCCATGACCCCCTGGGCGGCCTTGTGGTAGGCCTCCGGCGTCCGCTCGGTGGTGTACCAGCCGTTGGCGTACGCCTTGACCTTGTCGGTGACCTTGCCGCCCAGGAGCTGCCACACGGGGACGCCCAGGGCCTTGCCCTTGATGTCCCAGCAGGCCATCTCGATCACGGCGATGCCCGACATCACGATCTCGCCCGCGCGGCCGTAGTCGCCGTACTTCATGCGCTTGACGAGGTCCTCGACAGCGAACGGGTCGGAGCCGAGAATGTGGTTGACCTCGGCTTCCCTCAGGTAACCGAGAAGGGCGTCGGTGTGTCCCAGCATCCGGGTCTCGCCGACTCCGGTGATGCCCTCGTCGGTGTGCACCTGGACGTACGTCAGGTTGCGCCACGGCGTCCCGACCACGTGTGTGCTGATTCCGGTGATGCGCACGGCGATTGTCCCTCGCAGCTTCGTCGGCTCGGTTTCCGTCAGTGTTCCGTCCGTGTGCCCGTCATGCGACGTTCGAGATTTCGGCACACGTTCGAAATGCTGGCGTGACAGTAAGGACGGGGCGGCGGGGGTGTCAATGGGTCGCGCGCATAACGGTTTCGACAGTTTCGAAACCACCGACGGGGTGTGTCCCTACAGAACTTTCACAGCGGAATCTAGGAACGGGACCCGCGCGGAACTTAATCTTCCCGCGTCATGGACTACTGCGACCCGTGCCGACGGCACCTCAACGGCGCGCTGGCCTGCCCCGGGTGTGGCACCTCAGCGGAATCGCTGCACTGGCGTGAGCCTGAGCAGGGCGGGTACGACGGCGATGCCGACGACGCTGCCGAGGGGGTCTTTGGCGACACGGTCGACCAAGCCGATGACGAGCCCTCGGGGCGTGCCGCGCGCCGGCGTGGCCAGGGTCCGGACGGTGACGGCCCGGGCGGGTCGACCCGGCGGGACCGCAAGGCGGCGGCACACCGCCGGCGGCGGCGCCGGACCCTGTTCGTCGCGGCCGGGTTCGTCCTGGCGGCGGGCGGGCTGAGCCTGGCGGAACTGGGCATGGACGCGCAGAAGCAGGCACCGAAGCCCGCGGCGGCCGGCGGGGAGTCGGCAGACGGCGACGCCACCGAGGTCGAAGTGGGCGAGCAGGAAGCAGGTCCCGGTGGGGGCACCCTCCCTGAGGGCTCGTCAGCGAGCCCCTCGGCGAGCACGTCCGACTCCCCGTCGGCCTCCGCGTCCCCGAAGGACGGGACGTCGGAGTCGCCGGAGGGGAAGGAGGCGGCCAAGGGCCCGGAGTCGGCCCCGGCGGGCACGTCCCCCAGCCGCCCGCCCTCCGCCCCCACGACCGCCCCGCCCGCCCCGGCACCGACCGAGACCTCGGACCCGACGACCCGCCCCCCGGACCCGGAACCGTCCCCCTCGCGAACCTGCGACCGGTTCCTGTGGTGGTGCACGTAGCGCCTGACAGTGGGCGGGGGGTCGGGGCCGCGCCGGGGGGCGCACCCCGCTGCGGGCATGCGTGCCGCGGGGGGCGGCACGGGTGGGCGCAGCGGTATCTCGTCGCCGAGTTGCGCACCCACCCGGCCTCAACAGCGACGCAGAGCCCTCCAAAGCGCCGGGTTGCTCAACGCGCCCGACCCGGGCATCACACCCGAGCGCCCCGCGACCTCACCCCAGCATCCCCCGCAGCGCATCCCGCAGCGCCAGTCTCTCCCCCTCCGACAACCCCGCGAGCGGCTCCCGCGCGAACCGCAGTGACTCCCGCAGACTCCGCGCCACCCGCCGCCCCTCCGCCGTCGCCGCCGCGACCTTCACCCGCCGGTCCGCCGGATCCGGCTGCCGCTCGACCAGCCCGCGCGCCTCCAGCCGGTCCACGATCCCGGTGACGTTCGACGGCTCGCACTTCAGCCGCTGCGCCAGCCTCCGCATCGGCAGCGGCTCCAGGCACAGCAGGCTCAGCAGCCGCGCCTGCGCGCCCGTCAGCGCGTGCTCGGCCGCCGCCGACTCGTAGTCCTCGTGGAACCGCGCGACGACCTCCCCGATCAGCTCCACGACCTCGAGCGTCAGCGGATCGGGGCGGCGGTTCGTCCTGCTCTGGGGAGTCGGTGTGGTGGAGGCCATGCCGTCGAGGGTACCCGGTTGTTTGACAACCTGAAATATTCAGGAGCATGGTTGTTTCAGGTACTGAAACATTTGCCGGAGACCGAAGGAAAGGCCGCACCATGACCGACACGCCCACCCTCCCCGCCGTCAGTCGCGAGTGGCACCTGCTCAACCGCCCGGTCGGCTGGCCGAAGCCCGAGGACTTCGCCCTGGTGGAGGCGGAGGTCCCGCGGCCCGGTGAGGGGCAGGTGCTCGTCCGGAACAAGTACCTCTCCGTGGACCCGTACATGCGCGGCCGGATGAGCGCCGCGAAGTCCTACGTGGCCCCGTTCGAGCTGGGCAAGGTCATGCAGGGCGGCGCCGTCGGCGAGGTCGTGGCCTCCAACGCCGAGGGCGTCTCCGTCGGCGACCACGTGCTGCACTTCTTCGGCTGGCGCGAGTACGCCGTCGTGGCCGGGAAGAACGCCGTGAAGGTGGACCCGGAGGCCGCGCCGCTCTCGGCGTACCTGGGCGTGCTCGGCATGACCGGCCTCACCGCCTACGCGGGCCTGCTGCGCACCGCCTCCTTCAAGGAGGGCGACGCCGTCTTCGTCTCCGGCGCCGCCGGTGCCGTGGGCGGCCAGGTCGGGCAGATCGCGAAGCTGAAGGGCGCCTCTCGGGTCATCGGATCGGCCGGGTCGGAGGAGAAGGTGAAGCTCCTCGTGGAGGAGTACGGCTTCGACGCCGCCTTCAACTACAAGGACGGGCCGGTGAGCGAGCAGCTGCGCGCCGCCGCCCCCGACGGCATCGACGTCTACTTCGACAACGTGGGCGGCGACCACCTGGAGGCGGCCATCGGCTCCCTCAACGAGGGCGGCCGGATCGCGGTCTGCGGCATGATCTCCGTCTACAACAACACCGAGCCCGCCCCGGGCCCGAAGAACCTCGCCCGTCTCATCCAGACCCGCGGCCGGATCGAGGGCTTCCTGGTCGGCGACCACTACGACCTTCAGCCGCAGTTCGTGCGGGAGGTCGCCCCCTGGGTCGCCTCGGGGCAGCTCAAGTACCGCGAGACGGTCGTTGAGGGCATCGAGAACAACCTGGAGGCCTTCCTGGGCGTCCTGCGCGGCGACAACACCGGGAAGATGATCGTCAAGCTCTGACCCCCTGTGCTGGCATTCCGGCATGCGGTAGTTTCTTTCCGAATCCGGCCCGGCCCGGGCGCGAGCCGCGGCGGACGACCGAAGGAACACCACCGCATGCCGATCCAGCAGTCCGACGTCCTGTACACCGCCGTGGCGACCGCACAGAACGGGCGCGACGGGCGGGTGGCCACCGACGACGGCAAGCTCGACGTCGTCGTCAACCCGCCGAAGGAGATGGGCGGGAGCGGCGCCGGGACCAACCCGGAGCAGCTCTTCGCCGCCGGGTACAGCGCCTGCTTCCAGGGCGCCCTCGGTGTCGTCGCCCGTCAGGAGGGTGCCGACCTCACCGGTTCGACCGTGACCGCGAAGGTCGGCCTCGGCAGGAACGGGGAGGGGTTCGGGATCATCGTCGAGATCTCGGCCGACATCCCCCGGGTCGACCGGGGCACCGCCCGGTCGCTGATCGAGAAGGCCCACGACGTGTGCCCGTACTCGAAGGCGACCCGCGGGAACATCGCCGTGACGCTGGTCTGACGACCGTCGTCGCGCACGCGGAGGCCGCACCCCCGATGGGGTGCGGCCTTGTCCGTGCCCGGCTCAGGCGGCGAGCGCGGCCCTGTGGACCGCCCGCGCCAGCCGGTCGTTCTCCGGGGCCGCCCCGCCCGGGAAGGCGAACCGCCGGCGCGTGTAGCCGTACGCCAGGCCGCTCCACGGGTCCGCGAAGGCCTGGGAACCGCTCGCGCCGCTGTGCCCGATCGTCCCGGCGCCGAGGAACGGGTGCCACGTGTCAGCCGTCGCCTGGAAGCCCAGGCCGAACGACCTGTGGGACCGGGCGACCAGGTCGTAGCCGACCGAGTGGGGCTGGCCGAACTCCGCCACGGTGTCGGGCTTGAGCAGCGGCGCCCGGTCGCCCAGCTCGCTGATCGCCGCCGCGTACATCCCGGCCAGGCCCCGCGCGGACGCCACCCCGCCCACGGAGGCCGGGCCCTTGGCCCGCACCAGCGGCATGTTGGGCAGCGAGGCCAGGTCGGCCGGCTCCGCCGCGTTGCCGTTGAAGGCGATCGAGGTGAGGGTGTGCGGGCCCGCGGGCACCGCGTCGAGAAGGGCCTGCTGCCGCGGGGTCGGGGCCATCGGCTGCGTCGTGCGGAAGCGCGGTTCCTGCGGGGCGGGCAGGCCCAGGTGGAAGTCCAGGGCGTACGGGGTCCGGATCCGCTCCTGGTAGACCTCCTGGAGCGTGCGGCCCGTGGCCCGGTGGACCACCTCGCCGGCCAGGGCGCCGCTGACCAGCGCGTGGTAGCCGAACGCCGTGCCGGGGCGCCAGAACGGCCGCTGGTCCGCGAGGCGTTCGGCGAGCTGGCGGTCGTCCGCCAGCTCCGCGAGCGTGAAGCCGGTGTCCGTGCCGACCACGCCCGCCCGGTGCGCGAGCAGGTCGCGCAGGGTCAGCGCCCCCTTGCCCTCGGCCGCGAACTCCGGCCAGTAGTACGTCACCTTGCGGTCCAGTTCGAGCGTGCCGTCCTGGACGAGGAGGGCCACCACCAGGGAGGCGGCGCCCTTGGTGGAGGAGAACACGCCGTACAGGGCGTCCGCCTCGGTGCCCGCCCACAGGTCGACGACCTTGCGCCCGTGGACGTAGGCGCACAGCTGGCCCTCGTAGTCGGGCCGTTCCCCGGCCACGAACGCGGCGAACTCCTCGCGTACGTCCTCGAAGCCGTCCGCCACGGTGCCGTGGATCTCCTGCGTCATCCGCTCTCCTCAACCGAACCGCTGTGTGCCACTGTGAACAATGCCCTCGCCACCTGCGCGAATTCTCCCTTGGGGTGGTCCCGGAAGAGTGGTTCCGTACCGAACAGGACCGTCCGGTCACCGCTGACCACGGCCGCCCGGCCGGCCGCCGCGGCCGGGCCGCCGGAGCCGTCCCGCAGCGGACGCCAGTGGCCGGAGAGCAGCGGATTCCCGGTCGCATACGCCTGTTCGACGCGCACCCCGGCACCCAGGCCGGTGAACCAGAGCGGGGCGTAGACGAAGGTGTGGTCCGGTGCGCCCCGGGTGAGCGGGCCCGGATTGGTCACCCGCACCACGCCGTTGGCGTCCCCGTTGCCCGCCACGGGCGTGACGGGCAGCAGACCCGCCGCCGCGTTCAGGGCCGCGCCCGTCGCGCCCCGGCCGACCAGGCCGTGACGGCCGAGGAACGCGTCCAGGGCGCTGCGGGCGGGCGCCGTCAGCCGGGCCCGGTCCAGGCCGGCGGAGACGAACAGCACGTCCGTGCCGGACCAGTCGAAGCCCGCGTTCAGCACGGCCGTCGAGACGGGCGTGACGTCGAAGTCCATCTCCCGCAGCGCGAACAGCTCACCGGGCGTGACGGCGGCGGCGACGCGCGGGCGGCGCAGCGGGGTGGTACCGGTGAGCCGGGTGGCGGTGAAGGCCACGTCGTGCGTCCGGGCGGCGGTGAGCGCCTCGCGGCGGGCCGAGGCGGGCACGATCGCGCTGCCGTCCGGGGCCTCGCGCACGGTGACGCCGCGCCGCAGGAGGGAGTTGAGCGCCGCGATCTCGCGCGGGTCGTCCAGGCGCAGACCCAGGTCGCCGTGCGGGGCCACGCGGGCGACGGCGGCCGCCTCGGTGACCGGGCGCAGGGGCGCGCCCCGCAGGCTGCCCGACGCCACCGGCTCGACCGTGGCGCCCCACAGCCGGCCCAGGCTCCAGCCGGAGATGTCGTACATCACCGACACCTTGTCGCTGATGTCCCGGCCGTCGGCCAGCAGCACGTTCGCCATGCCGCGCTTGGGCTGGTGCATGTCCACGACGTACGAGCCCGCCGGGTGGGTCCGCCCGGCGAGCCGGAACGGGCGGGTGGCGCGGGTGACGCGGACGTCGTTGGCGAGGAGGTGGTCCACCAGACGCGCGGCGGCCGGGGCGGAGCGCTGCGCGCGCGAGGTGCCCGGCGGGATGACGTAGGCGCGCGGGAAGGCGGTCGTGTAGACGTCCTCCGGGCCGATGCCGGGCACGCCGGGGACCGTCCGCGGCGACACCGGCACCTGCGGGGCACCGGAAGCACCACGGCGGAAGACCTCGATCTGGTCGGCGATCAGGCTCGCGCGCCGCTCCCGGACGTGGTCCAGGGTCGCGCGCACGGCCGCGCCCGCCACGGCCGTGTTGACCGCCGAGCGGCGGCGCAGCTCCGCCACGGGCAGTTCGTCGTACTCCTCGTTGTTCACCGCCAGCGGGATCTCCACGGTGTGGGCTGCGACCGTGCCGTGGAAGGCCGCGTACTGCGGGGTGAAGATCGGTGGCCAGTCGTCCCAGCCCTCCTCCTGGTCGCGGAAGGGGATCTGGGCCGGTTCCACGCCGTCCTTCGCGGGCGTGTAGCCGAGGGCGTTGACGGCCGCCTCCATGCCGAGGGCGTTGGCGTAGGTGTGCTTCAGGAACAGGTCGTACTCGTAGTTCTCGCCGTGCGGGGGAGTGGTGGGCTCGATGAGGGTGCCGTTGACGTAGCCGTGCAGGTCGAGCAGGACGGCCGGCTGCGTGTCGAGCTGGATCCGCCGCATCGCGCGGGACTCGGGCTGCGAGGCGGTGACGAAGTCCCGGTTCAGGTCGAAGCCGCCCGCGTTGGCGCGGGTGCCGGCGATACGGCCGTCCGGGTTGGCCGTGACGTTGAAGTACAGGCGGCTGTGCGCGAGGAGGTCCCGCGTCCTGGCGTCCTCGGCGGTCGCGAGCTGCTCGATGACCTTCAGGGAGGCGTCCGTGCCCTCCCACTCGTTGCCGTGGATGTTGCTGTTGACGAAGACCGGGGTCTTGTAAAAGCGCTTGATCTCGGGGGACTTGGCCGCCGTGGCGGGCGCGCGCTCGATGAGGTCGCGCATCCGCTGCTGGGCGCGGGCCTCACGGGTGGTCTCCGGGGCGGTGACGGTCACGAGGTAGAGGCGGTGCCCGCCGGCCGAGCGGCCCGCCACCTCCACGCTCACCCGGTCCCCGAGGCGTTGCAGGGCGTTCAGCTTCGGCGCGATCCCGTGGTACGGGACGAGCCCCAGCTTCAGGGACTTGTCGCCGGGGTTCACCGGGTCGGGGGAGAGGACCTGGCGGCGGGGGTAGCCGCGGGTGTCCGTCGCGGTGGAGGAGGTCTCCCCGGCCGCGGCCAGGGCCCGCCGGGCCGCGCTCTCGGGAGCGCGGGCCGCCCGGTCGTCGACGGGGGCGCCCTCCCGGGTGACGGGCTTGGGGTCGGCGCCCGCGGTGCCGGGGGCCAGCAGGAGCGAACCCGCCGTGGCGAGGGCGAGGGGGACGATCAGTACAGGTCTCGCAGGAACGGTTCTCGTGGTGCGCACGCGTACCTCCTGTGGGGCTTCCTGAGATCGGTACGGCGAGGTGTACCGGTTCGACTCAACGGCAACAAGGGCGCGTTGGTGTCACCCGTGACCCGGATGGCTCCGCCGGCGGCCCGCGCCCCGACCCGGGCGGCCTGTGACACCGGTGTGACCGGAGCGCGTCAAGGGCGCGACCCCGGCCCGGATAGGGTCGTCCCCATGCGCGATCTGGGGACGGGTTTCCGGTACCTGCTCAAGGGCCAGCGATGGGTGGCCCGGCACGGCAGGAGTTACGGCTTCGGGCTGCTCCCGGGCCTGATCACCCTGGTGCTCTACGCGGCGGTGCTCGTCGCGCTGGGGCTGTGGGGGGAGGACGCCGTCACCTGGGCGACGCCGTTCGCCGACGGCTGGTCGAGCCCCTGGCCCGGGATCTTCCGCGGCTTCCTCACCGTCATGCTGTTCGCCCTCGCCCTGCTGCTCGCCGTGGTGACCTTCACCGCCGTGACGCTGCTGATCGGCCAGCCCTTCTACGAGAACCTCTCCGAGAAGGTGGACCGGGACGTGTCCCCGGACGGGCACGCCCCCGAGTCCGGGCTGCCGCTGTGGCGGGAGCTGTGGATCTCCGCCCGAGACAGTCTCCGGATCGTCGTGCGGGCCGCCCTGTGGGGCGTGCTGCTGTTCGCGTGCGGTTTCATCCCGGTCGTCGGCCAGACGGCCGTGCCGGTGATCGGGTTCTTCGTCACCGGGTTCTTCCTCACCGAGGAACTGACCGCCGTCGCCCTCCAGCGCCGCGGCGTGGAGCTGCGCACCCGCCTCGCGCTGCTGCGTGGCCGCAGGACCCTGGTCTGGGGCTTCGGCACCCCGCTCGCCGTGTCCTTCCTGGTGCCGTTCGTCGCGGTGTTCCTGATGCCGGGCGCGGTGGCCGGCGCCACCCTCATGGCGCGTGAACTGCTGGGCGAGGAGATCCGGGAGGGCGATGAGGGCGGCGGCCAGACGGTCAAGACGCTTCCGCAGCCACCTTCAGGATCGTCCTGACCTGCGCGATGATGTCCAGCCGGTTGCGCACGAAGTCAGCGTCGGTGACCTCGGTGGTGTTCCCGGCGCCGAACTGCAGCACCGGCGTGTGCACGTGTCCGCCCGGCAGGGCGTCGTGCAGCCCGAGCCGGTCGCGCAGCAGGGTCGCCCGGTAGGCGATCTCGTTGGAGAGGTAGTCCCCGCCGCCGCCCGCGCGCGCGGTCGAGCCGGGGGTCGGCCCCTCGGGACGCACGACGGGCTCGGTGCCGCCGGCCGGGATCTCGGTGACGCTCGTGTTGTCGTACACCGGGAAGCGGCCGGTGGGGGCGGCGACGACCGCCGCGTACGGCAGCGTGGTCGTCGTCCACTGCGGCTGCGAGGCGGGGTCGGTGACGGGGACCGTCTCGGTGCGGCCGATGTTCTCGTTGTCCCCGAAGCCGCCCCGCCAGGCCCCGTTGGTCCGCTCGATGTCGAACCGCCCGACGCGGCCCTGGCTCACGGTCGTGAACAGATCGACCTTCCCCAGGTGGGGCCGCAGGGTCCGCTCCACGGTCCCTTCCGTGAAGTCGCGCCAGCGCACCGGGAACACGGCCGTCTCGATCCGGGCCGGGCCGTCCGCGGTCTCGACGACCGTGCCGTCGAGGGCGAGCGCGGTGGCGCCGGACGGATTGGAGATGCGGATGTCCCGGTCCAGGGTGAACGGGTCGAAGCCGGTGAGCAGGATCCGCTTCAGGCCCTTGCCGTGCGGGTAGCCGATGGCCGACTGGCCGCGCGAGGTGCGCTCCAGCGCGTCCAGCAGCGCGGCCCGCTGCCGGTCGGTCAGACCGAACTCCGGCTCCCAGGTGCGCACTTCGCGGGTCATGCCCAGCCGCGCCCAGTACAGCGGCCGGTCGTCGTCCCGGCTGAGGTCCCCGCCCGCGGGGCCGCGCCCCTGCGCCCGGTCCACCGCCCGCCGCCACAGCTGTGTGCCCTCGCGGGTGACGGCCCGGCGGGCCTCCGCGTAGGAGCGGGCCGAGTCGAGTGCCCGGGCCAGGCGCGGGGCCACGGCGTCGAATCCGGAGCGGCGCAGGATCTCCTGCGGGGCGGCCCGGTCGAGCCGCTGTTCCTCGACGGTGGGGGCGGGGGCCGCCTCGGCGGCGCTCGCCGAGGAGGGAGTGGACAGACCGGTCAGCAGCGCGAGGCCGAGGACGCCGAGGCGAACGCGTAGGGAGTTCAAGGGGGTTGGGCCCTTCCGTCACGGTGGGGGTGGCGTGGTGCCGGACGGCGGAAGTATCGCGTGACGGCAGTGGTCCACGCCATACGTGCCGGGCGGGGGGAGGGGGCTCAGCCGCCGCTCTCGCCCAGCAGCGTCAGGAAGTCCCGGAACGCCGACGCCATGTCCACCGACTCCGGGTCGAGCAGCCACTGGTACTGCAGCCCGTCCAGGATCGCCACCAGCAGCGGGGCGGCCCGCTCGGGGGTGAGGCCGCTGGGCAGGCGGTCGCCGTACTCGGCGCGCAGCACCTCGGCCATGCCGGCGCGGACCCCGACGTAGCGCTCGGTGAAGTAGGCGCGGGCCGGATGCCCTTCGGTGACGCTCTCGCCCAGCAGCGCCGAGAAGGTCTGGATGATGGCCGGGCGCATCGCGTTGTACTCGACCAGCGCGGCCAGCAGGTCCAGGCGCAGCCGGCCGGCGGGCATCGCGTCCCAGCGGTCCCGCTCCTGAAGGACCGCGACGAGCAGCGCCTCCTTGGTCGGGAAGTGGTGCAGCAGGCCCTGCTGGGTCAGCCCGACCCGCTCGGCGACCGCCGCCAGGCTCGCTCCCCGGTAGCCGCGCTCGGCGATCACCTCCAGAGCGGCCCGCACGATCTCCGCGCGCCGTTCCTCGCTCCTCGTCCTGCCCGTCATGGCGTCACCGTACGACATGCCGAACACCTGAACATCACGGGCGAATAACGAAACCTACCGCGTCACAGGCTCCGGGTGCACGATGGTGACATCCAGCGGCTTTCGACGTGGAGGTGCCGACGTGACGGAGACAGCGGAGCAGCGGCGCGAGGCAGCCGTCGAGGCGGCCCTCGGCAAGCTCGACCTGGACGCCAAGGCACGGATCCTGGCCGGCCAGGACATGTGGAGCCTGCCCGCGCTGCCGGAGGCCGGCCTCGCGTCGCTGGTCATGTCCGACGGCCCGATCGGCGTCCGCGGGGTGCACTGGAGCGCCGACGACCCCTCCGTCGCCCTGCCCTCCCCGACCGCCCTCGCCGCCACCTGGGACGCCGGCCTCGCCCGCCGCGCCGGTGTCCTGCTCGCCCAGGAGGCCCGCCGCAAGGGCGTCCACGTCCTGCTCGCCCCCACGGTGAACCTGCACCGCTCCCCGCTGGGCGGCCGCCACTTCGAGGCCTACAGCGAGGACCCGTACCTCACCGGCCGGATCGGCGCCGCGTACGTCCGGGGCGTCCAGTCCGGCGGCGTCGGCACCACCGTCAAGCACTTCGTCGCCAACGACGCCGAGACCGACCGCCTCACCGTGAACAACCTCGTGGGCGAACGCGCCCTGCGCGAGCTGTATCTGGCCCCCTTCGAGGCGATCGTCGCCGACGCCCGCCCCTGGGGCATCATGACCGCCTACAACTCGGTCAACGGCCCGACCATGACCGAGCACCACCACCTGGTCAACGAGGTCCTGCGCGGGGAGTGGGGCTTCGACGGCGTCAACGTCTCCGACTGGACCGCCGCCCGCTCCACCACCGGCGCCCTCACCGGCGGCCTCGACATCGCCATGCCCGGCCCCGGAACCGTCTACGGCGAGAACCTCGCCCGGGCCGTGCGGGCCGGCGAGGCCGCCGAGACGCTGGTCGACGAGGCCGTCCGCCGCGTGCTGCGCCTCGCCGCCCGGGTCGGCGTCCTGGAGGGCGCCGAACCCGTCGTCACCGACCCGCCCCCGGGCGTCGACGGCGAGGCCCTCGCCCGCGAGATCGCCCGCCGCTCCTTCGTCCTCGTCCGCAACGAAGGCGGCGCCCTGCCGCTGAGGCCCGGCCGGGTCGCGCTGATCGGCGCCGCCGCCCGCGACGCCCGCGTCCTCGGCGGCGGCTCCGCCACCGTCTTCCCGGCCCGGACCGTCTCCCCGCTCGACGGCCTGACCGCCGCCCTGCCCGAAGGCACCCTCGGCTACGCCCTCGGCGCCGACCCCAACACCGAACTCCCCGTCGCCGACCGGGGTTTCGAGCTGCGCGCCATCTGCCGGGACGCCGCGGGCACCGTCCTCGGCACCCGCTCCGCGCCCAGCGGCCACATCCAGTGGACGGGCGCCGACCTCCCCGACGGCGTCAGCCACGACATGCTGCACAGCGTCGAACTGACCGGCACCTTCACCCCGCGCGAGACCGGCACGCACACCTTCGGCATCAAGGGTCTCGGCCCCTTCCGGCTGACCGTCGCCGGCACCGTGTACTACGACGACGTCCAGCGCCCCGACGGGGACGACCCGTTCCTCACCTTCTTCGGCCCGCCCGTGCCGCACGCCCGGGTCGACCTCACCGCCGGGGAACCCGTCGAGGTCTCCCTGACCCACACCGTCCCGCCTCCGGACGGTCCCATGCGGGTCATCGGCTTCACCCTCGCCCACCAGGACCCGCAGCGCGACCCCGCGGAACTGATCGCCGAGGCGGTCGAGGCCGCCCGGGCCGCCGACACGGCCGTCGTCGTGGTCGCCACCACCGAGCGCGTCGAGTCCGAGGGCTTCGACCGCGCGGACCTGCGCCTGCCCGGCCACCAGGACGACCTGGTGCGCGCCGTCGCCGCGGCCAACCCCCGCACCGTCGTGGTCGTCAACTCCGGCTCCCCGGTGGAGCTGCCCTGGCGCGACGAGGTCGCCGCCGTGCTGCTGTCGTGGTTCCCCGGCCAGGAGGGCGGCGCGGCCCTCGCCGACGTCCTCACCGGCGCCCACGAGCCCGGCGGCCGCCTGCCCACCACCTGGGGCTCGCTGGCCGACGCCCCGGTCACCCGGGTCGTCCCCGAGAACGGCGAACTCCCCTACGAAGAGGGCGTCTTCATCGGCTACCGCGCCTGGGAGAAGCACGGCCGCACCCCCGCCTACCCCTTCGGCCACGGCCTCGGCTACACCGACTGGACCTACGAGTCCGTCGAGGTCGCCGAGGCACCGGAAGGGATTACCGCGAAGGTCCGCCTCCGCAACACCGGCGACCGCCCCGGCCGCGAGGTCGTCCAGCTCTACCTCGCCCCCCGCGAGCCCGGCCCCACCCGCCCGGCGCGCTGGCTGGCCGGCTTCGCGGGCGTCGAGGCCGGCCCCGGCGAGACGGCCGAGGCGACCGTCGGACTGCCCCGCCGCGCCTTCGAGATCTGGGACGAGGCGACCGGCTCGTGGTCGTTTGTGAAGGGTTCGTACGAGATCCAGGTCGGACGCTCGATCACCGACCGCAGGATCACCGCGACGATTAACGTCTGATCCGGGACAAGTTCCCCACTCGGCAGCCCCGGTCCGGGACCTGACCTCCGGACCGGGGCTCGTGGCCCCTCAGCGGGTGCCGAACCCGTACACCGTCTCCGAGCGGAACACCTCGCCCGGCCGCAGCACGGTCGTCGGGAACTCCGGCCGGTTCGGCGAGTCGGGGAAGTGCTGGGTCTCCAGCGCGACGCCGTCGCCGGGCGCGAACGGCTCGCCCAGGTGATCGGCGGTGTACAGCTGGAGCCCGGGCTCGGTGGTGGCCACCGTCAGCACCCGCCCCGACGCCGGGTCGTGCAGCTCGGCGACCTCCACCGGAGTGTCCGTCACCCCCTTGTCCAGCACGAAGTTGTGGTCGTAGCCGCTGCCCACCTTGCGCGCCGCACGGAAGTCGAACCGCGTGCCGGACACCTCCTCCGGGCCGCCGGCCGGGATCAGGTCCGCGTCGACCGGCGTGTACCGGGAGGCCGCAAGCCGCAGCTCGTGACCGGCCGCGTCACCGGAGCCGGCCAGGTTGAAGTAGCTGTGGTTCGTCAGGTTCACCACGGTCGGCGCGTCCGTCACCGCCTCGTACGCGATCCGCAGCGCCCCGTCCGCCGACAGCGAGTACGTCGCCGAGACCTCCAGCCGCCCGGGGAACCCCTCCTCGCCGTGCGGACTGACCCGGGACAGGCGCACACCGTGCTCGACCGGGCTCACGTCCCACACCCGCTTGTCGAAGCCACGCACCCCGCCGTGCAGCGAGTTCGGCCCGTTGTTCGCCTCCAGGGCGTACGTCCGCCCGTCCAGCGGGAACCGGCCGCCGGCGATCCGGTTGGCGTACCGCCCGACGAGGGCACCCAGATACGGCTCCGGATGGCCGAGGTACCCGTCGAGATCCGGGAACCCCAGCACCACGTCGGCGGCCCGCCCGGCCCGGTCCGGCACCTCGACCGACTGCACGATCCCGCCGTACGACAGCACCCGCACCCGTACACCCGCCCGCTCCAGGGTCCAGCGGTGCACCGGGGTCCCGTCGGGAAGTGTGCCGAAGAGTTCGCTCATGTGCGGAACCCTAAGTCAGGGGCTTTTCCGCCGTGACGGTGCGGTACGCGATCTCCGCCAACCGGGCCTGTCCGTTCACGCTCGGGTGGAAGTAGTCCCAGCGGCTCAACTGGGCCGTGCCGAAGCGGTACTCGTACACCGCCCCGCCGTCGTGACGGCACCGCTCGTCCTGGTCGCAGACCTCCGCCAGGACCTTGTTGTACTCCTCCACGCGCTGGCGCACCCGCTCCCGCCGCAGGGTCGCCGACGCGTCCAGGGCGTCCGCGTCGCCCAGCATCGACGGGCAGATGCCCAGCTGCCAGACCTGCCTGGCCATCGCGCTGGAACGGCCCTCGGACCACAACCGCTTCAGGTCGGGCACGCTCGCCACGAACACCTGGGCCTTGGGCAGGGCCTTGCGCAGGGAACGCAGCGAGTCCTCGAAATCGGCACGGAAGGCGGAGACCGGGGTCATCGCCGAGGGCGTGGCCCGGCAGGCGTCGTTCGCCCCGACCATCACCGTCACCAGCTGCGGTTTGCGCCGCACCGCCCGGGCCATCTGCCCGGGCAGGTCGGCCATCCGCGCGCCCGTCACGGCGTGGTTCCAGCTCCGCCGGGCGGCCCCGGTCCTGCCCAGCAGCCGCACCGCCAGCGAGTCGACCTCGGGGCTGGTGCCGGTCGCCCAGGACGCCTCCGGACAGTCCGACAGCACGTCACACGCGTCGAAGGCGCGCGTGATGGAGTCACCGACGGCGGCGACGGAACTCGGGCTGCGGTCCCACAGGGGCGTGGGCTTCGGGGACGGTTGCGCACGCTGGGACGGGGCTGCGGAGTCGCCGCCCACGGCGTCACACCCGGCCACGCCCAGCACGGCCGCGGCGACCACGGCGAGGACACCCCGTGCGCGATGGCTCCGCGTCCACATGTCTGGTCCGTCCCCTCGCCGTGCCGTCCCTGTCTGCCCAACCCATGACAACGCACGAGGGTTCCCGGCCGATCAGGTGCAACGGCTCACACCCGCACAAGCGTCCCCCTGGGTGAATGGCGGGAGTTTCCCGGCACCCGGACCGACCGTACGTCACACTCCTCGCGCCCCCGCACGGTAGCCTCGCCATCAACGTGACCCGCCCGGTCACCGCCGTTCCGCCTGTTCCAAGATGGTCCGCTCTGCCCGGAGGTTCCGGTGACGACACGTGGAGTTCTGTACGTGCACTCCGCGCCGCGCGCGCTGTGCCCGCACGTCGAGTGGGCCGTCGCCGGGGTGCTCGGCACACGCGTCAGCCTGGACTGGATCCGGCAGCCCGCCGCGCCCGGCACCTGGCGCTCGGAGTTCTCCTGGCAGGGCCAGGTGGGCACGGCGTCCAAACTGGCCTCCGCGCTGCGCGGCTGGCACCTGCTGCGCTTCGAGGTCACCGCGGAACCCTGCCCCACCGCCGAGGGCGAGCGCTACAGCTGCACCCCTGACCTGGGCATCTACCACGCCGTCACCGGCATGCACGGCGACATCCTCATCCCCGAGGACCGCCTGCGCGCGGCACTGCAGCGTTCCCAGCAGGGTGAGACCAACCTGGAAGCGGAGCTCAGCAAGCTCCTGGGCAAGCCCTGGGACGACGAGTTGGAACCCTTCAGATACGCGGGCGAGGGCGCCCCGGTGCGCTGGCTCCACCAGGTGGTCTGATTCCCGCTCGCGCGTACGTGAAGGGCCCCCACCCGCAGGTGGGGGCCCTTCACGTGGAACGAGTGGGAAGCCGGGCTTCTCAGACGGTCCGGAACGCCAGCACCACGTTGTGCCCGCCGAAGCCGAACGAGTCGTTCAGCGCGGCGATACGGCCCTCGACCGGCAGCTTCCGGGCCTCACCCCGCACGACGTCGGCGTTCGCCTCGGCCTCCGGGTCCAGGTTCTCCACGTTGATCGTCGGCGGAGCCACCCGGTGGTACAGCGCGAGCACCGTCGCCACGGTCTCCACACCACCGGCGCCACCCAGCAGGTGCCCGGTCATCGACTTCGTCGCGGACACCGCGATGTGGTCGGTGTCGTCACCGAACACCTTCCGCAGCGCCTTCAGCTCGGCGATGTCCCCGGCCGGCGTCGACGTCGCGTGCGCGTTGACGTGCACGATCTCCGCCGGGTCCAGGTCGGTGCGCTCCAGCAGGTTCTGCAGGGCGTGCGAGATGCCCCGCCCCTCCGGCTCCGGCTGCACGATGTCGTGCGCGTCGGCGGAGATGCCCTGCCCGACCGCCTCGGCGTACACCCGGGCCCCGCGCTTCGCGGCGTGCTCGGCGGACTCCAGGACGACGACTCCGGCGCCCTCACCGAGGACGAAGCCGTCACGGGCGACGTCGTAGGGGCGCGACGCGCCCTGCGGGTCGTCGTTGTTCTTGGACATCGCCATCATGTTGCCGAACGCGGCGATGGGCAGCGGGTGGATCGCCGCCTCCGTGCCACCCGCGACGACGACGTCGGCGCGGCCGGTACGGATCATCTCGATGGCGTAGCCGATGGCCTCGGCGCCCGAGGCGCAGGCGGAGACCGGCGTGTGCACGCCCGCCCGGGCGCCCACGGCCAGACCCACGTTGGCCGACGGGCTGTTGGGCATCAGCATGGGAACGGTGTGCGGGGAGACGCGGCGGACGCCCTTCTCCTTCAGCACGTCGTACTGGTCGAGCAGCGTCGTCACGCCGCCGATGCCGGAGGCGATGACCGCGCCGAGCCGGTCGGGGTCGATGTTCGGGTCCTCGCCGGCCTTCGCCTCGAAACCGGCGTCGGCCCAGGCCTCCTTGGCCGCGACCAGCGCGAACTGGGCCGAGCGGTCCAGTCGGCGGGCCTGCGGCCGGGGGATGACCTCGGTCGGCTCCACGGCGACCGGCGCCGCGATCCTGACGGCCTGGTCGGCCGCCCAGTCCTGCTCCAGGGGCTTGACGCCGGAACGTCCGGCGACCAGGCCCTCCCAGGTAGAGGCTGCGTCGCCACCCAGCGGTGTGGTTGCGCCGATACCGGTGACGACCACGGTGCGATTGGTCGAGCTCACGGGAATTCTTTCTCCAACGGATCCGAGGATTAAGCGGCGCCACCGCCGGGTGGCGGGGCAGTCAGCCAGACGGCCTGATCGGCCGGTCAGCTCTGGTGCTTGAGGATGTAGTCGGTCGCGTCGCCGACGGTCTTGAGGTTCTTGACGTCCTCGTCCGGGATCTTGACGTCGAAGCGCTCCTCGGCGGCGACGACGACCTCGACCATGGACAGCGAGTCGACGTCCAGGTCGTCGGTGAAGGACTTGTCCAGCTGGACGTCCTCAACCGGGATGCCGGCGATCTCGTTCACGATCTCGGCGAGACCGGCGACGATCTCTTCCTGAGTGGCGGCCATGTTGGCGCTCCTTCGTAGATATCCAGAGGGTGTGGCAGGTGGTTCTTCCCGTCCCGGATCGCATGATCCGGCACGGAGTGCCTAGGGGAGGGTAACGACAGTCGCGGCGTAGACGAGACCCGCCCCGAAGCCGATGACGAGCGCGGTGTCGCCGCTCTTCGCCTCGCCGGTCGCCAGGAGCCGCTCCATCGCGAGCGGGATCGAGGCGGCCGAGGTGTTGCCGGTGGTGCGGATGTCACGCGCGACCGTGACGTGCTCCGGCAGTTTCAGGGTCTTCACCATCGAGTCGATGATCCGCACGTTGGCCTGGTGCGGGATGAAGACGTCCAGGTCGTCCACGGTGATCCCGGCCGCGTCCAGCGCCTGCTGGGCGACCTTCGCCATCTCGAACACGGCCCAGCGGAACACCGCCTGGCCTTCCTGGGTGATCGCGGGGAACTTCTCGACCGTCCCGTCGCGGTAGTCCGTCCACGGCACGGTCTGCTTGATGGTGTCGGACTTGTCGCCCTCGGAGCCCCACACGGTCGGGCCGATCGCGGGCTCCTGGGACGGGCCGACCACGACCGCGCCGGCCCCGTCGCCGAACAGGAAGGCCGTCGCCCGGTCCTCCAGGTCGGTCAGGTCGCTCAGCCGCTCGACGCCGATCACCAGGACGTACTCCGCCGAGCCCTCGACGATCATGCCCTTGGCGAGGGTCAGGCCGTAGCCGAAGCCCGCGCAGCCCGCCGAGATGTCGAATGCGGCGGCCCGGTCCGTGCCCAGCTTGTCGGCGATCTCGGTGGCGACGGCCGGCGTCTGCTTGAAGTGCGAGACGGTCGAGACGATCACGCCGCCGATCTGCTCGACGGAGATGCCCGCGTCGGCGATGGCCTTGCCGGACGCCTCGATCGACATCTGCGCGACGGTCTCCTCGTCGGAGGCCCAGTGCCGCGTCTCGATGCCGGAGCGCGAGCGGATCCACTCGTCGGACGACTCGATCGTCTCCAGGATCACCTCGTTCGGCACGACCCGGGTCGGGCGGTAGCCGCCGACGCCCAGGATCCGCGCGTACGGGGCGCCCTTGCTGGGCTTGATCTTCGCCATGCTCTCGGGCTCCTTCTCAGGCACTGTGCTCGGCGACGAGCTCGCGAGCGGCGTCGAGGTCGGCGGGGGACTTCAGGGCCAGCGTCCTCACGCCCGGCAGGGCGCGCTTGGCGAGGCCTGTCAGGGTGCCGCCCGGGCAGACCTCGATCAGGGCCGTGACCCCGAGCTCCTTGAAGGTCTCCATGCACAGGTCCCAGCGGACCGGGTTGGCGACCTGGCCGACCAGACGCTCCAGCACCTCGCCGCCGGCGGCGACGGCCTGCCCGTCCTTGTTGGAGACGTAGGTGACCTTCGGGTCGCCGGTGCCCCGGGCGTCGGCGGCGGCCTTCGCCAGTGTTTCGACCGCGGGGGCCATGTGGTGCGTGTGGAACGCGCCGGCGACCTTCAGCGCGACGACCTTGCGCACGCCCTCGGGCTTGTCCGCCTCCAGCGCGGCGAGTTGCTCCTTGGTGCCGGCCGCGACGATCTGGCCCGCGCCGTTGATGTTCGCCGGGGTCAGGCCCAGCTCCTCCAGGTGCGGAACCGTCACGGCGGGGTCGCCGCCCAGCAGCGCGGCCATGCCCGTCTCGGTGACGGCGGCGGCCTCGGCCATGGCGAGACCGCGGGCACGGACCAGGCGCAGCGCCTCCTCGTGGGGGAGCACCCCGGCGAGCGAGGCGGCGGTGAACTCGCCGACGCTGTGACCGGCGAGGGCGCCGACCTTGCGCGGGAGGTCGGCCGGGTCCTCGAACAGCAGGGACGCGGACGTCAGTCCGGCCGCGACCAGCAGCGGCTGCGCCACCGCGGTGTCGCGGATCTCCTCCGCGTCGGCCTCGGTGCCGTAACGGATCAGGTCGATCCCCGCGGCGTCGGACCATGCCTCCAGGGCACCGCGGACACCGGGGAGGTCGAGCCATTCAGTCAGGAAGCCGGGCGTCTGGGCGCCCTGGCCGGGAGCGACGAGTACGAGCACTCTCACACTCTCTCTTGCGTACGGGCACGGCCGCCCGTGGGGACAGGGACGAAGAACACGGGGGGGTTTTGTCGAGCTTCCACAAAACCTTAGGGCTGGAGATCTCCATCGACCAGGCGCCCCAGGATCAGCGCGATCCGCAGCGTGAAGGCAGAGCGTACATCGGAGGGTGACCAGCCGGTGACGTCAGTCACACGTCGAAGCCGGTAGCGGACGGTGTTGGGATGCACGAACAGCATCCGGGCCGCGCCTTCGAGGCTGCTCGCCTGTTCGAGATAGACGCTGAGGGTCTCCAGGAGCGCAGCCCCGGCCTCCTCCAGCGGTCTGTAGATCTCCTCCACCAGTTGCTCACGCGCCGAGGGGTCACCGGCGATCGCCCGCTCCGGGAGCAGGTCGTCGGCGAGGACCGGGCGCGGGGCGTCCTGCCAGGCGGAACACGCCTTCAGGCCGGCGGCGGCGGCCTGCGCGGACCGCGTCGCGGCCTGCAGGTCGGGTACCACAGGACCGGCCACGACCGGCCCGGCCGCGAACGGGCCGATGAGCGACTTGGCCACGGCCAGCGGGTTGTTGCTGCCGCCCGCGATGACGACCAGCCGGTCGCCGAGCACCCCGGTCAGCACCTGGAGCTTGGCGTGCCGGGAGGCCCGCCGTATGGCCTCGACGGTCAGCTCGCTGTCCCCGTCGGGGGCCGTGCCGAGCACCACGCAGACGTGCTCGGGCGAGTTCCAGCCGAGGGCGGCGGCCCGGGACACGGCCCCTTCGTCGGCCTCGCCGCTCAGCACGGCGTTCACGACCAGGGACTCCAGCCGGGCGTCCCAGGCGCCGCGTGCCTCGGCGGCCTGGGCGTACACCTGGGCGGTGGCGAAGGCGATCTCGCGGGCGTAGACGAGCAGCGCCTCGCGCAGGACGCGCTCGTCGCCGGGGGCCGCGACCTCGTCGATCGCGGACTCCATGACCTCGATGGTGGTGCGCACCATCTCCACGGTCTGGCGCAGCGTGATCGCCCGGGTCAGCTCGCGCGGCGCGGTGCCGAACACGTCGGTGGAGATGGCCTGCGGGGCGTCCGGGTGCCGGAACCACTCGGTGAACGCGGCGATGCCCGCCTGCGCGACCAGACCGATCCAGGAACGGTTCTCCGGGGGCATGGCCCGGTACCAGGGCAGCGTCTCGTCCATCCGCGCGATGGCCTGCGCGGCGAGTGATCCGGAGGACTTCTCCAGCCGCTTCAGGGTCGCGGCATGTGCGTGGAGGTCACGGGCTGCGGCTGCGTTCTTGCTGGTTTCGGGTTCGGGCACGGGACAAGACTGCCTTATCCGGACGGGAAGGTGCGCCGCCGGGTCTACGGTGGACCGCGTGACGGACATTCGGCGCGCCGGCGAGCGCTACCAGGGCGGCGACCCGGCGGCCGGGATCGAGACCCGGCACGCCTTCTCCTTCGGGCCCCACTACGACCCCGACAACCTCCGCTTCGGCGCGCTGCTCGCCTGCAACGAGGAACGGCTGGCCCCGGGCGCCGGGTTCGACGAGCACCCGCACAGCCACACCGAGATCGTGACGTGGGTGGTGGAGGGCGAGCTGACGCACCGCGACTCCAGCGGGCACGAGTCCGTCGTCCGCCACGGCGACGTGCAGCGGCTCAGCTCGGCGGCCGGGGTGCGGCACGTGGAACGCAACGACGGGCCCGAGCCCCTGACCTTCCTGCAGATGTGGCTCGCCCCCCTGGAGCCCGGCGGCGAGCCGTCGTACGAGGTGGTCCGCGGCATCGCCGACTCCACGCCCTACGCCGTCCCGGAGGCCGGCGCCATGCTGCACGTACGGCGCCTGGCGGCGGGGGAGCGGACGGCGGTGCCGGACGCGGCGTACGCGTACGTGCACGTCGTCCGCGGTGAGGTGCGCCTGGACGGCGAGGAGCTGGGCGCCGGCGACGCGGCCCGGATCACCGGCGCCAGGGGCCTGGAGGCCGAGGCCGTGACGCGGGCCGAGCTGCTCGTCTGGGAGATGGCGTAGGGCTGCGGGCCGCTGCTAGAGCTCCGCCAGCACCGCGTCCGTGAACGGCGGCCACGCCTCGATCGCCCACGGCCCGAACGCCCGGTCCGTCAGCGCCACGCACGCCGCCCCCGCGTCCGGGTCGACCCACAGGAACGTACCGGACTGACCGAAATGCCCGAACGTGCGGGGTGAGGACGAAGCGCCCGTCCAGTGCGGCGACTTGGAGTCGCGGATCTCGAAACCGAGCCCCCAGTCGTTGGGGTTCTGGTGGCCGTACCCCGGCAGGACGCCCTTGGTGCCCGGGTAGTGCACGCTCATCGCCTCGGCGACCGTACGGGGGTCCAGCAGCCGCGGCGCCTGCACCTCGGCGGCGAACCGCAGCAGGTCCTCCACCGTGGAGACCCCGTCCTTGGCCGGGGAGCCCTCCAGGGTCGTCGAGGTCATGCCCAGCGGCTCCAGCACGGCCTGCCGCAGGTACTCGGCGAACGGGATGTCGGTCGCCTTCGCGACATGGTCGCCGAGCTGCTCGAACCCGGCGTTGGAGTACAGACGCCGCTCCCCGGGCGGGGCCGTGACCTTGTGCTCGTCGAAGGCCAGGCCCGAGGTGTGCGCGAGCAGATGCCGCACGGTCGACCCGGTCGGACCGGCGGGCTCGTCGAACTCGACCGCGCCCTCCTCGTAGGCGACCAGCACCGCGTAGGCGGCCAGCGGCTTGGTCACCGAGGCGAGCGGGAACCGCCGCCCGGCCGGACCGTGGGTGCCGAGGACGGTGCCGTCCGCCCGGACGACACCCGCCGCGGCGGTGGGAACCGGCCACTTCTCGATCAACGCGAGGCTCTTCAGCGACATGCGTTCGAGCCTATGCGCTCAGAGCGTCAGCTCCAGCAAGGGGTCGGGCTTGGGGCGGAACCCGAGCGAGACGTACAGCGGCTCGGCCTCCGGCGAGGCGGTGAGCTGCACCCGCCGGACGCCGCGCTCGCGGAACCAGCCCAGCAGCGTCGTCATGCACGCGCGGGCGTATCCGCGGCGCCGGGCGTCCGGGTCGGTGGCGACGCTGAACACGAAGCCCACCAGGCCCCGCGGGTCGCCCGGCCTGCCGATGCGGTAGTCGATCGTCCCGGCCACCAGCGAAGCCAGCGCCCCCGGCCGCCGCGGGTGGTCCACCACGAACGCCGCGAAGTTCCCGTCCGCCTCGCCCAGTTCGGACCTCAGCGTCGGAAGGGAGTCGCCGTGCCAGGCGGGGGAGGGGCCGGAGGGGAACAGCGCGTCGATCATGACCTGGCGCAGGCGCAGAACTTCCTCGGCGTCCTCGGGCAGGGCACGGCGTACGAGACTCATGACCCCGTACGCTAACCAGCCGGATCAGGAGACGTCCTGCCGATTTCTTGCCGTCGGCGCTTGCTTCGAGCGCACTCCAAGGTTCTAGCGTGGGGGGCATGACGGTGATGGAGACCACGGGGACCAGGGCCGACACCTGCGCCGGCCCGCCGCAGCAGAACCGGCGCCCGGACGGCGAGGACCGCTACACGATCAGCGAGGTCGTCGCCTTCACCGGCCTGACGGCCCACACCCTGCGCTGGTACGAGCGCATCGGCCTGATGCCGCACATCGACCGCTCCCACACCGGTCAGCGCCGCTACACCAACCGCGACCTCGACTGGCTCGACCTGGTCGGCAAGCTCCGCCTGACGGGCATGCCGGTCGCCGACATGGTCAGGTACGCGGAACTGGTGCGCGAGGGCGACCACACCTACGCCGAGCGCTTCGAGCTGCTGCGGACGACCCGCGAGGACGTCCTCGCGCGGATCGAGGAACTCCGCGGCACGCTCGCCGTGCTCGACCGGAAGATCAGTTTCTACGCGGACGCCGGGCGTGCCCTGGCGTCGGAGAGGTCCCGATGACGGACGGCAGGATCACGACGGCGAAGCTCGGCGACCACGGCCCCGAGGTGGGTGTCCAGGGCCTCGGCTGCATGGGTATGAGCTTCGCCTACGGCCCCTCGGACGCGGACGCCTCCCGCGCCACCCTGGAGAGGGCCCTCGAACTGGGCGTCACCCTCTACGACACGGCCGACGCGTACGGCGCCGGCGAGAACGAGCGGTTCCTGGCGCCGTTCTTCAAGGCCCACCGCGACGAGGTCGTCATCGCGACCAAGTTCGCCCTGTCCATCCCCGCGGACGACCCGACGCGCCGGATCGTCCGCAACGACCCGCCCTACATCCGCCAGGCCGTCGAGGCGAGCCTGAAGCGCCTGGACGTCGAGGCCGTCGACCTCTACTACATGCACCGGCGCGATGTGAACGTGCCGATCGAGGAGAGCGTCGGCACCATGGCGGACCTGGTCCGCGAGGGCAAGGTCAAGCACCTGGGCCTGAGCGAGGTCACGGCGGACGAACTGCGCGCCGCGCACGCCGTGCACCCCATCGCCGCCGTGCAGTCGGAGTGGTCCCTGTTCAGCCGCGACATCGAGGCGCGCGTCGTCCCGGCGGCCCGCGAGCTGGGCGTGGCCCTCGTGCCGTACTCCCCGCTCGGCCGGGGCTTCCTGACCGGCTCGTTCACCAGCGCGGAGGAGCTGTCGTCCGACGACTTCCGCCGCCATCAGCCCCGCTTCACGGGCGACAACGCGATGGCCAACGCCACCCTGCTGGAACTGATCCGCTCGGTGGCCGAGGCCCACGAGGCCTCCCTCGGCCAGATCGCCCTGGCCTGGGTCCACCAGCAGGCGGCCCTCCGCGACCTCCCGGTCATCCCGATCCCCGGCACCCGCAAGCCCTCCAGGGTCGAGGAGAACACGGCGGCGACCAGGATCGTCCTGACGGACGAGCAACTGGACCTGCTGGACGGCATCGCGGCCCAGGTGGCGGGCAACCGCTACGCGGACATGGCCTTCACGTCAGCGGGCCGGGAGTAGCGAAGCGCGCCTTCGGGGGCGCGGGGCCGTGCCGATGTGCGGCTCCGCCGCGTGTGCGCGACCGGCCACGCACGAACCCGCGCCCCTCCACGGCGAGATCGAGCAGACGCTAGAGCTGCGCCAGCAACTCCGCCTTCTTGACCGAGAACTCCTCATCCGTCACCAGCCCGGCCTGATGCAGCTCCCCGAGATGCCGGATCCGCTCGGCGATGTCCGCGGGGTCCCGGCGCGGCGCGGGCACGGCGGCCACCGGACTGGACGTCCGCACCGCGGCCAGCACCGCCGCGGCGAACGGCAACGACTCGTGCACCGGCCCGTACCCCAGCCCGAACACCACCGCGGCCGGATCCTGGTCGGCCTGCGCCGCCGTCTGCCCGGCATCCCGCCGCAGCAGCCGCAGATGCCCCTCGAAGACCTCCGGCGAGCGCCACTCCACCCCGTCGAGCTCTCCGACGGAGAAGCTCTGGTCCCCGGCCTTCCACTTCGCCGACGACGCACCGGTCCAGAACCAGCGGAAGTTCACGGTCCGGCCGTCGAAGGAGGCCTTCCCGTCGTACGCCTTGAACGACAGCGGTCCCTTCGGCGGCTCCACGAGGAACCGGTCCGCCGGCCCGGACTCCGTCAGCAGCCCCCGCAGTTCGTCGGCGTAGTACTCCGCGAGCACCTCCCGCTCGGCGGGCAGCACCAGCCGGTAGGGGTCGCCGCTCTCCTTCAGCTGCCCGGCAGCCGCCTCCATCAACGGGTCCGCCCCGGGGCGCGGTTCGACCCGCAGCACGACCGTGCCGCGCTTGCCGCGCGTCAGCGTCACCCCGGCTATGGCGTCCAGCGGGATCCGCCGTTCCCCGAGTGCCTGGAAGAGCTTGGGTGTTCGAATGCCCCGTTCGTAACGGATGAGCACGGAGTCGGACTCGAACTCCCAGGCGGCATGAAATCCGGCCAGTACGTCACCCATGCGGCTCATCGTATGCGGCACGCGCTCCTCCGTCCCCCTGCCGAGCAGACCGCGGTTCCTTCGCCGCTACGCGCGTCAGGCCGCCGCCGTACCGGACGAACCGGTCCGGCAGACGCCGTCTTCGTGCGCGCAGTGCACCGAGCGGTATGCGCCAACGCCGATCTCTGCGAAATTGAACAGACTTGCCGTGCCCGGCTCGAAGTAGCCGGCGTGACCCTTCGCGCCCGCCGCCGACAGCACCCGTGCCCCGAAGCCGGCGGACACCGGATCGGCCCCGTGGCCCAGCCCGCCCAGCTCCAGGTACGGAACGTCCTGGATCCAGTCGTCGGCGTCCCGCATGGCCCACACCCGGGCGCCGGTGCGCAGCTGGGCGGCCTTCTCGACGCGCATGCCGGGGCTGCCGGCCACCGCGATGTCGGACACCCGGTCCGGCAGGCCGTGCGCCGCGACCCCGCAGACCACGGAGCCGTAGCTGTGGCAGAACAGCGACACCGGCGCGGTGCCGGGCAGCGCCCGCACCAGCGAGCCGAGCCGCACGGCACCGTCCTCGGCGCGCATCGCGGTCGCGGAGTCGATGCCGAGGCCGCTCGGCGCCGTGTAGTCGGCCCAGGCGATCACGGCCGTACGGGTCGAGGGGCTCGCCCGCTTCTCGGCCGCGTACAGGGCCTTGGCCATGCCGACGGGCGCCGAGTAGGGGCGGTGGGTGCGCTGGAAGGTGAGCAGGTCGGTGTCGACGCCGGGCACCACGACCGAGACCCGCTCCGCCTCGCGCAGGTCGCCGAAGACCTCCGCCACCCGGCCCGAGCCCTCCGGGTCGAAGGCCAGGATGTGGCGGCCCTTCTCCAGGAGGTCCTCGAAGCGGTGCATCCTGCGCCCGGCCTCGTGCTGCCCGGCCGGGGTGAGGCGCTTGTCGTGCATGCGTTCCCGCTCGACGTCACGCGCCTCGGCCAGTGCCACGCGGTTGGCCCGGTAGCGCAGCTCGATGGGGGCGCCGTTCATGTTGCCGACCGCCAGGGCGTACTTGCGGACCAGGCTCGCGCGGTCCCGCTCGCCGAGCGAGCCGAAGAAGCGGGCGAGCTTCGCCGGCCCGGACTGCGGGTCCGGCAGGCGGCGGCCGGCGATCCGGCCGTCCTCCCACGCGGAGAGCGAGGCCTGCAGCGGCGTGTCACCCCGCTGGTTGCGCAGGGCCGTCCAGCCGGTGGTCGCCAGCATCACGAACACGACGGCCAGAGCGAGCAGTGCGCGCCAGACGGTCAGTTGCGGGGAGGTGTCGAAGGAAGTCACTGAAAGGACACACTAGGAGAACGAGAGGGTCTCGCGTGAGCCAAGTGACCGGGATCACGTTTCGGTGTGTGGTCTAGGGGGACGGCTCCGCACGCCAGTTCCCGGCCAGTGCGGGTCCCACCTGATCGAGGTAGGCCGTGGTGAGTTCGCGCAGCCCGTCCAGGGTGAGGTCGTCCCCGGCGGACCAGAGCCGCTCGGTGACGCGAATCACCCCGCCGAACAGGGCGACGACGATCCTCGGCCGCGGGTCCGCGTCGACGTCGAGCCCCTCGCGCTCGGCGATGATCCGGGCGAGCTGCTCCTCCAGCTCCGCCGCCCGGCGCAGATGGGCGGCGAGCAGCGCGGGTGTCGACTCGATCACCCGGTAGACGCGCATGTGGAGGTCGATCGGCACGATCTCGGCGACGGCCTCGTGGATCGTGTCCCAGCTCTCCACGACGGCCCGGCGCAGCGCCTCCAGCGGCACCTCGTCCCGCGGACGGGCCCGTACGGCGTCGACGACGAGGGCCTCCGCGAGCCGCGGCACGAAGAACGCCGTCTCCTCCTTCCCGGCGAAGTAGCGGAAGAAGGTGCGCTGCGAGACGTCGACGGCGGCGGCGATGTCGTCGACGGTCGTCTCCTCGTACCCGCGCGTGGCGAACAGCTCCAGGGCGGCCCGCAGCAGGGCGTCCCGGGTGCGCTGCTTCTTGCGTTCGCGCAGGTTCAAGGTGTTCCTCTCGTCTGAAGTGTTTTCCCAGATCAGGCTATACGGGGATGTCGTGTCAGTTACCGACTAGTGAATTGGTTTGTCAATTGTCAGTGGCTGTCATTAGCCTCGAACGTATGACTAGTCAGACCACCATCGACACGACGGGGCCGGGGGGCGGCACCCCTGCGACGCCGTCGGACGCGACGCCGGGCAAGGGGCTGCGAGGGCACCCCTGGCTCACCCTCATCACCGTCGCAGTGGGGGTCATGATGGTGGCCCTCGACGGCACCATCGTGGCCATTGCCAACCCGGCGATCGGCAAGGACCTGGGAGCCTCCTGGTCGGATCTGCAATGGATCACCAACGCCTACTTCCTCGCCCTCGCGGTCTCCCTGATCACCGCGGGCAAGCTCGGTGACCGGTTCGGTCACCGCCAGACGTTCCTCATCGGCGTGGCGGGCTTCGCCGCCTCCTCGGCCGCCATCGGACTGTCCAAGGGCATCACCGCGGTCATCGTCTTCCGCGTCTTCCAGGGGCTCTTCGGCGCGTTGCTGATGCCGGCCGCGCTCGGCCTGCTGCGGGCCACCTTCCCGGCCGAGAGGCTGAACATGGCGATCGGCATCTGGGGCATGGTCATCGGTGCCTCCACGGCCGGCGGCCCGATCCTCGGCGGCGTGCTCGTCGAGCACGTCAACTGGCAGTCGGTGTTCTTCATCAACGTGCCGGTCGGTGTCCTCGCCGTCGTCCTCGGCGTCTGGATCCTGCTCGACCACCGCGCCGAGAACGCCCCGCGCTCCTTCGACCTGCTGGGCATCGTCCTGCTGTCGGCCGCGATGTTCTGCCTCGTCTGGGCCCTGATCAAGGCCCCGGAGTGGGGCTGGGGCGATCTGAAGACCTGGTCGTTCATCGTCGCGTCGGTCGTCGGCTTCGGGCTCTTCGCCCTGTGGGAGACGAAGGTCAAGGAGCCGCTGATCCCGCTGGCGCTGTTCCGTTCCGTTCCGCTGTCGGCGGGTGTCGTCCTCATGGTCCTGATGGCCATCGCGTTCATGGGGGGCCTGTTCTTCGTGACGTTCTACCTGCAGAACGTGCACGGGATGAGCCCGATCGACGCCGGTCTGCACCTGCTGCCGCTCACCGGCATGATGATCGTCGGCTCGCCGCTCGCCGGCGTGCTGATCACCAAGTTCGGACCGCGCCTGCCGCTGGCCGGCGGCATGGCCTTCACCGCGATCGCCATGTACGGCATGTCCACGCTGGACGCGGGGACGGGCAGTGGTGTCATGTCCGTCTGGTTCGCCCTGCTCGGCCTCGGCCTCGCGCCCGTCATGGTCGGCGCCACGGAGGTCATCGTCGGCAACGCGCCGATGGAGCTCTCCGGTGTCGCCGGCGGACTCCAGCAGGCCGCCATGCAGATCGGCGGCAGCCTGGGCACGGCCGTGCTGGGCGCCGTCATGGCCTCCAAGGTCGACAACGACCTGGCCGGCAACTGGGCGAAGGCGGGACTGCCCCCGCTCACCCCGGCCCAGACCGAGCAGGCCGCGCTGGCCGTCCAGCAGGGCAGCGCCCCGGTGCCCCCGGGCACGCCCGAGCAGATCGCCGTGAAGATCACCGAGGTCGCGCACACCACGTTCATCGACGGCATGAGCCTGGCCTCGCTGACCGCCGCGGGTGTGGCCGCCGTCGCCGTGTTCGTCGCGTTCCTCACCAAGCGCGGGGAGAACGCCGAGGCGGGCGCGGGCGTCGGGCACATCTGACGGAGTGCCGCGGATCCCGGCCGAGTTCGCCTATCAGGGTGAACGAGGCCGGGGATCCCTCCCCTCCCACCCCCACCGCAGGTCACAGTGGGTCAAGTCCTCCGCAGGGCATGGGGGACGGACGCTGCGGCGCGCTGCCGGAGGGGGGTGGCGCGCAGGCAGCGGGATTGAAGGCCGCATCCGGGGTACTCGCCATGTCGTACCCGCATCGAACCCAACCGACCGAGGGTTTACGGGAGTTGATGATGGCGAGCTTCGGACACGGTACGCGCAGGCACCCCCGCTCACGTGGCCGGACGTGGTCACGTACCGGGCCGGATCGCGCGACGCTCGGAATCATCGGAGTCATCTGCGCGGTCGCCGGTTTCTTCGTGCTGGGGATCATCCTCGGCCCCGTGGCGATGGTCTGCGGCTGGCTCGCGATGGGCCGTAGCTGGGCGGGCTCCCGGCCGGTCACGGCCGTGGTGGCCTTCGTCCTGGGCGCCATCGACACGCTCCTGGCCGTCATCTGGCTGGCCGGAGCGGCGACGCCGGGCAACGGCATGCTGTTCTGACCTGCCGTCCCCCGCGGGGAAGTGAGGGAAGGGTCTCCGGCGACCGCGCCGGAGGCCCTCCTTCCTGTCATTTCACCGGTGTCCCCTTCAGCGCCGCGAGTTCGTCGCGCAGCGCCCGGACCTCCTCCGTCAGCTCCCGAATCGCCTCGGTCTGCCGCCGCTCCTCCACGTCGTCCTTCTCGAACCGGGCGATGAACCAGGCGGCGATGTTCGCGGTCACCACACCCAGCAGGGCGATGCCGGACAGCATCAGCCCGACCGCGAGCATCCGCCCCAGCCCGGTCGTCGGGGCGTGGTCCCCGTAGCCCACGGTCGTCATCGTCGTGAAGGACCACCACACGGCGTCACCCAGCGTCCGGATGTTCCCGTCCGGCGAGTCCCGCTCCACGGACAGCACGGCCAGCGAGCCGAACATCAGCAGCCCGACCACCGAGCCGGCGACATACGTCGTGAGCCTTATCTGCGAGGCCATCCGCGCCCGCTGCCCGACCAGCAGCAGCGTGGACACCAGGCGCAGCAGACGCAGCGGCTGCAGCAGCGGCAGCACCACCGCCGCGAGGTCCAGCCAGTGCGTCCGGACGAACGACAGCCGCCGCTCGGCCAGGGCGAGCCGGACGAGGTAGTCGAGGGCGAACGCCCCCCACACCACCCACTCCACCGCCGTGCAGACCTCCACCACCTCCCGGCCCGCGTCCGGCCGGACGATCGGCACGGCGTAGGCGACGGCGAAGGCCAGGGCCAGGCCGAACAGGGGGCGCTGTGTGTGCTGTTCCCAACGGAGCTGGGCCGACTGCTGGTGCATAGGCCGCATCGTAGGAAAGGTGAAGGGGTGGTGCGCCCACGGTGTACCCGTGAGGCTCACCACCCCTTGACAGGGCTCGCTGTGTTATGCGTCGCCGCCCGCGGCCCCCGGGTCCGCGGCCGACACGTCGAGCAGCTGGTACCGGTCGATGGCCTGCTTGAGCACCGACCGGTCGACCTTGCCCTCGCGGGCCAGCTCGGTGAGGACCGCGACCACGATCGACTGCGCGTCGATGTGGAAGAAGCGCCGCGCCGCACCCCGGGTGTCGGCGAAGCCGAAGCCGTCCGCGCCGAGCGACTGGTACGGCTGCGGAACCCAGCGGGCGATCTGGTCCGGAACCGACCGCATCCAGTCGGACACCGCCACGACCGGCCCCTGCGCGTCCGCGAGCTTGCGCGTCACGTACGGCACCCGCTGCTCCTCCTCCGGGTGCAGCAGGTTGTGCTCCTCGCAGGCCACGGCCTCGCGCCGCAGCTCGTTCCAGGAGGTCGCCGACCAGACGTCCGCCCGGACGTTCCAGTCCTCGGCCAGGATCCGCTGCGCCTCGATCGCCCAGGGCAGCGCGACACCGGACGCCAGGACCTGCGCCGGGGTCTGGCCGGCCGTGCCCTCGCTGAAGCGGTACAGGCCCTTGAGGATGCCCTCCACGTCCACGTTCTCGGGCTCGGCGGGGTGCTGGATGGGCTCGTTGTAGACGGTCAGGTAGTAGAAGACGTCCTCGCCGTGCGGGTGCTCCGGCGAACTGCCGTACATCCTCCGCAGCCCGTCCTTGACGATGTGCGCGATCTCGAAGCCGAACGCCGGGTCGTACGCCACGCAGCCCGGGTTGGTCGAGGCCAGCAGCTGCGAGTGGCCGTCGGCGTGCTGCAGGCCCTCACCGGTCAGGGTCGTCCGGCCGGCGGTCGCGCCCAGGACGAAACCGCGCGCCAGCTGGTCGGCCATCTGCCAGAACTGGTCGCCGGTGCGCTGGAAGCCGAACATCGAGTAGAAGACGTAGACCGGGATCAGCGGCTCGCCGTGCGTGGCGTAGGCCGAGCCCGCGGCGATCAGCGAGGCCGTGCAGCCCGCCTCGGAAATGCCGTCGTGCAGCATCTGGCCGTTCGGCGACTCCTTGTAGGCGAGCAGCAGCTCGCGGTCGACCGACTCGTACTGCTGGCCGAGCGGGTTGTAGATCTTCGCGCTCGGGAAGAACGAGTCCATGCCGAACGTGCGGTACTCGTCCGGCGCGATCAGCACGAACCGCCTGCCGATCTCCTTGTCCCGCATGAGGTCCTTGAGCAGCCGCACGAACGCCATCGTCGTCGCGATGGACTGGTGTCCCGAGCCCTTCTTCACGGTCGCGTACGTCTTGTCCTCGGGCAGCGGCAGCGGCTTGGAGCGGACGACGCGGGTGGGCACGTAACCGCCGAGCGACCTGCGGCGGTCGTGCATGTACTGGATCTCCTCCGAGTCCCGGCCCGGGTGGTAGTACGGCGGCACGCCGGACTCCAGCTCCTTGTCCGGGATCGGCAGGTGCAGCCGGTCGCGGAAGCGCTTGAGGTCGTCGACCGTCAGCTTCTTCATCTGGTGCGTGGCGTTGCGGCCCTCGAAGTTCGGGCCCAGCGTCCAGCCCTTGATGGTCTTGGCGAGGATGACCGTCGGCTGTCCCTTGTGCTCCACGGCCGCCTTGTACGCCGCGAAGATCTTGCGGTGGTCGTGACCGCCGCGCCCCAGGTGCAGGATCTGGTCGTCGGTCATGTTCTCGACCATCGCGCGCAGCCGGTGGTCGTCACCGAAGAAGTGGTCGCGGATGTACGCGCCGGTCTCCGTGGCGTACGTCTGGAACTGCCCGTCCGGCGTGGTGTTCATCTTGTTGACCAGCACGCCGTCGCGGTCCTGGGCGAGCAGCGGGTCCCATGTGCGGTCCCATACCAGCTTGATCACGTTCCAGCCGGCGCCCCGGAAGATCGACTCCAGTTCCTGAATGATCTTGCCGTTGCCGCGCACCGGGCCGTCGAGGCGCTGCAGGTTGCAGTTGACGACGAACGTGAGGTTGTCCAGGCCCTCGCGGGCGGCGATGGACAGCTGGCCCAGCGACTCCGGCTCGTCCATCTCGCCGTCGCCCAGGAACGCCCAGACGTGCGACTTGGAGGTGTCGGCGATCCCGCGCGCCTCCATGTAGCGGTTCATGCGCGCCTGGTAGATCGCGCCGATCGGGCCGAGGCCCATCGACACCGTCGGGAACTCCCAGAAGTCCGGCATCGACCGCGGATGCGGGTACGACGACAGCGCGTACGGCGCCTTCGACTTCTCCTGGCGGAAGCCGTCCAGGTGCTGTTCGCTCAGCCGGTCCAGCAGGAAGGCGCGGGCGTAGATGCCGGGGGAGGCGTGGCCCTGGAAGAAGACCTGGTCGCCGCCGTCGCCCTCGTCCTTGCCGCGGAAGAAGTGGTTGAAGCCCACGTCGTAGAGGGAGGCGGAGGAGGCGAACGTGGCGATGTGGCCGCCGACGCCGATGCCCGGGCGCTGGGCGCGGGAGACCATCACGGCCGCGTTCCAGCGGGTGGCGTTGAGGATCTTGCGCTCGATCTCCTCGTTGCCCGGGAAGAACGGCTCGCTCTTGGTGGGGATGGTGTTGACGTAGTCCGTGCTGCGCATCTCCGGCACGGCCACGCGCTTCTCGCGGGCCCGCTCGATCAGCCGCAGCATCAGGTAGCGGGCGCGCTCCCGGCCGCGCTCGTCGACGGCGGCGTCGAGGGAGTCGAGCCACTCCTGCGTCTCTTCGGGATCGAAGTCAGGAACCTGACTCGGAAGGCCGCCAATGATGATCGGGTTGCGATCGGATGCGGAAGCCACGCTGTTCCTTACCTGTCAGAGGGCCGTGCGAGGGCCGCTGTTTCGCTGTCGTCGCTGGGCGTCGTCGCTGGGGGGCCGCGCCGCTCCCCATGGTCCACCTCGGGGCCGTGAAACGTCATCTCTACCGAGCGGTAACCCGTGCGTGAGATCGACTCCGTGACGTATGGGGCGAATACCTTCGAGTCTCGTACCCACGGACGATTCCCAAACGCCCAAACGGGGCAGAAAGGTGTGGTGTGCGTCACCTGGGACCATGATGGTGTGCCTGGAGTTGCGGTGACACGGCCAGGATCGTCACCGTTTCGGCGGTCTGGACGGCCGGGTACTTGCGCGATCCGTCCCGCCCGTGTGGACTACGGCCAATGCTTCGCGCACGCGCGTGGCTGAGATATTTCCCAAAACATGATCAGGAGGCAACCCGTGAGCGCGACCGCGGACCACGCGGAGGAGCGGACGAACCCTGCCGCCAGGCTGGGGTTCCAGCCCGGGCAGGTGGTCCAGGAGATCGGCTACGACGACGA
>NZ_JAPSKN010000214.1 GCF_031181705.1 Streptomyces sp.
ACAGGAAGCGGCGGATCGGAGTGACCACGGCCTCGGTGAGGCGCTCGGGCAGCGGGCGCCGCCGCCAGCGGGCGGGATCGATCGGCTCGCTCAGCTTCCGGTCGGCGTCGAAGTCGGCGTCGAGCGCGGCGGTGAAGTCCTCGTCCAGGACGGCCAGGACGACCTCCTCGTCGTGCTCCATGGAGCGGCGGTTGAAGTTGGTCGAGCCGATGAGCGCGCACACCCCGTCCACCGTGACGATCTTCGTGTGCAGCATGGTCGGCTGGTACTCCCGCACGTCCACCCCGGCGTCGACGAGGGTCTGGTAGTGCTGCCGCCCGGCCAGCAGGCACGCCCGCTGGTCGGTGTGCGGTCCGGGCAGCAGGATCTCCACCTGGACCCCGCGCCGGGCCGCGCCGGCCAGGAGGTCGATGAAGTAGGCGTCGGGCGCGAAGTAGGCCGTGGCCAGCCGCAGCCGCTCCTGCGCCGAGGTGATCAGCACCCGCAGCACCGTCTGCATGTCCTGCCAGCCGAAGGAGGCCGAGCCCCGCACCACCTGGACCGTGGACCGCCCCGGCTGCTCCTGCGCGGTGAAGCGGTCGTGCTCGTCGTAGAGGTCGTCGTGGCACTCGGCCCAGTTCTGCGCGAAGGCCGCGGCGATGCCGTCCACGGCGGGACCGCGAACCCGCACGTGGGTGTCGCGCCACTCGTCGGGATTGCGGGCGTCGCCGCACCACTCCTGCGCTATGCCGACGCCCCCGGTGAACGCGGTGTGCTCGTCGGTGACCAGCACCTTGCGGTGGCAGCGGTGGTTCTGCCGCATCGGGGACAGCCGCGTGGGCGGCCGGAACCAGGCCACGTGGACCCCGGCCTCGTCCATGGCGCTCAGCAGGTCCGGCTCGATCTCCTTGGCCCCGAAGCCGTCCAGCAGCAGCCGCACCCGCACGCCCGCCCGGGCCCGGTCGGCCAGGGCGTCGGCGAACTCGTGGGCGATCTCCCCCCGCCAGTACACGAACGTCATCATGTCGACGGTGTGCTCGGCGGCCCGGATCGCCTCCAGCATCGCGGGGAAGATCTCGTCCCCGTTGCGCAACGGCATCAGGTCGTTGCCTTCGGTCGCGGCGATGCCGATCAGCCGCTCCAGCCGCCTGCGCAGCCGCTGCTTGCGCTCCTCGGGCGCTCTCGGCTCCGATGTCCGCAGTTCCTCGTACGTCTGCTGTGTCACGTGTGGTCTCCCCTGCCACGGGCTGCTCACCGCCCCCTGCCCCGCGCGCCGCCGGACCCCGGGACGCGCCTGCTGGTCCTCCTTGCCGCTGCCGGCGCTTTCACGCAGGGCCGTGGCGAGACGCACACGGGCCGTCCGCCCTGTGGTGCTCATGGGGCCGAAGGCGTAGGACGGAAGGCACGGGGGCCGGCCCCCGGCCCTCGCCGTCCCCACGGGAGGAAGACATGACCCAGCAGCCCGCCACCACCGCCCCGCTCAGCAAGGAGATGCAGGACTGCGTCCAGGCGTGCATGACCTGCCACGGCGTGTGCGAGGAGACCATGAGCTCCTGCCTGCAGATGGGCGGTCCGGCCCAGATGCAGATCATGCGCGCCGTGATGGACTGCGCCGAGATGACGCGCATGTGCGCCGACATGATGATGCGCCGCTCGCCCCTCGCGGCCGACATGTGCGCGATGTGCGCCCGGGCCTGTGACATGTGCGCCGAGGCGTGTATGTCCATGCCGGACGACGCCCAGATGATGCGCTGCGCCGAGTCCTGTCGCGCGTGCGCCGAGATGTGCCGCGCGATGTCGGCCACCACGATGTGAGCACCGCCTCACGACGAAGGGGGGCACCCGCCCGGGTGCCCCCCTTCCTCTCCACGCCGCGTGCTCAGTTGCCCGAGACCGTGACCGTCTCGTCGTTCTTCAACTGGCTCACCAGGGTCTTCACCTTCGCCGTGTCCCACTGGAGGTTGCCGTTCGGGGCGCTGCCCGAGATGGGCATGTTCATCGACTTGCCCTCGCCGCCGCTGACGCCCTTCATCGCCCAGAACATGGAGGCCAGGTCGAACAGGCCCATGTCCTTGTCGACGACCAGGGAGTCCAGGCCGGCGCCCATGGTCGGGTAGAGCCTGAACGGGTTCAGGACCGTGCTCGGGGTGGCGACCTGGTTGGCCAGGGCCGAGAGGAACTTCTGCTGGTTCTTCGTGCGGTCCAGGTCGGAGCCCTTCAGGGCGTAGCGGGTGCGGACGAAGGCCAGCGCCTGCTCACCGTCGAGGGTCTGCCTGCCCTTCTTCAGGTCCGCGCCGGACTTGGTGTCCTTGATGTCCTGCGGGATGTCCATCTCGACCCCGCCGACCGCGTCCACGATGTTCGCGAAGCCGCCGAAGCCGATCTCCACGTAGTGGTCGATGTGCAGGCCCGTGTTGGCCTCGACGGTGCGGACCAGCAGCTCGGGGCCGTCCTCCGCGTACGCCGCGTTCAGCTTCGTCTGACGGCCCGTTGCCGGGTAGAGCTTGCCGGAGTCGGAGCCCTTGTACGACGGGATCGTGACGTTCGAGTCGCGCGGCAGCGAGATGAGCGTGGGACCGTTGCCGCCCGTGTGCAGGATCATCATCGAGTCCGTGCGCTTGCCTTCGGCGGACCCGGTGTGCAGCTTCTTCTTCTCCTCGGCCGACATGCCCGCACGGCTGTCGGAGCCGACGATCAGGTAGTTGGTGCCCTCGCCCGCCTCCGGCCGGTCGATGACCTTCGACAGGTCGACGTCGCGGTTGAGCTTGGAGTCGGCCCAGAAGTACGTGGCGACGCTCGTCACGACCAGCACGGTCACCAGCGTGATCGCCGTCACCTTGATCCGGCGGCGCCAGTTCGGCGCGGGACGCGGGTCGTACCCGCCACCGCCCGGGCCGCCGGGGCCGCGGCCACCGGGGGAGCCGTAGACCTGGCCGGTGTTGTAGCCGCTGTCGTACCCGCTGGACGGCTCGGCGTAGCCGCCGTCGACGTACGACGGCTGCTGCGGCACCCCGCCGTAGGCGCCCTGCCCGGGCGGTGCCGCCGGACCGCGGCGGACCTGCCGCATGACACGGGCACTCTCCGGCTGTGCGCTGGAGCTGCCCCGTCCGTACCGGCTGCCGCGGTTGTCGCCGGAGAACCCCTCGGGCCAATCATTCATGCCGACAGTGTGCAGGTCCCGGTGGTGTGCCATACAAGAGTCGTCGGAAAATCAGAGCACGGCTGTGGCGAAGCTGACACAAATCCCCCTCACCGCGCCTCGGCATAAGGTAGGGGCCATGACAGACCAGGCCTCAGCTGCGGATTCCGGCACCACGGATATCCCGGGCAAGCCGACCTCGGCCTCCCGCACCACCCTCAGCCACATCATGACCCACAACGACACGAACCTGCTGGGAACCGTGCACGGCGGAGTGATCATGAAGCTGGTCGACGACGCGGCCGGGGCCGTGGCCGGGCGGCACTCCGGCGGGCCGGCCGTCACCGCGTCCATGGACGAGATGGCGTTCCTGGAGCCGGTCCGCGTCGGCGACCTCGTCCACGTCAAGGCGCAGGTCAACTGGACCGGCCGCACCTCCATGGAGGTCGGCGTCCGGGTCCTGGCCGAACGCTGGAACGAGTCCGCGCCGCCCACCCAGGTCGGCTCCGCCTACCTCGTCTTCGCGGCGGTCGACGCCGACGGCAAGCCCCGCCGCGTCCCGCCGGTCCTCCCGGAGACCGAGCGCGACAAGCGCCGCTACCAGGAGGCCCAGATCCGCCGCACCCATCGCCTGGCCCGCCGCCGAGCGATCATGGAACTGCGCGAGAAGCGGGCGGCGGAGGGCTTCGAGGACTGAGGCGAGCAGCCTCCCGCGAGCAGGCAGCCTGCTACGAGCACGCCACCTCGTCCCCCCGTACCACTCCGAACTCGCCCTGGCCCGGGTCCTCGGCCCGTACCTTGCGCACCCGCTCGAAGTCCGCGCCCGCGATCACCTTCAGGGTCGCGCCCAGACCCTTGACCGGACGCAGCTCGCTGCCCGGCAGGGCCGTCGCGAGGGACTTGGCCGACCGGTCCCAGCGGGGGTCGTAGGCGACGATCGTGCGCTTGACGTCGCGGGCCGCGGCGTTGACCGGGGCCTTGGTCGTACGGAAGCCGGTCGAGGCGAGCGCCGCGTCCACGCGGCGGCCCAGCCCGGGCGTGCCCGTGCCGTTCTCCACCTGGACCCGGATCTGCTGCGGGGCCACCGAGACGATCCGGGCCACCCCGCGCGAGCGGTGCGCGGACAGCGGCTGGTCCTGGCGCAGGGCGTGGAACAGCCGCTCCGACTTCACCGGGTCCCACTTCAGCGTCGAGCCGACGCCCTTCACGGCGTAGCCCATGCGCCCGATCGGGACGGTGGTGAACTCCGAGGAGGAGGGGGAGAAGTTCCGCATGGCCCGGCCCAGGTCCAGCATCTCGTCCGTGCCGAAGCCCTTGTCGGCCCGCACCGAGCCGAGCACCGCCCGGGTGACGTCCCGGAACCTCATGGGGTTGAGGAGGATCCCGGAGGAGGTGACGCGCTCCACGAGCGCGGCCAGGAAGCGCTGCTGCCGCTTCATCCGGCCCAGGTCGGAGGCGCCGTCGACATGGCGGGCGCGCACGTACTGCAGCGCCTGGCCGCCGGCCAGGGTGTGCCGGCCGGCCGGGAGGTCCAGGCCGGTGTAGCTGTCCTTCAGCGGGTCGGCGGTGCAGATCTGCACGCCGCCGACCACGTCGACCGTCTTCATGAAGCTGGTGAAGTCGACCTCCACGTAGTGGTCGATCTTCACCTTGGTCATGCTCTCGACCGTCCGCACGGTCAGCTGCGGCCCGCCCTCCGCGTACGCCGCGTTCAGCTTCAGCGGGTGCCCGCCGTGCCGCTTGCCGGAGGTGCGGTCCACGTGCGGGGGCGTCACGGCGTACGAGTCGCGCGGCAGGCTCACCACGCTCGCGCGCTCCCGGTCCTCCGAGATGTGCACGATCATCATCGTGTCGGTGCAGTGGCAGGGCGCGCCGCCCAGCCGGTACTTGTGCCGCTCCGCCTTGCTGATCTTCTCGCGGCCGTCGGTGCCCACCAGCAGCACGTTCATGCCGTGACCCGCACGAGGGCGGTTCTTCATGTCCTTGAAGGCGTCGACCCGGGCGATGTCCGCGTCCAGGCTGGTCACCACCGCGTGGCCGATCCCGGCGGAGGCGAGCACCACCACGGACAGCGTGGTGACGGCCCGCATGCCCCAGCGCGGCCTGCGGCGCCGGGCGGGCGGCGCGGGCCGGCGCGGGGCGCGGCGGGGAGCGGGCTGCGGACGGCGCGCGGGAGCGGCGGTGGACCGAGGAGACCGCGGCGGCGTGGGCATGGGGACACCTCCGGACGACGGCCGTACGTGGGATCCGTGAAACCGTAGGCCGATACGATCTGCGGCCCGCGCCACCGCCCCCGCGGCGCGCACCGGTGTCCCCCGTTCGCGGTAACGTGAGCCCCCTATGAACGCCAATCCCGACGTGCGGCTCCCCGCCGTTTCCGTGATCATGCCCGTCCTCAACGAGGAGCGGCATCTGCGGGGAGCAGTCCAAGCGATCCTCGCGCAGGAGTACGCCGGCGAGATGGAGGTCGTGATCGCCCTCGGTCCGTCCACGGACCGCACGGACGAGATCGCCGCCGAGCTCGTGGCCGAAGACCCGCGTGTGCACACCGTCCCCAACCCCACCGGCCGTACGCCCGCCGCGCTGAACGCCGCGATCAACGCCTCCCGGCACCCGATCGTGGTCCGCGTCGACGGCCACGGCATGCTCTCGCCGAACTACATCGCCACCGCCGTACGGCTCCTGGAGGAGACCGGCGCGCAGAACGTCGGCGGGATCATGCACGCCGAGGGCGAGAACGACTGGGAGCACGCGGTCGCCGCCGCGATGACCTCGAAGATCGGGGTCGGCAACGCCGCGTTCCACACGGGCGGCCAGGCGGGCCCGGCCGAGACCGTCTACCTGGGGGTGTTCCGGCGCGAGGCGCTGGAGCAGCAGGGCGGCTACAACGTGGAGTTCATCCGTGCCCAGGACTGGGAGCTGAACTTCCGCATCCGTGAGGCCGGCGGGCTGATCTGGTTCTCGCCCGAGCTGAAGGTGTCGTACCGGCCGCGGCCGAGCGTGAAGGCGCTCGCCAAGCAGTACAAGGACTACGGCCGCTGGCGGCACGTGGTCGCCCGCTACCACGAGGGCTCGATCAACCTGCGCTACCTCGCCCCGCCGACCGCGGTGTGCGCGATCGCGGCCGGGATCCTGGTGGGCGCGGCGCTGACCCCGTGGGGCTTCGTCGTGCCCGGCGGCTACCTCGCGGCGATCCTGCTGGGCTCCGTGCCCGCGGGCAAGGGACTGCCGCTGAAGGCGCGGCTGCAGATCCCCGTGGCGCTGGCCACGATGCACATGTCGTGGGGCTGGGGCTTCCTGACCAGCCCGCGGTCGCTGGCGAAGAAGGTCATCGCGTCCCGGCGCCCGGCGGTCCGCGCGGACGGCCGCGCGGACGCGGCGGCCGGCTGACCGACGCGAGCACGGGCCCCTCTCCCCGACCGGGGGAGGGGCCCGTGGCGCGTGCGGACGCCCGCCGACGGGAAGCCCGGCGTTCCCCCGACGCCGCCGGGTCGCTGG
>NZ_JAPSKN010000215.1:0-4096 GCF_031181705.1 Streptomyces sp.
ACGGCAATACCAACGGCGATGCGCACGGCGATGCGGACGGCGATGCCGATGGAGACACCGGAGGAAGTTCGGAAAGCGAGGACAAGGACGACGACGGCTGCTTCTCCGGCGTAGGCGCCTTCTTCGGCTGCACCGGCGACCAGCTGAAGCAGGTCGGCGAAGGCCTCGTCGTCGACGGCATCGGCGGCGACCTCAAGGGCGTCTGGGACACCGTCACCAACCCCCTCGACACCCTGGACGGCCTGAAGGACTACGGCGGCGTCATCGCCGACCAGTGGTCGCAGGACGCCAAGGACGCGGGCGACAAGTGGGCCAAGGGCGACTACTGGGACGCGCTCACCGACTGGGGCGGCGCGACCCTGAACTCCGGCGGCAAGGTCCTCGACGACATGTTCATCGGGGAGGACGTCCGCGACCAGTGGAACCAGGGCAACGAGACCCGCGCCGTCACCACGGTCGTCTGGAACGTCGGTTCCCTCTTCATCCCCGGCTACGGCGAGGCCAAGCTCGCCGGAAAGCTCGGGAAGCTGGGCAGACTCGGGAAGCTGGGCGATCTGGGCAAGCTCACCGAGAAGGCGGCCGACGCGGCGGAGGACGCGGGGAAGGCCGCCAGGGCGGGCGACGTCAAGGGCGCCGAGAGGGCCGCGAAAGAGGCCGACGAGGCCGCGGACGAGGCCGAGAAGAAGGCCCGCGAATCCGGCTGCGCCATCGCCGCCCCGCCCCGCAGGACGCCCTACGGCGGAGCCGGGCACCCACCGGCCCCCCTCACCGGCTCCTCCGGCACAGGCACCACCGTCCTGGCGGCCGGCCGCTCCGCCGCACAGGTCGTGGCGCGAGCCGAGGAAGGCTGTGACGAGGAGGCCAAGCAGCAGGCCCAGGAAGCCCGTAAGAAGGCCGACGAGGCGGAACGGCAGACGCTCGAAGCCCGGGCCGAGGCCGCGAAGGCCGCGCTGCGGGAGCAGGGTTCCTCCGTCCCGGACGACCAGATCGACGGGCTCGTCGACCGGGCCAGGGACGACCCGGATCCGGCCAAGGCCGAGATCAGCACGCAGGACGCGGCCGCCGCGCTCGACGAGATCACCGATCTGGCCCGTCGCGGCAACGTCAACCCCGACGCCGCCGCGGCTCTGCAGGGCAAGGTCGTGAACGCTTCGGACGCCAACAAGCTGGCGGAAGCACGCGCGGAGGTGAACGCGGTGCGCCGCGCCGCCGACGACGCGGCCCCGGGCACCCGGGTGGACGCCGGTGTCGGCGGCAAGATGAACCGGCAGGAGGCCGACCTGGGCAACGGGGAAAAGGTGAACCTCGACGAGATCCCCGACGCCGACGTGGTCTACAAGGACCGGAACGGCACCGTCCACGTCAAGGAGGTCAAGAACGCCGGCTCGGCCACACGCAAGGCCGACTTCGCCAACCAGGTCGAACGGCTGAAGAAGTGGGCGGCCAAGGAGCCCGGCCGCAAGGCCACCGTGGAGATCGAGACGACGGACCGCTGGACGTCGATCTTCAGCGAGTTCAAGCCCGCCCGGAACGGCAAACCGGCGAAGGACACCAGGACGGCGGCCGGAGAGATGGCCAAGAACGACGTCGACGTGCGGGTGGCCGGCCAGAACCTGTCCGCGGACCAGCTCGGCAGGATGCAACGCGCCATCGACGAACGGACCGCCGACGGAACGATGGACTGGTCCAGGATGAAGGACCCGGAGAGCGCCAAGGCGTACCTGGGGATCAGCTGAACGGACGACGGAGGCACGACTGTGGCGGAACATCGGTGATGAGCGAGCCGGGAAGCGAGGAGACCTGGGACCCGCGTGTCGCGCGCTGGCACGACCCGGAGGGTGACTACGTCCTGCCCCGTACGCTGCGGACCCTGCCGCAGCCCTGGGACGCGGGCGACTGGAGCCGGATCACGGAACTGCCCCGTACCGGCGAGCGCCTGGCGGAGGCCCGGCGGGTGGTGACCGACCTCCTGGAGGACCCGGCGCTGTCGCCGCACGTCCCCCAGCCGCCGTCGCCCGGCCTGCTGTGGCACGCCTGGGAGGAGTTCCACCGGGCCGTGGGGGAGAGCATGCCCCGCACGAGCGACGTGACCTGGTCCGGCGTGGACGAGCTGGTCCGCGCCTGGCAGGACCGCCCTCGGCTGTACCCGCTGCAACGGCACGTCGTACGGCACGTCGAAGCGGCGATGCTGGCCCTGATCCCGTCCCTGCGCGACGACATCGCCGACTCGGTGTTCCGCTGGCTGGCCCTCGACCCCGACCCGGGCCGTTTCGCGGAGTGGGCGGTGGAGCTTGCCGAGCGCTGCGTGACGGAGGACATCGGCGCCGACTCCGCCCTCGAACTCCTGGGCGCGATGCGCACTTCGGAGGCCAGGGCGGCCTTGCAGCGCCTCTCGGCGAAACCGGACGGCCCGGCGACCTGGCAGAACGCGGAAGCGGCCCAGAGCATCCTCTTCGACCTGGACGGCGAAGCGACAGGCCCCTGATCACAAGCCGGAGCCCTCAGGATGTCACCGACTCCGACCGCCAACCTCTTCACGGTCGCGCGACCACCCCCGGCGAACCTGAGGCAAGCCCTGGCCGACCTGCTGGCCGTCCCCGCCGAGGCCGTCGACGTGGCCGACGCGGACGGCGACCAGGAGGGCCGGAACTGGAACGCCCCCGTGCTGTGCACCTGGCGCCTGCTGCCGCCCGGCGACCTCGCCCTCGAACTGGACATCACCGTGCGGGACGCCACCGCCGCCGACCTCGCGGAGAAGGACCTGGCACAAGGCCTGGCGATCAGGACGGGAGGCTCCGTCCTGTACCCCTCGGGGCTGGACCTGCCGAGCGCGTACTGGGCAGCCGTCCCGGACGGACGCACCGTCAGATGCCGCCTGGAGGCGAGCGACGTCTCCGACGGCACCGCCTATCGGGTGGCTGCGGCGGAGGAGGACATCCCCGACCTTCCCCGGGCGTCAGTGGAGGACCTCCCGGAGATCCTCGACCGGCAGCCCCTCGACACGCCGGTCTCCGACGCCTTCCTCGCGACCTTCCCCACGGGCAGTGCGCGGAGTGCCGAGGGCCGTGTGCACTACGGACTGCGCGTCTGGGAGCGGTTGGTCCGCCGGCTGGAGACGGGCTGGGCCCCTTCCGGGCGGTACCGGGAGGACCTGTTCCACCGGGATCTGCAGGGCCGTGACGCGCTGGAGCAGCTCATCGGGGAGGTGGACGAGGCGTACGCCGGTGCCCTGCGGGAGGCGGTGACCCGACTGGACGGGACCTTCCTCGAGTACACGGAGACGAAGTCCGCGGGGGACGGGACGACGGCACGCTGGTGGTGGAACCGCATCCCGCGCCGTGCGCCCTGGTGATGCCCGGAGGACCTCGGTCGCCGGCCCTACCTCGGGGTTGCCGTCCCGACGACCTCCACCCGCACCCCTTCCCGCACCCCCCACTCACTCATCACCCCGGCCTGCGCCTCCACCACGTGCCGCGACCGCAGCCGAGGCATTCCCAGCCGCCCCGGCCGCATGGTGCGCACGGCGATGACTCTCAGCTCACGGTCGAGGTAGGCGACATCGATGGCCATGCGCATGCGGAAGGTGTGCACACTGCCGGCGGGGGAGAGCAGCATCGCCCCGTCGAGGGACTCCCGCCCCAGCAGCCCCCGAGTCCGGGCCCGGTAGGAGGTGGCGATCTCCAAGGGCACGCGCACAGCGGCCCGCCCCTCCGCGTGCACCACCAGTTCGCCGCGCCCGTCCCGCCACCGCCGCCCCATCGGCCCTCCCGTCCCGGCCCGTTCGCCATGGAGACTCTTCACCTTTGCTGCTTCCTGACTGAAACGCCCTGGGGGAGGGAGCACTTGACGAACCGGCATACGCGTTACGCAACCGTTACGGCTCGAACCGGTCGACCCGGCACCGATTCCTCCCCAAACACCCAGCCCGTTCACAAGGTCCACTCTGGTGTGGCCCCACACCGCTGGATAGCTTGGGTTCGCTCAAGAGAAGCCTCGCCTCTGACCGGGAGCCGACCGTGAACCGCCGCCCCACCCTCCTCGCAGCGCTCACGCTGACCGCCGCTGCGGCCCTGACGCTGTCCGCGTGCGGGAGCGA
>NZ_JAPSKN010000215.1:4196-6548 GCF_031181705.1 Streptomyces sp.
GCCGGCACCGGCAAGGACGGCACCGTCTCCGTGACCGTCGGCGGTGTCGTCTTCGACCGTTCGAAGAACGGCAGCGGCAACTCCGCGGGTGCGCTCACGTCCTCCACGTCCTGGACGCCCCCGGCGTGCTGGTACGCCCCGAAGTACACGCCGGAGCAGCTCCAGAAGGAGCTGGAGCCCATCTGGGACGCCGGTTCGACGGGATACGAGTGGGACGCGAAACAGCGCGACCGCTACGTCAACGGCAAGCCCTACAAGGACTTCAACAAGGACAAGACCGGCAAGGGCTACTTCTGGGACTCGTTCGTCAACGAGGACTTCCCCCCGGGGTGGGACTCCTGCGAGAAGCCCCCGTTCTGGGTCGACCTCGGCGACCCGCCGCCCGCAGACATCGAGAACGCCGTCACACCCGAGATCCTCGCCGAACTCGCCTACGCCGAGATACGCGTCCCCAGCACGAAGGTGACGCTGGCCCCCGCCGCCGCGACCAAGGTCAACCTGCCGACCTGGGCCTGGCTGGACGCAGCCGACTTCGGACCGGTCTCCGTCACCGCGTCCGTACCGGTGATCGGCATCACGGCGACCGCGACGGCCCGACCGGTGTCGCTCAGGATCCAGCCCGGCACCAAGGACGCCGTCACCTACCCGGCGTCCGGCGTGTGCGAGATCGACAACGGCCGCATCGGCGAGCCCTACGCCAAGGGCAAGGCCGACCGCACCCCACCCTGCGGAGTGCGGTACCTGCGCTCCTCGGGTGAGGGCACCTACCCCCTCCAGGCCACCGTCACCTGGGAGATCGACTGGACCGGCACGGGCGGCGCGGGCGGCGACCTGCCCGACGGCACGTTCGGCGCCACACAGGACGTCGTCGTGCAGGAGATCCAAGCCGTTAACCGCTGACCGAACCCCAAGGGCTGTTGGGTGCCTGCCGGTCTGGGTAGGAAGGCGTCCATGACCACACTCGGCGCTGTCTTCCGTCCCCAACTCCCCCCGGAGCGACTGCGGTCGGTCTGTGAGGCCGCGGACGCCGCGGGGCTCGAACAGCTCTGGCTCTGGGAGGACTGTTTCGCGGAAGGCGGTCTGTCCACCGCCGCCGCGGCCCTCGCCTGGACCGAGCGGTTGCGGGTCGGGGTGGGGCTGCTGCCCGTGCCCCTGCGGAACGTCGCCCTCACCGCCATGGAGGTCGCCTCGCTGCACCGGATGTTCCCGGGGCGGACCGTCGTCGGCGTCGGGCACGGCGTGCAGGACTGGATGGGGCAGGTCGGGGCCCGGGTCGAGTCGCCGGTCACGCTGTTGCGGGAGTATCTCCTCGCGCTGCGGGCCCTGTTGCGCGGGGAGCGGGTCACCACCGGCGGGCGGTACGTCACGCTCGACGACGTCGTCCTCGACTGGCCCCCGACCGAGGCCGGGAGCGGGACCGGGATCGGGACCGGGGTGCTCGCAGGGGTCACCGGGCCGCGTTCCCTGCGCCTCAGCGGCGAGGCCGCCGACGGCACCATCCTCACCGCCTCCACCAACGCCGACGGCGTGCGCACGGCGCGGCAGCTCGTGGAGGAAGGACGCAAGGCCGCCGGCCGCGAGGCCGAGCCGCACCACGTCGTCGTGTACCTCCTCGCCGCCACCGGGCCCGGCGCCGACGCCCGGCTGCGCGCCGAACTGGCCGCCGAGGGGGTGGCCTCCGTCCCCGGTCTCGGAGTGGCCGGGGACGCCGGTGCCGTCGCCGAGGCCGTCGCGCGACTGGCCGAGGCCGGAGCGGACACGGTGGTGCTGCAGCCGACCGGGGACGAACCCGACCCGGAGGGCTTCGTGCGGTTCGCCGCCGAGCAGGTGCGTCCCCTGGTCGCGTGAGGCCCCGGCACGGACGCCCTGCCCTGGTGCGGTGCGCCCCGGTACCACGGCGGGTCCGGTTGTCAGTGGCGCCTGCCACACTCCGGGCATGAGCGATGACGACCTGGACGTACGCCTGCGTGACGTCGTGGAAGCCGACCTGGAGTTCTTCCTCGCCTACGAGCACGACCCGGAAGCCGTCCGGCTTTCGAGGTTCACGCCCCGGCCGCGCGACGCGTTCCTGCGGCACTGGAGGACCAAGGTCCTCGGCGACCCCGCCAACGTCGTGCAGACGGTGACCGTGGACGGCGGGGAGGTCGCCGGCAGCTTCGTCGCCTGGTGGGAGGAGGACCGCCGCTTCCTCGGCTACTGGCTGGGGCGCCCGTACTGGGGGCGCGGCATCGGCAGCAGAGCCCTGCGCCTCTTCCTGGAGCAGGAGACGAACCGGCCGCTGCACGCCGACCCCTTCGAGGGGAACACCGGGTCCGTACGGCTCCTGGAGAAGGCCGGCTTCGAGCGGAGCGG
>NZ_JAPSKN010000068.1 GCF_031181705.1 Streptomyces sp.
TCGTCCGGCTGGACGGCAACAACGCCGAGCTGGGTCGCAAGATCCTCTCCGACGCCAACCACCCGCTGGTCCAGCGCGTGGACACCATGGACGGCGCGGCCGACAAGGCCGCCGAGCTCGCGGCTGCTGCGAAGTAAGGGACGAGGGACTACACAGCCATGGCTATCTTCCTCAACAAGGACAGCAAGGTCATCGTCCAGGGCATGACCGGTGCCACGGGCATGAAGCACACCAAGCTCATGCTGGCCGACGGCACGAACATCGTCGGTGGCGTGAACCCGCGCAAGGCCGGCACGACCGTCGACGTCGACGGCACCGAGATCCCGGTCTTCGGCACCGTCGCCGAGGCGATCGAGAAGACGGGCGCGAACGTGTCCGTCCTCTTCGTCCCGCCGGCCTTCGCCAAGGCCGCCGTCGTCGAGGCCATCGACGCCGAGATCCCGCTCGCGGTCGTCATCACCGAGGGCATCGCCGTCCACGACTCGGCCGCGTTCTACGCCTACGCCGTGTCCAAGGGCAACAAGACCCGGATCATCGGCCCGAACTGCCCCGGTCTCATCACCCCGGGCCAGTCCAACGCCGGCATCATCCCGGGCGACATCACCAAGCCGGGCCGCATCGGCCTGGTCTCGAAGTCCGGCACGCTGACGTACCAGATGATGTACGAGCTGCGGGACATCGGCTTCTCCTCCGCCGTCGGCATCGGTGGCGACCCGGTCATCGGCACCACGCACATCGACGCTCTGGCCGCGTTCGAGGCCGACCCCGACACCGACCTGATCGTCATGATCGGTGAGATCGGCGGCGACGCCGAGGAGCGGGCCGCGGCCTTCATCAAGGAGAACGTGACCAAGCCGGTCGTCGGCTACGTCGCGGGCTTCACCGCGCCCGAGGGCAAGACGATGGGCCACGCCGGCGCCATCGTCTCCGGCTCCTCCGGCACGGCCGCCGCGAAGAAGGAGGCCCTCGAGGCCGCCGGCGTCAAGGTCGGCAAGACGCCGACCGAGACGGCCAAGCTGGCGCGCGAGATCCTCGCCGGCTGACACCATCCCCCGGCACCGGCCGGTAGTGGGCCCGCCCCCTCATGGGGGCGGGCCCACCGCCGTTCGTGCCCTTCGGCGTCGCTGCCCGTCGTGCGCCGGTTCCGTCAGCGTGGCTGTGGCAGCAACCGCTCCGGCCCCTTCTGCGGCTGCTCGCGCAGCTTCGCCCGCAGCTCGCGCTCCGACTCCGACAGCGGCCCGGGGGCGACCGGGGGAGGCACGCCCTGGACGGTCTCGCCCTGCGGCACGGGCGGCTCGTAGTGGGTGGGTGCGGTGCGCAGGGTGAGGGCCGTGGTGCCGATCAGGGTGATGGTGAAGGCGATGGCGGCCCGGGTCCAGAAACGGGCCCGGCGTTCCCCGACGCTGCGCACGACCTGGGGCTTGGCGGCCCGCAGCCGCTCGGTGGAGGCGAGTTCGACCAGCCGCCAGTGCAGCGTCTCCGGATCCGCCAGCTCCGGCAGTCGTTCGGCGACCGCCTCCCGCGCGTGCACCAGCCGGTTCACGGCCGCGCGGGTGCTGGCCTCCGTCTCCGCCGCCGTCTCCGGCAGGCCGAGCCCCACGCCGTCGTGGAGCAGGAGCGTGCGGCGGTAGGACGGCGGGAGCTTCAGCAGGGTGTCCATCAGCGCGCGGTCGAGCGCGTCCGAGGGCGGCGGCTCGGGGTGGCGGTAGCGGGGGCGGAAGCGCTGCCAGGGGGAGAGCGCGCACTCGTACGCCATCGCGCGCACCCAGCTCGCCGGGTCACGGTCCCGGGCCACCTCGGGCCAGCGCTGCCAGGCGATCTGGAACGCCCGTTCGACCGACTCCCGGGCCAGCTCACGGCTCCCGGTCAGCAGATAGGTCTGCCGGACGAGGGCGGGGGCGCAGAAGGCGTAGAGCGCGTCGAAGGCCTGGTCGGGGGTGAGCGCGTCGGTGGCGTCGTCCGGCAGGTAGGTCCGTGCCGGGCGGGCCCCCGGGGCGGGCCCCCGCTCCAGAACCGGCACATGGCCTCGATCAGGAACCGGCGCACGCCGCTGATCGTGAACCGGTCCGGGTCCCCGGTGGCCGCGGTCAGGGGCGGGCGAGTGGGGCCGTTCGTGGGCGGGGCCGCGGGAACGGTCCGCGGCCGGGGCACGGCCACGGCCCGGGTCGTTCGCAGTGGCGCGCCGCCGGTCCTTGGCGGAGCCCCGGCCCCGGTCGGGCCCGGAGCCGGCGGTCACGGTCGCCGAAGTCGCCGAAGTCGCGGTCGCCGCGGTCGCCGCGGTGGCGCGCTTGCGGCCCGGGGCGGAGGCCCGGTCGCGCCCGCGCGACGGGGCCGCCCGAGTGACGTCATCCGCCTGAACCGCGTCCACCGTGCGTGACTCCCGGGCCGTCTGAGGAGACGTCACTCCGGCCTTTTCGCCCAGCGAGTTCAGCACCCTCGCGTACTTCTCCCCTTTCCGGCCGCGGGGTGTCGAACGGCCGGTCTCCCATCCGCGCACCGTCTCGCTGGTCACGCCCACCCGGGAGGCCAGTTGAGCCCGCGTCAGCGAGGCGGCCTCACGCAGGCGTCGGCGCTCCTTCGGCGGGGGGAGCGGCATGGCAGGGCTCTGTGTCACAGCACGCCCCTCCGTGCAGAAAAGTACATAAACGTATATTGAGCGACACAACGGGGGTTCGCCTGTTACGACGGGAAAGCGCGTGTCGTTGGGAGCATGGCGGGCGTGATCGAGATGACCGCTCGCCGACGTCCGCCGTCGCCCCTGCTCACCCGGATGCGCGACCGTTCGCCCGGACTGGTCGGCGGCCTGGTGGATGGTGCGGTCGCGGCGGGTCTGGGACTCGCGTCGTTCGCCGTGCTCGTGACCCTGCTGTGGATCAGCTCGCCGTACCCGGACAGCGGACCCGGCGGCGCGCTGCACGTCGCCGCGGCCCTGTGGCTGCTGTCCCACGGAGTCGAACTGGTCCGTGCCGACACGCTCTCCGGCGGCGCCGCCCCCATGGGCGTCCCGCCGTTGCTGCTGCTCGCCGTGCCCGTGTACCTGCTGCACCGCGCGGCGCGGGACGCCACGGACGGCGGAGCGGGGGGCGGGGACGACGCCGACGACGCGTACGGCGTCGTCGAGGTGGGCGCAGAACCTCCCCTGGTCCCGGCCCGCACGGCCTGGGCCGGTGTCGTCCTCGGCTACCTCGCCGTGGCCGCGCCCGCCGCCCTGTACGCGACCGGCGGTGTGCTGCGGCCCTCGTGGGTGTCGGCGGGGGTGTGCGTGCCGACCGTGGCCGTCGTGGCGACGGGGCTCGGGGTGTGGTCGGCGCACGGCCGTCCGGGCGGGCCGCTGCGGCGGTTGCTCGGGGTGCTGCCCGGAGGGGTACGGCCGCTGGTGCTCGCCCCGGACGGACGCCCGGGGGTCGCCGCCCGGGCCGCGGCGGCCGGGCTGGCCGTGCTGCTCGGAGGCGGGGCACTGCTGGTGGCGGTGTCCCTGGTCGGACACGGGGCCGCGGCCCAGTCGTCGTTGCTCCGGCTGACCGAGGGGTGGTCGGGGCGGTTCGCGGTGCTGCTGCTGTGCGCGGCCCTGGTGCCGAACGCGGCGGTGTGGGGCGCCGCGTACGCCCTCGGGCCCGGGTTCGCCCTGGGCGCCGGGCATGCCGTCGGTCCGTTGTCCTCCGCGCCGGCACCGTTCCTGCCGCCGTTTCCGCTGCTCGCGGCGGTGCCGGAGGCGGGGGCGGGGACACCGGTGCACTGGGCGGCCGGGACGGTGCCGTTGGTCGCCGGGGTGATGGTGGGCAGGTGGGTGGCGAAGGCGGCGGTCGCCGCGGAGCGGGGCGGGACGAGGCCGGGCGGGCGGCCGGGCGTGGTCTGGTCGGCGGGGCGCACCGCCCGTGCGGCCGGCCTGGCGGCCGTGCTGTGCGCCGCCGTGCTGGCGGGGCTCGCCGCGCTGGCGGGCGGGCCGCTCGGGGTGTCCGTGCTGGCCCGTTTCGGCCCGGTGTGGTGGCAGGTCGGCGCGGCGGCACTGGCCTGGCTGGCGCTGGTGGCGATCCCGACGGCACTGGCCGTACGGTCCCGGCGGTGCCGGCCGCCGCGCGAGGACGAGCCGCGGATCGGCCGGCAGCGGGACGACACGGCCGAGGACGACCGGGACCACCGGGGCGGACGGCTGTGGAGGGGGCGCGGGGCCGGGCGCCGTCGCCCACGCCGGACCGGCATCGCCGGGGGAGCCACGGACACGGGAAGCGCCGACGGCGCGGAAGCGTCCTGGGACGACGACGAGGGCCTGGGCGCGATCTGGGCAGCGGGGGCACCCGACGGCCCGGACAGCACCTCCCCGGACGAGAACTGGCCGACGCCGTGGACGGCCGGACCCCCACCCGAGCGCGACGGCTTCGGGACCGGCGGGGCGGGGAGTGCCGACGGCTTCGGACGCGGCGCCTTTCCGGCCGGCGAGGAGCCGGGCGCGGGATGGGCGCCGGGGACGAACCCCGCCGAGCGCCGCGATTTCGGAACGGGTGGGGCGGGGACCGGCGAGGGTTTCGGAACGGGTCGGGCGGGGACCGGCGAGGGTTTCGGGACGGGCAGGGCCGGGAGTGCAGACGGTTTCGGGACGGGTGGGGCCGCAGGTGCAGGCGGTCTCGGGGCGGGTGATGCCCGGAGTGCCGACGGCTTCGGGCGCGGCGCCGCGGCAATCGGCCAGGAGCCGGACGCGGCATGGGCGGCCGGGGCCCCCGAGCGCGCCGGCTTCGGCACGGGCGCGGGGGACAGCGGCCGAGCCCCCGAGCGCGACCGTGCGACCTCCGGCCACCGGGGTCAAGGCGCGGGCGCGGGCACGGGCGCCGGGGACAGCGGCAAAGCCCCCGAGCGCGACCCTGCGGCCCCCGGCCGCCGAGGCCACGGCGGCGCCTTCAGGTCCGTCGAGTCCTACGGCTTCCCTCCGCCCGAGTCGGAGACCCCCTGAGGTCCCGGCCGGGTCGGGGCGGCGCTGTCAGCCGTCCGTGTCCAGCACTCCGCGCAGCTGGTCCGGCAGCAGCTCGGAGCAGGACTGCTTCGCCTCGTTGGTCAGGGCGTCATTGGTGCACGTGTAGTAGTCGCGGTAGACCAGCTGTGCCGCGAAGGACGCGGCGACCAGCATGATGGCCAGGGACGCCGTCACCAGGCCGCTCACCGCCGCCGTCGTCTGCGGACGGCCCTGCTGCTCCGGGGCCGGGGAGTCCGGGTCGGATCTGCGGGGCTTGGCGCGCAGGGAGCTGATGGCCCAGTACAGGGCCAGCGCCCCGAGCAGCAGCGCCACGTACGGCCAGCTGAACAGGGCGAAGAAGAACGCCCACATGCCCGACAGCAGGGCGTAGCGCGCGCGGCGCTGGGCCGGGTCCGTCGGGTCCCAGCGCATGTTCGGGCCGCCGCCCTGGGGGCCGCCCGGGCCCTCGGGACCACCGCGCGGGCGGTCGCCGAAGCCACCGGGGGAGCGGCCGGGCTGCCGGTCGCTCCACTGACTGCCCCACGGCGAACGGTCACGCTCCCCGCCGTCAGGCGCCTCGTCCCCGGAGGGGCGCCGCGGCTGCCAGGGCCGGTCCGGCGTGCCCTCGGGCGGCGGGGCGAAGGGGTTGTCCTCCTGCGATCCGCGCTCACGGCCGCCCCGGTCGCCGCCGTCCGACGGCGCCTCGGGCGGTGAACCGGGGCGCTCCCGCAGCAGCACGGCGCCGCGCTCCCCTCCCTGTGGCGACAGCTGGGGGAACGTGAGGAGTCGCAGGCTGCGGTCCGGCATCAAGTGAGCGTCTTCCCGTGGGTGAGTAGGACTGGCTGGAGGGGACTGGGCGGTGTCGGATCCGGGTCCGTCACTTCCTGAACGCTCCGCGTCCGGACGGCGTTCCCGAACCAGCCCCGCCCAGACGCTACCTTCCGGCCACGCCCCCGTCCCGTGGGGGCCGTCCGGTGTGCCGGTATCGTTGCTGACGGTCGGCCGGTTCGTAGGCTTCCCCGTATCCGGGGGCCCGAAGCATTCGTATGAATGCACAAATAGCCACGAGGCGAGCCGCCAGGACAGACGCTCCCCCGAGAAAGGCCCACCACCGTGGCCGCCAAGCCCGTGGCCCCGCGCGCCAAGCGCCTCGTCGTGCTGGTCTCCGGATCCGGCACCAACCTCCAGGCGCTGCTCGACGAGATCGCCGCCATCGGCACGCAGGAGTACGGGGCCGAGATCGTCGCCGTCGGCGCCGACCGCGACGGCATCGAGGGGCTGGCCCGCGCCGAGCGCGCCGGGCTGCCGACCTTCGTGCGCAGGGTCAGGGACTACGGCAGCCGCGAGGAGTGGGACGCGGCGCTCGCCGAGGCCGTCGCCGCCTTCGAGCCCGACCTCGTCGTCTCCGCCGGGTTCATGAAGATCGTCGGCAAGGAGTTCCTCGCCCGGTTCGGCGGGCGGTTCGTCAACACCCACCCCGCCCTGCTGCCCAGTTTCCCGGGGGCCCACGGCGTACGGGACGCGCTCGCGTACGGCGCCAGGGTCACCGGCTGCACCGTCCACTTCGTCGACGACGGCGTCGACACCGGGCCGATCATCGCGCAGGGCGTGGTGGAGGTCCGGGACGAGGACGACGAGAGCGCTCTGCACGAGCGCATCAAGGAAGTCGAGCGAAGGCTGCTCGTCGAGGTCGTGGGGCGGCTCGCCCGCCACGGCTATCGCATTGAGGGACGAAAGGTAGTTATCCAGTGACCGCCGAGAGCAACAAGCGGCCCCTTCGCCGGGCGCTCGTCAGCGTCTACGACAAGACCGGTCTGGAGGACCTCGCGCGCGGGCTCCACGAGGCCGGGGTCGAGCTCGTCTCCACCGGCTCCACCGCCGCGAAGATCGCCGCTGCCGGCGTCCCCGTCACCAAGGTCGAGGAGCTCACCGGCTTCCCCGAGTGCCTGGACGGCCGCGTGAAGACGCTGCACCCGCGCGTGCACGCCGGCATCCTCGCCGACCTGCGCCTGGACAGCCACCGCGAGCAGCTCGCCGAGCTGGAGGTCGAGCCGTTCGACCTGGTCGTCGTCAACCTCTACCCGTTCCGCGAGACCGTCGCCTCCGGCGCCTCCCCCGACGAGTGCGTGGAGCAGATCGACATCGGCGGCCCCTCGATGGTCCGCGCCGCCGCCAAGAACCACCCCTCGGTCGCGGTCGTCACCAGCCCGGCCCGCTACGCCGACGTGCTCGCGGCCGTCCAGAACGGCGGCTTCGACCTCGCCACCCGCAAGCGGCTCGCCGCCGAGGCCTTCCAGCACACGGCCGCCTACGACGTGGCCGTCGCCTCCTGGTTCGCCTCCTCCTACGCGCCGGCCGACGAGTCGCGCTTCCCCGACTTCCTCGGCGCGACCTGGGAGCGCGAGCACACCCTGCGCTACGGCGAGAACCCGCACCAGCCGGCCGCGCTCTACGTCTCCCCGGAGGGCGGCGGTCTCGCCCAGGCCGAGCAGTTGCACGGCAAGGAGATGTCGTACAACAACTACACGGACACGGACGCCGCCCGCCGTGCCGCGTACGACCACGCCGAGCCGTGCGTCGCGATCATCAAGCACGCCAACCCCTGCGGCATCGCGATCGGCGCGGACGTCGCCGAGGCCCACCGCAAGGCGCACGCCTGCGACCCGCTGTCGGCGTTCGGCGGCGTGATCGCGGTCAACCGCCCGGTCAGCAAGGAGATGGCCGAGCAGGTCGCGGAGATCTTCACCGAGGTCATCGTCGCGCCGGACTACGAGGACGGCGCGCTGGAGGCCCTCACCAAGAAGAAGAACATCCGCGTGCTGCGCTGCCCGGAGGGCCCGGCCGCCCCGGTCGAGGTCAAGCCGATCGACGGCGGTGCGCTGCTGCAGCTCACCGACCGGCTCCAGGCCGACGGCGACGACCCGGCCAACTGGACGCTCGCGACCGGCGAGGCGCTGAGCGAGGCCGAGCTGGCCGAGCTGGCCTTCGCCTGGAAGGCCTGCCGCGCGGTGAAGTCCAACGCGATCCTGCTCGCCAAGGACGGCGCCTCGGTGGGCGTCGGCATGGGGCAGGTCAACCGCGTCGACTCCGCGAAGCTGGCCGTCGAGCGGGCGGGCGCCGAGCGCGCGGCGGGCTCCTACGCCGCGTCCGACGCCTTCTTCCCCTTCCCCGACGGCCTGGAGATCCTCACCGAGGCCGGCGTGAAGGCCGTGGTCCAGCCCGGCGGTTCGGTCCGCGACGAACTGGTCGTGGAGGCCGCGCGCAAGGCGGGCGTCACGATGTACTTCACGGGCACGCGGCACTTCTTCCACTGACCGAGGACCGGTTCGACGGAGCGGTCGGACCACACGAGCGGGCGGCGCTGCGCGGAAACGCGTGGCGCCGCCCTGTTTTCCCGGCCGTCGCCCTCTTCATAGGATCCCCGGACCGCGAGTAACATACAGACTTATCTGTTTCCCGGTGTTCGTTATCCGGTTACCCGCCTCCGCCCCCTTCACCTCGGAGATCCCGTACATGCCACGTCAGGAACGCGCCCTGCGGACCCGGGCACTGCTGCTCAGGTCCGCCGCCGAATGCATCAAGGAGCACGGTTACGACGGCTCCAGCACCACGGACGTACTGCGGCGGGCGGGTGTGACCCGGGGGGCCCTCTACTTCCACTTCCCGTCCAAGGAGGCGCTGGCCGACGCCATCGTCGAGTACCAGCGGCCCCTGCTGCGTTCCCTGCCCGGCGACTGCTCCCTGCAGTCCGCCATCGACCTCACGCTCTCCTACGCGCGGGCGCTGCAGCAGGACGTGATCCTGCAGGCCGCCGTGCGGCTGGCGACCGAGGAGACCTCCTACCAGCCCGGCACCCGCCCCTACCTGTGGTCCCGGCAGAGCGTGGCCGACCTGCTGCACCAGGCCCGCAACAAGGGTGAACTGCTCCCGCACACCGACCCCGACGAGATCGCCGTCCTGGTCGTCGGGGCGTTCACCGGCATCCAGCTGCTGTCCCAGCTGTCCTGCGGGCGGGCCGACCTGCTGTTCCGCGTCTGCGTGCTGTGGCGGGCCCTGCTGCCCGGGATCGCCGCCCCCGGGCTGCTGCTGCGCCTGCGGACCGACGAGAAGCGGGTGGAGGAACTGGAGCTGGCCGACGCGGCCCCCGACCCGGAGCTGCACGACGTCGGGTGACGGTGCCTGACCGTGAGTGACGCTTCTCACGTCCGTACGGCCCGTCAGCCAAAACCTGTAGCACCACCGAAATAAACAGGCGAGTATGTTTGTTTCAGAGGCAAGGCGGCACGGGGGAGCCGCGTGATCCTGGTGTGTCCGCACGTCCCCCTGCTCCGCCATGAACAGAAGGGGAACCGCAACCGATGGGAAACGCTGCTTCCGCCAGGCGCGTGGCACCTCCGCACCTTCTCGAACTCGGCCGGTTCCTGATGGCACGGCGGGCCGAGGTGTCCCCGAACCAGGTCGGTCTCCCGGACGCCGGCAAGCGGCGCACACCGGGCCTGCGCCGCGAGGAGGTGGCACTGCTCGCCGGCGTGGGCGTCTCCTGGTACACGTGGATCGAGCAGGGCCGTGCCGAGAACGTCTCGGGCGAGGTGCTCGACTCCATCGCCCGCGTGCTCCGCCTCAGCGAGAACCAACGGCTGTACCTGCGCCAGCTCGCCGGTGTGCAGGCCGTCCCGCTGCTGCCGGACGCCCCGCCGGCGGCGGAGGCCATGCGTCCGTTCGTCGAGAACTGGTGGCCCAACCCCGCGTACATCGCCGACCACGCCTGGAACGTCGTGGTCGCCAACGCGGCGGCGGAGTCCCTCCTCGGCATGGTCGACGAACGTCCGGGTGGCGCCTGCCTCGACGCGGGCACCGGGTCCGGCGGCCTCGGCGGACGCCGGCCGTACAACATCCTGCGGGAGTTCTTCACCAACGACGACGTACGGTCCGCCTACCCGCTGTGGGAGAAGATCGCCCCGACCGTCGTGGCCCGCTTCCGCAGCCAGGCCGCTCTGCACATCGAGGACGCGGCGATCCCCGCGCTGGTGGAGGAACTGCGCGTCGCCAGCCCCGTGTTCGCGCAGCTGTGGGACCGGCACGAGGTGCTGGAGGACTCCTGCGGCCCCGAGGTGCTCACCCACCCCGCCGTCGGCGACCTGCACTTCACCCGCGCCACGCTCGACTTCACCCGCCGTATCGCCCTGCGGATGACGGTGTTCCTGCCCACTCCGGGCACCGGCACGGAGGCGGCGCTGCGCCGGATGTCCCACGTGACGCTGGCGCAGCGGATGAACAGCCTGGGCCGTGACGGCCTGGTGGGGGAGGCCCGGTGAGCACCGTGCTGAACAGCCATGTGACCGAGCCTGTCCGGGTCCGGCTCGGCACGCACCGGCTGACCTATCTCCCCGACGGCTATGTGCAGTTGCAGCCGAGGGCCTGGTTCCCGGACTCACCCGGTGCGTTCTGGGAGCGTCACGGCGGCCACCTCGACGACGAGGGCTTCCTGCGGGCCTCGGTCGGTGCGCTGCTCGTCGAGTACGAGGACCGGGCCCTGCTCCTCGACACCGGCTTCGGGCCGGCCCGCGTCCCCGCCGAGCACACCATCCCGCCCCTGGGGCGGATCGAGGGCGGAGGCCTTCCGGACGCGCTCGCCGCGGCGGGGGTCGCCTGGGAGTCGGTGGACACCGTGGCCTTCACGCACCTGCACGACGACCATGTCGGCTGGGCCGGGGACGAGCGGCTGCGCGGTGCCCGGTTCGTGGCCTCGGCCGCGGAATGGCGCGGTGCGCACCGCCGTCCGGCCGGGCAGCCGGTGGCCGTGCGGGACGGCCAGGAGCTGTTCCCCGGTGTCACGGCGCTCGCCACCCCGGGACACACCCCGGGGCACCTGTCGTACGTGATCCGCGGCGGCTCCGACGGGCCCGCGGCCGTGGTGGTCGGCGACGTCCTGCACTCCGCCCTGCAACTGGCCGATCCGACCTGGCGGGCGGCCTCCGACATCGATCCCGCGGAGGCGGTCCGCAGCCGCCGCAAGGTCGTGGCGGAACTCTCCCGGCCCGGCACGATCGGCTTCGCCGGCCACTTCTCCGGCGCGGTGTTCGGGCGGCTGGCGGTTTCCGGCGACGCGCTGCGGTGGCAGCCGCTGGACTGACGTCCTCCCGCCTGCCCGGCCCACCGGCCCCCGGTCCCCGCGGACCGGGGGCCGGGCGCGTTTCCCCACTCTTCCCGCGCTCCCCCCCCCGTTTCCGCAGGCTTTCCGCCCCCACGGCTCCCGCCGGCGGAGTCGTCCCGTGCCGTGCGTGACCCCCGCGGATATTCCCGGCCGGGGACAAGTGGCCGTTCTCTTCTGTTGGCGCGAGCAATATGTTGCCTGCGCACTGGCAGGTCGTACGGACCCGGCCGAGCCTGAAGGCATGTCCTCAACGGTTGTTCCCCCGATGTCCCGCCCGGCACCGGTCGAACCGCGGCGGCTGCGCACCGTCGCCGGACGGTTCACCACCGGAGTGGTGGCCGTGACGGCGCTGCGCGGCTCCGACGGTGCTCCCGCGGGGCTGGCCGTCAACTCGTTCACCTCGGTGTCCCTGGACCCTCCTCTCGTGCTGTTCTGCGTGGCCAGGACCAGCAGCAGCTGGCCCGACGTCCGTTCGGCGGACCGGTTCTGCGTGAACATCCTCGGCGAGGGCCAGCGCGATCTCAGCACCCGTTTCGCGACCAGCGGGGGCGACAAGTTCGGTGCGGCCTCCTGGACGGCCTCACCGGGCGGGGCGCCCGTCCTGGACGGCTCGATCGGCTGGATCGAGTGCTCCGTCGAGGAGGAGATACCGGCCGGCGACCACGACGTGGTGATAGCCCGCGTCCACGACCTGGACACCCACCACGAGGACTCGCCCCTGCTGTTCTTCCGCGGCCTGTACGGGCGTTACGCCCAGCTCTGACCCTCTTTCAGGAAAGGACGATGCATTCGTGAAGCACACAGCGGCCCCGCTCGGAGTGGGGATCGTCGGACTGAGCGCGGACGGCGGGTGGGGCGGGCGCGGCCACGTGCCCGCACTGCGAGCCGTCGAAGGCTACGAACTGCGCGCGCTGACGGCGTCCACGCCCGACTCCGCACGCAAGGCCGCGGCGGCGTTCGGACTGCCCGAGTCGGCCGCGGGGACCGACGCCGCCGAACTCGCGGCCCGGGACGACGTCGACCTGGTGGTGGTCGCCGTCCGCGTGCCCCGCCACCGGGAACTGATCCTGCCCGTCCTGCGGGCCGGCAAGACGGTGCTCAGCGAGTGGCCCCTGGGCAACGGCACCGCCGAGGCCGAGGAACTCGCCGCCGTCGCGGCCGCGGCGGGCGTGCGGACGGCGGTGGGCCTGCAGGCCCGGTCCGCTCCGGTCGTCCGCTACCTCCGGGACCTCGTCGCGGACGGTTTCGTCGGCGAGGTGCTGTCCACCACGCTGGTCGGGTCCGGCGGCGGCTGGGGCCCGGTGGTGGCCGAGCGCACCGCCTACGTCGCCGACCGCGCCAACGGGGCGACCCTGCTGACCGTTCCGTTCGGGCACACGCTGGACGCGCTGACCATGGTGCTGTCCGGGTTCGCGACCCTGACCGCCACCACGGCGACCCGGCGTCCCCGGGTGCGGATCGCCGAGACCGGTGCCACGCTGCCGATGACCGCCGAGGACCAGATCGCCGTGACCGGGCGCCTGGAGAGCGGGGCGGTCGCCTCCCTGCACTACCGGGGCGGCTCCTCGCGCGGAACCAACCTGCTCTGGGAGATCAACGGCACCGAGGGCGACCTGGTGCTGACCGGCGACTCCGGCCATCTGCAGTTCGGCCAGGTGGAGTTGCGCGGCGCCCGGGGTGACCGGCGGGAACTGCGGCCGCTGCCGGTACCCGGGGACTATCTGCTGCCGGGCGGCCTCGACCGCCTCGCGGCCCTCGACGGACCGGCCGGAGTGGTCGCCCACGCCTACCACCAGTTGCGCGCCGACCTGCGGGACGGCACCTCGGTGGTACCGGACTTCGCCCACGCCGCCGCCCACCACCGGCTGCTGGACCGCATCACCCACGCTGCGGAAACCGGCACCGCGCAGTAACCAGACCCGGCGACCTCCGGACCCCTGCCACCCCGGTCCGGGCCACCGGCCGATCCCGACCCCTGCAACCCGACCCCGCCACCCGACCCCGGCCCCCCGTTTCCGGTCACTCCCGATCCCGGCCACCGGCCGATCCGGGCCACCGGCCGATCCCGGCCACACCCGACCTCGGCCATCGGCCGACCCCGGCCGCTCCCGACCTCGGCCACCGGCCGACCCCGGCCACGCCCCGACCCCGACCACCCCCGACCCCGGCCACCCCGGCCCCCGGCCCCACCCGCAGTGCGGGGGGCCGTCCGGGACTCAGCCGGCCTCCCGACCCGACGGACCCCTGCCGAGGCGCGTCCGGCGCCACGGTGTCCGTCGCCCACCCCCGACCACAGGAGCATCATGCACACCGGCTTCGGAGCCTTCCTCTCCCCCCTCCACGCGCCCGGACAGGACCCGCACCTGACCATTCGCCGGGACCTGCAGCTCGTCGAGCACCTCGACGAACTCAACTTCGACGAGTGCTGGTTCGGCGAACACCACTCCCTGTCCTGGCCGACGGTGGGCGCCCCGGAGACGATGATCGCGGCCCTCGCCGAGCGGACCCGGCAGATCAAGCTGGCCAACGGCGTGGTGACGCTGCCCTTCCACCACCCGTTCCACGTCGCGACCCGGGCGATCATGCTGGACCACCTGACGCGCGGCCGGTACATCCTGGGCGTCGGTCCCGGTGCCACCCCCAACGACGCCCACATGCTCGGACTCGACCTCGGCGAGCTGAAGCGCATGGCGCGCGAGGCCATCCCCACCGTCATGGAACTGGTCAACGGCGAGGAGCGGATCTCGGAGAAGACGGACTGGTACACCCTCCAGGACGCCAAGATGCAGCTGCCGCGCTACAGCAAGCCCGGCATCGAGATCGCCGTCTCCAGCGTCGGCACCCCCAACAGCCCCCAGATCGCCGGCAAGTACGGCCTCGGCCTGCTGTCGTTCGGCGCCCCGCCGCCCGGCTGGCCGGCCGTCGACCTGGCCCGGCAGTGGAGTTACGCGGAGGAGTCGGCCGAGGAGCACGGCCAGCGCGTGGACCGCCGCAACTGGCGCATCGCCGTGCCCCTGCACATCGCCGAGACCCGCGAGGAGGCCTTCCGGGACGCCCGGGAGGGCTTCGGGAAGTGGCTGCACGGCTACTGGGGCGAGGCGGTCGGCGCCGACGTCCTCGGCGGCCTCGAAGGGGTGCCGGAGTCCCGGCACCTGGAGGCGACCGTGGAGCAGGGCCGGGCGGTCGTCGGGTCGGTCGAGGACGCGGTGGAGGCCATCCGGAACCTCCAGGAGACCACCGGGGGCTTCGGCACGTTCCTCACCTACGTGGTCAACTGGGCCTCCTTCGAGAAGGTCAAGCGCAGCTTCGAACTGCTGGCGACCGAGGTGGCCCCGCGGTTCACGGGCACCGCCGACCGCGGTCTGGAGTCGGTGCGGTGGAGCACCGAGAACCGGGCCCTGTTCCCCCACACCGAGCCACTGCGCACGCGCCTCGCCGCGACCGCCCGCTGACCCGGACCCCCTCACCCACACGCGCGCCCGGCCCGCCGGCTCCCCGGCGGGCCGGGCGCACCCGTGTTACGGAACTTTCAATTCCAGCCCCGCTTCCGCCGGCATTCCCGTAACGTGTACCGGACTTCCCATTTCCGGATTCGAGCTCATCCTGTTGGTCGTGGCAATAGCGTTGATGGCCACTGGTTCAGGTGAAAGTCCCCTGTGATGCTTGATCCGTGACGAAACGAATCGCCGTCGTAGGCGCCTACGGATCGGGAAAGACAACGCTTTCCACGGCGCTCTCGCATCTGACCGGCCTGCCCCGCACCCACGGTTCGCCCATGCGGGAGCCGATCGGGGGCGAGGGCCGCAGTGTGCACAACTGGACCGACGGGCAGCTCATCCAGCTCACCGTGAACCGCTACGCGGAACGGCTGCTCGGCGAGGCCGCCCACCCGGAGGGCTTCGTGTCCGACGGTTCCGTGGTGCACGAGTGGGTGTACGCCAAGCTCCGTCTGGTCGCCGGCTCGTACCCGGGCACGCTCACCCCGCTGGAGGACCGGCACCGCAACACCACGACGGCCGCGCTCGAAGCGGCCGTGGACGACATCGGCCTGCTGATGAAGCACCACGCCCGTACCGCCTACCAGGCCTTCGTGCACGTGCCGGTGGAGTTCGAGCTGGCACCGGACAACCGCCCGATCAACGAGAACTTCCGGCACCTGTCCGACTCCCTGCTGCTGCCCGCCCTCCAGGCCACGGGCGTCCCCGTGCACACCGTCCACGGCGACGTGGCCGAGCGCCTCGCCCAGACCGTGAAGCACCTGGGGCTCCAGGACGCCACGGTCATGACTCCCGACGAGGCCGTCGGGCTCACCGCGTCCGCCCGCTGACCCACCCACCGAGCCCCCAGGCTCTCTTCCGCAAAGGTGACCACCTGTGTCCGCGCTCGAAGTACCCAGTTTCAAGGACAATCCCAAGCTGAAGCTCGCCATTTCCGGCACGTATTCGACGGGAAAGTCGACGACGACCGAGGCCCTTTCCATAGCCACCGGAATACCGCGTACCCACGCCAAGACCTCGCGCGAGCTGCTGGTGGACCTCGTTCCCGGCAAGACCGTCATGGAACTCAACGCCATGGAACTCGTGAAACTCGGACTGCGCCGCTTCGAGGAGCGCGTGCACAACGAGTCCAGCGGTGACGCCTTCATCTCCGATGGCGGCGTGTTCCACGAGTGGGTCTATTTCGAGGCGCGGATGCGCGTCGGCATCAACCCCGGCGCCGACTGGTGGTTCAAGGGCATCAAGAAGGTCATGGGCCTGCCGGTGAAGCACTTCTACCAGCGCTACACCGACACCCTGGGCGACATCACCCGTGCCCGCGCCAAGCGGATCTACGACGCCTACGTCCACCTGCCGGTCGAGTTCGACATGGAGCCCGACGGCCACCGGCCCGTCTCCGAGAAGTTCCGCCGCCTCTCCGACGACCTGCTCATCGAGGCGCTGGAGCGGATGGACATCCCCTACCGGGTCATCGGCGGTCCCATCCCGGACCGGATCGAGAAGATCGTCAAGCTCTTCGACCTGCCGGTGGTGGTCCCGATCGAGGAGGCCATCGAGGAGGCGCAGCGCCGCGTCCTGGCCGACATCGAGGACCTCAAGGCCGACGCCCGCTTCCACGAGGCACAGCGCCAGAAGTCCCTGGCCCGGCGCATCGGTTACGCCATGCGCTACTGACCGGCGCGCCGCTCCCGCCCCCGCACGTCCCCACCGTCCCGTCCCCTCCCTTCCCACCCTCGTCCCCCCGACGTCAACCACGAAAGGAACCGGCGTGTCCGGCATCAACTCGACACGGCCGCGTCATCTGGGAGCGGTGCTCGCACTGCTCGCGTTCGCCCAGATGATCATTGCGATCGACTACAACATCGTCTTCGTCTCCCTGCCGGAGATCGGCGACAAGCTCGGCTTCGGCGCCCAGGACCTCCAGTGGGTGGTCTCCGCCTACGCCGTCGCCTTCGGCGGATTCCTGCTGCTGGGCGGCCGGGCGACCGACCTCTTCGGCCGCAAGCGGATGTTCGTCCTCGGCCTCTTCCTCTACGCGGTGTCCTCCCTCGCGGGCGGTCTCGCCGAGGAGCCGTGGCTGCTCATCGCCGCCCGGGCGGTGCAGGGCCTGGGCGGCGCGTTCCTCGCGCCGGCGACCCTGTCCCTCGTCACGACGCTCTTCGCGGAGGGCGCCGAACGCAACCGTGCCCTGTCCGTGTGGGGCGGCGCCGGCGGCTCCGGCATGGTGCTCGGCTCGATCCTCGGCGGTCTGCTGACCGACGCCTTCGGCTGGCCCTCGGTCTTCTACGTCAACGTGCTGCTGGCCGGCGCCGCCATGTTCGTGGCGATGTCCCTGCTGCCCGACGACAAGCCGCAGGCCGGCAGCGGGTTCGACCTGCCCGGCGCGATCACCGGCACCGTCGCGTCCACGCTGTTCGTCTTCGCCCTCGTGCAGGGCCCGGAGGCGGGCTGGGGCTCCGGCCAGGTCCTGGCCGCGCTCGCCGTCGCCGTCCTGACCTTCGCGCTGTTCCTGGTCATCGAGAGCCGGAGCGCGGCCCCCATGGTGCCGCTGCGGCTGTTCGGCAACCGCAACCTGTCCACCGGTGCCGGCATCACCTTCCTGTTCATGGCCACCTTCGGGGCCCTGGCGTACTTCCTCACCCAGTACTGGCAGATCGTCCAGGGCTACAGCGCCTGGACCACCGGCTTCGCCTTCGTGCTGCCGTCCGGCAGCGTGCTGATCGGCACGATCGTGGGCGGCAAGTGGGCCACCAGGTTCGGCGTGCGCAACACCCTGTTCATCGGTCTGGCCATGGGCCTGGTGGGCACCGTCGTGCTCGCCCTCACGCTCGGCCAGGACGCCTCGTACGGCGTGATCGCGCCCTCGCTGTTCGTGCTCTCGCTGGGCCAGGGCATCGTCTTCACGACCATGTTCGCCGCGGCCACCACCGGGGTCGAGGCGGCGGACCAGGGCATCGGCTCCGGAATCGCGACGACCGGCCAGCAGATCGGCGGCGCCGTCGGCCTCGCCGTGCTGATCGCGATCGCCAACGCCTCGGGCGGCGGGGAGACCAAGGACCTCGGCGAACTCATGGACGGAGTCACCACGGCCACCTGGGCGATCGCCGTCGGCATCGCGCTCACGTTCCTCGTGGTGCTCAACTTCAAGAAGCCGGCGTCGGGCGACCACGTCGACCCCGCGGAGAGCGAGCCGGTCGCGGGCACCGCTGAGCCCGTCCAGGCCAGCCGGACCGCCTGAGCACCGCCCGACCTGGACGTCGGCGATACCCGGTCCACTGTTGCGGAGGGTCCCGGGCATCGCCGTCGCCGTTCAACGGCCGTCACCCCGCAGGGGTGTGGCCGCCTACGAAGGAAACTCTATGACTACGGCAGCACCTCTCGACACCCTGGGCACCGTGGACGACTTCCTCGGCGCCCGGGAGGAACGGTTCTTCGGCGAGGGCTTCAAACGGGTGCACCACTCGCTCACCGACCTCACCGTCGACGACCGCGGCATCACCGCCACGGCGGGCCTGGAGATCCCCGGCGCCTGGTCCCGCAAGGGCGACAGCACCCAGCGGCCCCATCTGTCCACCATCGACGTCATGCTCTACGGCGCCCGGCTCGCCGGCCTGCACGCCGCCCACACCCGCGGCCTCGGCCCGCACACGCCGTTCGGCGTCCGGTCGCTGACGATCAAGGCCGGGAAGAAGCCGCAGGAGGAGGACCTCGACACGTTCCCGGTCTCCGGCCGGCTCCTGGACACCGCCGGCGACGGCACGACGACCATGGAATGCCGCGTGGGCCTGCTCACCGTACGGGTGGAGACCACCGCCGGGACCGGCGCGCCGCAGGCCGCCCCCGCCCGGGTGGGCACGGCCCGCCACGCGGACGCCGACGCGCTGCCCGGCCCCTGGAACGACGCGCCCTTCGGCACCCCGCACCGCGACCGGCGACAGCTGCTCACCTCCGTCGAGGTGCTCCCGGACGCCTCGCTGGCCCGGGCCGACCTCACCCTCGACCCGGACGGCCCGGCGTCGATGATCGACCTGTTCGTCGCGGCGCTCCAGCTCGGCCAGGTCCTGCTCTACTCGCTGGACGGAGTCCCCCGGGCCGACAGCAACACGCTGTGGATGCGGCGCACCGTCATCGGTCCGGCACCCGAAGCCGACACGGCCGGAGGCCGGTTCGAGGTCAGGCTCCGGGAACCGCAGCTGCTGCACAGCGCCCAGGGCACCTGGCGCAGCGCCGAGATCGCCGCCGACCACGCCGGCCTGCGGCTGAGCTGCTCCGTCGCCCACCTGCTCCCCGCGTGACGGCCCGGGAGCGCACCACCACCCGGAGCCGACGGCTCCGATCCCAGTTCGCGTCCTCGGCCGCAGCCGGTCACCACCGGCGCCCGCGGCCCGCGGCCCTCCACGGGAGGCGAGACACATGCCCCTGACCGCCGTACTCACCGGACTCGGCGCCTACCTTCCTCCGCGTCGCGTCAGCAACGAAGAACTCGCGGACCGCTTCGACACCACCGACGAGTGGATCACGTCCAGAACCGGCATACGCAGCCGGCGCTGGGCGGACCCGGGCACCTCCACCGGCGACCTCGCCGTGGAAGCGGGGCACCGCGCGCTGAAGTCCGCGGGCGTCGACCCCGGGCCGGGCGCGGTGGACCTGGTGGTCCTGGCCACCACCACGCCCGACCACCTGTGCCCGGCCACCGCGCCCGACGTCGCGGCCCGGCTCGGCCTGGCCGGCGCGGCGGCGTTCGACATCAGCGCCGTCTGCTCCGGATTCGTCTACGCGCTGGAGACCGCGGCCAACGCCATCGGCGCCGGACGGGCGCAAACCGCCCTGGTCATCGGCGCCGAGACCTACTCGACCATCCTCAACCCGGCCGACCGCACCACCTCGGTGATCTTCGGGGACGGTGCCGGGGCGGTCGTCCTCACCGCGGGCGACGCGGACCTGCCCGGCGCCCTGCACGGCTTCGAACTCGGCTCCGACGGCACGCAGAAGGACGTGATCTGCATCCCGGCCGGGGGCTCCCGGCAGCGCGCCGCGCTGACCGAACCCGCCCCGGGCGACGAGTACTTCGCCATGGAGGGCCGCAAGGTCTTCCTCTCGGCCGTGCAGCGCATGAGCGAGTCGTCCGCGTCCCTGCTCGACCGGATCGGCTGGCCGGTCGAGAGCCTCGGCCACCTGGTCGGCCACCAGGCCAACGTCCGCATCCTGCGCGCGGTCGCCGAGCAGCTCGGCATCCCCGCCGAGCGGGCGGTGGTCAACCTCGACCAGGTCGGGAACACCTCGGCCGCGTCCATTCCCATCGCCCTCGCGGACGCCGCGGCCTCCCTCACGGTGGGGGAGCGGGTGCTGCTCACCGCCTTCGGCGGCGGACTCACCTGGGGCTCCGCGGCGCTCACCTGGCCCGACGTCGTACCCGCCTGACCCCGCCCGACCGAAGGAGAAGGACACCATGACCGCACCCACCGCCCCGGCCGACCTGACCGAGGCCGTGCTCGACATCGTCCGCGGCAAGTTCGAGGCACCGCAGGACACGACCGCCACCACGCCGTACGAGGACATGGACTTCGACTCCCTCGTCCTGCTGGAACTCGCGGTGCACCTGTCCAAGGTGTACGGGGTCGAGATCGGCGACGACGAGATACTCGACGCCTCCAACGTCGCCGAGACCGCCCGGCTGCTCACCGCGAAGGGCGCCCGCCTTGACCGGTGACGGCCCGGCCGGCACCGCGGGGGCCGCGTTCTTCGACGTCGACGGCACACTCACCACCGGGACCACCCTGTTCCGGTTCCTCGAGTACCGCTTCGCCGTCGAGGGACGCCCCCCGCAGGCCTACGCGCAGGAGCGGCAACGGCTGCGCGCCATGACCGAGGCGGGCGTGTGCCGGTCACGCACCAACCGCGCCTACTTCGCCAGTTACGCCCGGCTCAGCGTCTCCTACGTGACGGACCTGGCCGAGGACTGGTTCCGCTCGGAGCTGGAGTCCGGGGGCTTCCTGCACGACGAGGCCGTCGCCGCGCTGCGCCGGCACCAGGCGGCGGGGGAGCCCGTGGTGCTCGTGTCGGGCTCCTTCGCCGCGCTCATCGCGCCGCTGGCCCGCCTGCTGGAGGTGGACGCGGTCCTGGCGACGGAGCCGGAGACCGTCCTCGGCCACTACACCGGCGACGCCGCGGTCACGATGATCGGCGCCACCAAGGCGGACGCCGTCCGGTCCTGGTGCGCCGAGCACGGCATCGACCCGGCCGCCGCCACCGCCTACGGCGACCACGCCTCGGACCTGCCCATGCTGCGGGCCTCGGGCCGCGGCGTGGTGGTCGGCGGCGACCGGGAACTGCGCGCCATCGCCGCACGGGAGGGCTGGCGCCTGCTGCCCGCCCCGCCCCCGGCACCCCCGCTGCGGCTCCCCGAGCCCCTGTGGACGGCCCGGACGTCGCCCGCCGGCCTGCGGCACCCGGCCTGACCAACCCCGTTCCACCCGCCCGAGACAACCCACCCGCAGGCCTCACGGCCCCACAACGGAAGTGCTCCACCATGCGCGCAGTCGGAATCCTGGAATACGGCGGACCGGACGTGCTCGAGGTCATCGACCGGGGGATACCGGACCCCGGGCCCGGAGAGCTGCGCGTCCGCGTGGCCGCCGCAGCAGTCAACCCCACCGACCTCATGCTCCGCTCGGGCGAACTCGCCGCCTACATGGCCGCGTTCGAACCCCCGTACATCCCCGGCATGGACGTGTCCGGCACCGTCGACGCCGCGGGCGCCGGCACCCTGTTCGCCCTGGGCGACCGGGTCATGGCCTTCGTCAACCCGTTCCGTCCGCTGGGCGGGGCCCAGGCCGAGTACGTGGTCGTCTCCGCCGCGGACACGGTGCTGGTCCCGCCGGGCATGGACCTGGTCCGGGCGGCCGGGCTGCCCATGAACGCGCTGACGGCCCATCAGGCGCTGGCCCTGCTCGGACTCCGCTCCGGGGCGACCCTGGCCGTCACCGGCGGGGCCGGCGCACTCGGCGGCTTCGTGATCCAGCTCGCGGCGCACCGCGGCCTCCGCGTGGTCGCCGAGGCGGCCGCCGAGGACGAGCCGCTGCTGAAGCAGCTCGGCGCGGAGATCATCGTGGCGCGGCACGAGGAGCCGGCGGACGCACCGCACGCGACCGCCACGGCGGCGGCCTCGCTGGCCGAGCGGTACCGCCGCGCCGTGCCCGAGGGCGTCGACGCGCTGGTGGACGCCGCCGTCCTGGGCGAACCGGTGCTCGGCGCCGTCCGCGACGGCGGCGCCGTGGTGACCTGCCGTCCGGGCGAACTGGCCGTGCCCCGCGGGATCGTGCGGCACGAGCTCAACGTCATGGCCTACCCGGACAAGGCCGCCGCGCTCACCGAACTCGCCGCACTCGCCTGCGAGGGGCTGCTCTCCCTGCGCACGGACTCCCTGCTCACCCCGACCGCCGTACCGGACGCCCACCGCCGCCTCGCCGCGGGCGGCGTACGCGGACGCCAGCTCGTCGTCTTCGACGGGCGGCGGGACACCCCGGCCGGTTCCTGACCGGGCCTCACCCCGCCACCCGAAAGGCCTCGCGGGACGACGGCGGTCCCCGCCCCGCCGTCGTCCCGGCAGCCGCCCCCGCAGTCCCGCACCGCTCAGCCCGGCCCGACACCGAACCCGCCCGAGGAGGCAGCACCCATGACAGACGGGGCCCTTTCCTACGCCCGGACCGTCGATCGTTCCCTCACCCACCGCGCCGCCGTCAGCGAGTGCTTCCTGACCGACACCCGGCGCACCGGCGAGCGCACCTTCCGGGTCGCGGCCCAGCCGCCGCGAGCGCACCTGTACTACAGCGACCACGTGACGGACGCGCGGACGGTCCCGTCCTACGACCCGCTGCTCGTCCTGGAGATCTTCCGCCAGTGCTGCATCCTCGCCTCGCACGAGTACCTCGCGGCACCGGCGGACAGCAGCTTCGTCTTCGACCGGGGCACGCTGGAGGTCCTCGACCCCGAGGCGCTGCGCGTCGGTGAACTGCCCGCCGCCGTCACCGTGGAGGGCGAGTTCACCGACGTCCGCGAGCGGGCCGGCCGGCCCTGCGGCGCCACCGTGGACGTGCGGGCCTCGGTCGACGGCCGGGCGGCGGCGACCATGCGGCTGGCCTTCCGGTGGATACCCCGCCGGAGCATGCGGCAGCTGCGCACCCGGGCCAGGGCCGCTCTCGCCCTGGCCCCGCGCCGCGCCCACCCCCTGGTCAACCGGCTGGCGCCCGCCGAGGTGGGCCGTGAGCTGTCCGCCAACGTCGTCCTGGGACGGGTGACCGTCTCCTCCGCCCCGGAGGTGGTGGCCCAGGTGGTCGTCGACCGCGGCCACCCCGCGCTCTTCGACCACTACGTGGACCACATCCCGGGTGCGGTGATGTTCGAGGCGCTCCGCCAGACGGCCACCACGGCCGCCCGCGAGCTGTGCGGCCTCGACGTCGCCCCCCAGGAGCTGGAACTGACCGGCTGCGACGTGACGTTCCTGCGGTTCGGGGAGTTCGAGCTGCCCACCGACTGCCGTGCCCGGGTCGCCGACGGGGCCGACGGACGCCCCGTGCTCGACCTCGCCCTGGAGCAGGAGGGCGACGTCCTGGCGACGGCGCGGGTGACCCTCGCCCGCAAAGACCGCGCTCTCCGGGAGCGAGGCGACCGCGGCACCGGCGACATCGTCGTGACCGATGCCCGCCCCCGGCTCCTGAGCGCCGCCTGAGCCGGGCGGCGCACCGTGACGACCACGCGTGACGACCACCGCGCACCGGAGGGTGACGCGCCCGCCGCCACCACCGTCTGGTTCGACTTCGGCGGTGTCCTGACCCCCACCATGGCCGAGCTGTACGCCCGGTACGCCGAGGAGACCGGCATCTCACCCGAGCGGCTGCGCCGGGCCGTGGCCGACGTGGGAGCGGACCTCGGCATGCACCCGCTGGCCCCGCTCGAACTGGGCCGGATCAGCGAGGCCGAGTGGGGAGCCCGGGTCCGGGCGGCGCTGCGCGCCCGCCACCCCGGCCTGGACCTCGGCGCCGCGCGGCTGGAGCGGTTCGGCGAGCAGTGGCTGGGCGGGCGCCGGGGCAACCCGGTGATGGCGGCGGTGGCCCGCGCCGTCCGGGCCGCCGGCCACCCGGTCGGGCTGCTCACCAACAACGTGCCCGAATGGGAAGGGCACTGGCGGCGCATCACCGCCCCGGCCGGCCCCTTCGACGCCGTCGTGGACTCGTGCCGGGTCGGCGTGCGCAAGCCCGATCCGGCCGTCTTCCGCATCGCGGCGGCGGCGTCCCCCACCCCCGGCCACGTCCTCGTCGACGACCTCCCGGAGAACTGCGCGGCGGCACGGGCGGCGGGCTGGCGGACCGTGTGCTTCCGGGACGACGCGCAGGCGTCCGGCGACCTCTCCGCGCTCCTGGGCCTCCCGCTGCCCGGACCCGGCACGCCGCCCGGACCGGGCGGGGTCACCGCCGCCCGGCCGGCGCGTACTGCTTGAGGTAGTGGGCGACGCGGTCGGCGTAGTCGCGTACGTCCGGGGGCACGCCGCCCGCCTTGTTCACCGTCCGGTACGACCTGCGGTACGCGGTGGCGATCAGGACCCGGCGGTCGCCCGGCAGGTCCGCGTGCAGGCGGGGTGCGATCCAGCACAGGTAGCGGCCCATCGCGGGGATGGACTCGGCCGGCGGGAAGGGCGGATGGGGGACGGTCTCCCCGGGGGTGCCGTCCTCGTTCATCCACCAGCGCAGGACGCGTGGGGTCCAGCGGGCGATGCCGTACTCGTCGTTGGCGGGGTCGGACAGGTCCGGGTCGAAGTCGCTCTCCACCTTCAGCATGGCGGCGATCAGGACCGGGGTGACGTCCTTCTGGTCGCAGTCGTGCGCCGTCTCGACGATCAGCAGCCGGTAGGCGGGCGGAATGCCGCGGTCGGTGCGCAGTTCCGAGGCGCCGTACGCGGCGGCGGAGACGTTCGCCGTCGCTCCCGGGCCGCTGCCGCCGCCACGCGCGCCCTCGTCCAGGAGGCCGACGCCGTAGGCGAGGGCGGCGACGGCCGTGACGGCGGCGGCCGCGGCCGCCACGACGGACGCACGGCGCGGGCGGCGGCGGGCCGGGCGCAGCCGGGGCAGGCGGAAGGGGCGGTGCCCGGTGCCGGCGGCGGCCTCGACCCGGCGCAGCAGTGCCTCGGCGGTGACGCGGTTGGCGTGGGTGCGGGTCAGGCAGGCGGAGATGATCTGGCGCCAGTCGTCGGTCAGCGCGGGCGACAGGCGCAGCTCGTCGGTGCCGCGGGCGTAGGCGACGGCCGCGTCGCGGCGGACCGTCGGGGTGGCGCCGGTCAGGGGGAAGGAACCGGTCAGGACGAGGTGGGCGAGGACGCCGAAGGCCCAGACGTCGGCGGAGGGGCGGATCCGGCGGCCGCGTTCGCCGATCTCGGTCCACAGCAGCTCGGGCGGGGTGTAGTCCGGGGTGGAGAAGGCCGGTGTGTAGGCGTGGGTGCCCTCCAGCTCGGCGGCCATGTTGAAGTCGGCGAGCCGGACCGAACCGTCCGCCATCAGCAGGACGTTGGCCGGTTTCAGGTCGCCGTGCACCCAGCCGGCGCCGTGCAGCTGGGCCAGGCCCTCGCAGATCTGCGCGAGCAGGGCGGGGCCGGCCGCGGGCCGGGGCGTGGCTTCGAGCAGGGCGGACAGCGAGCCCTCGGCCCGCTCCAGGACGAGGACGGTGGCGCCGTCCAGCTCCGGACGGCCGGGGTCGTCGACGGTCAGCGTCTCGTACATCCGCACCAGCCGCGGGTGCCGCAGGCGCCGGTACAGCTCGACCTCGCGCTCGATCAACTCCCGCAGGTGGGCCAGCCGGCGGGGCGTCGCGGTGCCGGTGGGCAGGAACTTCAGGGCGGCCGTCGGCGGCAGCGCGGCGTCGCCGCCGACGCGCCGGGCCGTGTACACGCTGCCGAAGGCCCCGGTCGCGAGGGGCTCGCGCACCTCCCAGACACCGACCCGGTAACCCTTCGGTACGGGTACGGCGTAGGGCTCGGTCACCGGGTCCCCCCGCCCGGCGGGGCGGCCGGTCCGGCCTCGTGCGGGGAGTGGAAGGGGCGGAAGGGGTGAAGGGGGTGGGCAACGTTGTCGGGCGCGGACCGGCCGAGGGTGGGGCGTGGGCCGGGCGCGCGGCGGTTGGGGGTGCGGTCTCGCTCGTCCTCCGTGGTCGGCGGAGGTACCACGACGATGCTGTACAAGGTGCTCTCCCCGTGCCTGAACAGCTACCACCGTCAGACTAGGGCGACGCACCAGGGCCGTGCCCCCCTCGTACGGGTGAGACACGGCCCTTGGATGTGATTGGCGTGAAGTGGTCCGGTCGACCGGGTCCGCTCAGTAGCGGGGGCGGTTGAACCAGGCCTTGCCGGCCGCGTTGCCGACGAACACCGCCACCAGGACGGCCAGGATCGTGTGCACCAGGCCGACGATGACGAACGGGTAGATGCCGAGGACCGCCGTGATGATGGCGAAGACCAGGATCGTGACGCGGACGCCGTTGCCGCCGTTCTTGAACTTCGTCGCCAGCACGGCCGCGAACACCAGCCAGGCCAGGCCGAACACCACGTAGCCCCAGATCACGCCGGTCGAGTCACCGACGAGGTCCTGGAAGGCGGTGTTGTCCTTCAGGGACTCGTCGTCCTTCGCGGCGTTGAGCGCGATGGCGGAGAAGGCGAAGATGGCCACGCCGAGGACCTGGAGGCCGACGATCACCCACAGCATCACGCGGGCCGCGCTCACCGAGCCGGGCATCGTGGTCGGGGCGGCGGGTCCTGCGCCGTAGGGGGAGACCGGAGGGGCCTGCGGGTAGCCGTAGCCGGGCGCCTGTCCCTGCTGCTGCGGGTAGCCGTAGCCCTGCTGCTGCTGCTGCGGCTGCTGCCCCTGGGGCTGGCCGTAGGGGTTGTTCGGGTCGCCGAAGCTCATGGCGGACTTTCCTCCGTTGTTCCGAGTGCGGGGACGACGCGTGACGTCCGTACGGAGGAGAGCTCTTCAGATTGCGACCGTCCCCCCGTTGAACTGCCCGCGGCACTTGTCAGGTCATCGTTCTGCACCACTGACCGGCTTGTCCAGCCGCATTCCCGATGTGTTGTGCAAGTGCAACATCGCTGATCATGGGCGGATACGGGCGGAGCGCACCCCCGGTGCCCGGATTGCGGGCGGATTGGAACCGGGGCGGGGTCATCCGCGAGGATGGGGCCATGACCGCCCAGATTCTCGATGGCAAGGCCACCGCAGCCGCGATCAAGTCCGATCTGACCGCCCGCGTGGCGGCGCTGAAGGAGAAGGGCGTCACGCCCGGCCTCGGCACGATCCTCGTCGGGGACGACCCCGGCAGCCAGAAGTACGTCGCCGGCAAGCACCGCGACTGCGCGCAGGTCGGCATCGCCTCCATCCAGCGTCAGCTGCCCGCCACCGCCACGCAGGAGGAGATCGAGGCGGTCGTGCGCGAGCTGAACGAGGACCCGGCCTGCACCGGGTACATCGTGCAACTCCCGCTGCCCAGGGGCATCGACGAGAACCGCATCCTGGAGCTGATGGACCCGGACAAGGACGCCGACGGCCTGCACCCGATGAACCTCGGCCGTCTCGTCCTGAACGAGCCGGCGCCGCTGCCCTGCACCCCGAACGGCGTGCTGACCCTGCTGCGGCAGTACGGCGTGGAGATCAAGGGCGCCGAGGTGGTGGTCGTCGGACGCGGCGTGACCATCGGCCGGCCGATGCCGCTGCTGCTCACGCGGCGCAGCGAGAACGCGACCGTGACCCAGTGCCACACCGGCACGCGCGACCTGTCGGCGCACCTGAAGCGCGCGGACATCATCGTCGCGGCGGCCGGTTCCGCCCATCTGATCCGCGCCGAGGACGTCAAGCCGGGCGCGGCAGTCCTCGACGTCGGTGTCTCGCGCAGCGCCGAGGGCAAGATCGTGGGCGACGTCCACCCCGACGTGGCCGAGGTCGCCGGCTTCATCTCCCCGAACCCCGGCGGGGTCGGCCCGATGACCCGCGCGCAGCTGCTCGTCAACGTGGTCGAGGCGGCGGAGCGCAGTGCCGGCTGACCGCGACGCAGCGAACGCGCCGAGCGCCGCGCCCGGCCCGGACGGGGCGCTCGCGTCCGACGCGCACGACGACCCCAGGGGTCGTGACGGCCAGGCCGGGCCAACCGGGCTCGAGGGCCATCAGGGCCGTGACGGCCATGAGAGCCCCGACGAGCGCGACGGCCGGGGCGGCGGTCCTGATGTGACGGACGAGGGCGACGGCGAGGAGTTCACCGTGCGTGACCCCGTCAGCGCCCCCGGCGCCGACGGACGGCCGCGGCGGGTCACCCGGCGGTTCCCGCTGTTCACCAAGGACACCGCGCGCCCCGAGGGCGGTGGCCGGGCCGCGTCCGGGGACGCGCCCGCGCCGGCCCGGCAGTGGCCCGTGCTCGCCGTGCTGGGGCTCGCCGGGCTCGGGCTGCTGGTCACGGCGTTCGACCGGTTCCGGCTCGGGACGCTGCTGATCGGCGTCGCCCTGCTGGGCGGCGGCGCGCTGCGCTGGCTGCTCCCGGACGTCGGCATGCTCGCCGTCCGCTCCCGCTTCACCGACATCGTCACGTACGGCGTGCTGGGCACCGTGATCGTCCTGCTGGCGCTGATGGCCCAGCCGCATCCGCTGCTGCAGATCCCGTTCCTGAAGGACACCCTGCACTTCACGGTCACCAGCGAATGACCGGACGACGGCCCGTCCCCTCCCCCGAGGAAGGACGGGCCGCCGCCGCGATCCACCCTCGTGCACCGCGAACGGCCTGTTCAACGCCTGTCAGTACGCTGTGGCACGGAAGTGACGGTTCCGGTACGTCCTGCTTCCGATTCCGCACGAAGTGGTGCGACACGGGGGTTGGCATGGACAATCGGGACGGTCCAGGGTGTATCGCGCGCGGGCCCCGCGCTTCTGTGCGCCTCCCGTCGGGGAACTGAGATCCTGACTGGACGCATCCCAGTGGGTAGCCACAACGGGGATCGGCCCAGGCCGCCACGCGCGGGGCGAACAGCGCGGGAAAGAACAGCACGTACCGGGGGGAAGAGGGTGGGAAGCAATGCCTCGTTGGAAGGCCTTGCCGGATGAGCTCGATCCACAGATCAGGGAGTTCACCAGCCAGCTGCGCAGACTCGTGGACCGCAGCGGTCTGAGCATCGCGTCGGTGGCGGACCGCACGGGCTACAGCAAGACGTCGTGGGAGCGGTATCTGAACGGCCGGCTGCTCGCGCCCAAGGGCGCGATCGTGGCCCTGGCCGAGGTCACCGGGACCAACCCGGTGCACCTCACCACGATGTGGGAGCTCGCCGAGCGTGCCTGGAGCCGCTCGGAGATGCGGCACGACATGACGATGGAGGCCATCCGGATCTCCCAGGCGCGCGCCGCCCTCGGCGAGTTCGGCGGCCAGGACTTCGGCGCCGCCGCGGCCGGCTCCAGGGAGGACGGCAGATCCGGGGGCGGCAAGCCGGCCCGCCGGAGCGGCAGCGCCACCGTCACGCCGGGCATCGCGGGCCCGGCCGGCGTCGTCCCGAGCGTGCCGTCGCAGCCGACGGCGCCCGAGGTCCAGGACTCCGCCGGCACCGGCCTGGG